>NZ_JCAMOP010000017.1:0-190518 GCF_059512345.1 Bradyrhizobium sp. Unk1
CTTGGTGAGGCCGCTCCAGATTGTAGACCGGCCGCCAGGCGTCGAAGGCGCGCTGGACTTCCGGGAGAGTTCGGAAGCGGCGCATTGCAAACACCTCGGCCTTCAGGGTGCGATGGAAGCGTTCGTTCTTGCCGCGGGCCTGCGGGTGGCACGGCCTGGCGTGCACCACCCTGACGCCAAGCTTGAGCAGCCACACCTTCAGTCCGGTCCAACGAACGCCGGACGTATCGCCCCAGGGCGAGCCATTGTCGGTGTAGAAGGCCTCCGGCAGGCCATAGCAGCGGAACGTCGCCGTCAGATGATCCTGCACGGTGAGACGCTGCTCGTCGGCACAGGCCTTCAGGCACAGCACGTAGCGCGAGTGATCGTCGACGATCGTTAGCGGATGGCACCGCGTCCCATTGGCGAGCGGCAGGTGACCCTTGAAGTCCATCTGCCACAGCAGGTTGGGAGCTTCCTTCTCGAACCGGTGGCCCGGATTGGGCGGTGCATTCTCGCTCGGTTTGACCCGGCCGTTCCGACACAGGATCTGGTGCACCGTTGATGGCACAGGCACCGTCTGCCCGCCCCGCTTCAGGCAATGGGCAATCTTCCGCGCTCCCCAAGCCGGATGCTTGTCGCGTACAGCCAGGACTTCTGCCTCGACCGCAGCCTCACTCCGCTTGGGCATCGCATGCGGGCGCCGGGAGCGGTCGGTCAGCTCCCGATCGCCGGCCTGCCAGCGCGCCATCCACTTGTAGCCGACGTCAGGACTGATGTTGAACCGACGGCACAGTTCGCGCCGGTTGGCGCCCTCTTGCAAAGCCAGCCGCACAAACTCGTGGCGCTGATCCATCACTGACACCTCACTCCAAGGCATGGACGGCCTCCCGAATCGGACCAATCCAGCCAATGTTGATGTGTCAGCTATGTCTCCGAACACCCGTCAGTGATCTGTCCGGGCTAAACACTTCGCGGGGCATGACAGCGGGAGGCTTGTCGACACTACCTCCCCAGATGCCGCATGAAGATCCGCACCACATATCCCTGGACCCGCGGTGCCTCGTCATAGATATCCGACGCGAGCCGCTCGATGGTCTCACGCAGGGACAGGAACTGCGCCTGGCGCGCGCTGCTCTCGGTGCCCTGCATGCCCGCGAGCTCGTCCATCGCGGCATCGCTGATCTGGCAATGCACGACCTCATCCTCACGCATCATCGTGAAGCGGAAGGCCAACCGTTCGAGGTCGTGGCCGATGATCCTGTCGCGCGACAGCGGCATCCAATTGTCCCGTTCGCGCCCCCGAACGGGACAATGCTGAAAATCTGACGCTTTGTCACCATCCGCGCCAGGAGGCATCGCTGTCATGCGATGTTCATCAACAGCGCGCTTCCATCGGTCGGCCCGGCGCCAACGTCAGTAGGCGAGCGCCGTGCCGGTCGGCTTGTCGAGTGCCGCGGCCAGCGATCGATACTCCTCACAATCCGTCCCGCAGATGGCGGCAATCCGGCTGAGATGATAGAGCGCCTGCTCACGGTTACCCCGCTCGAGCTGCCACAGTCCATAGTACTGCCACGTCAATACGTGGTTCGGATCTACCTTCAACGCGCGCTCGTACCAGACCTGCGACTGCTCGTAGTCGCCGAGCTTGCGGTAGGAATAGCCGATCAGGTTGGCGACGTTCGGATGGTCGTCATGGCCGAGCGATTTTAATTGCGCGATCGCGGTCGCATAGTCGTTGCGCTCGTAGATGGTGTCATAAGCCACGCGGTAGCCGGCCGCGAAAGCGGGATCGCCGATACTGGACTGGTTATTCGGCTTCCTGCCCTTGTGTGTTGCCTTGGTGCCCCAGCGCTTCGGGTAGACTGGCTGCGGCTGCAGCCTCTGATCCGCGTAGGCTCCGGCATAGGGATCAGTGGAGCTGATGCCGCCTCCACCGCCCCCGCCGCCCCCGCCGGCGGCAAAGGCCGGCGAACTCAACAGCACTGCCGCAAATGTACCGAGCGTGACGAGCCTGATCATCGCTGTGATCATGTCTGCCTCCTGTCCTGTTCAAGCGGCCCCGGACGAATTGATAACCCTGCCTCGGCAGCGATATTCCGGGACGCTGCGCTCACAGAGACGTCAGCGTTCGTACGACAGTCCCGTTGTCCTTTACTGGAACGCGACCTCGGCGAAGCTTCGCAGCTTTCGCGAATGCAGCCGTTCCGATTCCTGCTGCTTGAGCCGCTCCAGCGCCTTCAGGCCGATCTCGAGATGCTGGCCGACGCGGCGGCGGTAGAATTCGCTGGCCATGCCCGCGAGCTTGATCTCGCCATGCAGCGGCTTGTCGGAGACGCACAGCAGAGTGCCGTAGGGAACGCGGAAGCGGTAGCCGTTGGCGGCGATCGCGGCCGATTCCATGTCGAGCGCGACCGCGCGCGACTGCGACATGCGGCGGATCACCTCGGGCCCCGAGATCTCCCAGTTGCGGTTGTCGACGCTCGCGACGGTGCCCGTGCGCATCAGGCGCTTCAGCTCGAAACCTTCGAGGCCGGTGACGTCCTCGACCGCCTGTTCGAGCGCGACCTGCATCTCGGCCAGTGCCGGGATCGGCACCCAGAGCGGCAGCTCGCGGTCGAGCACGTGGTCCTCGCGCACATAGCCGTGGGCCAGCACGTAGTCGCCGAGCCGCTGCGTGTTGCGCAGGCCTGCGCAATGGCCGAGCATCAGCCAGGCATGCGGGCGCAGCACCGCGACGTGGTCGGTGACGTTGCGCGCGTTCGACGGGCCGGTGCCGATGTTGATCAGGGTGATGCCGCGATAGCCAGGCGCGACCAGATGGAAAGCCGGCATCTGCGGCGCGCGGGCAGGTGCCACCCCGCTGGTTGCGCCGCCGCTGCGCGTGATCACATTGCCGGGCGCGACGAAGGCTTCGAGGCCGGCTTCGCCGGATTGCAGCCGCTGCTGGCAGAGCTGTGCGAAGGCATCGACATAGAACTGGTAGTTGGTGAAAATGACAAAGTTCTGGAAATGCTCGGGGTCGGTGCCGGTGTAGTGATAGAGCCGCCGCAGCGAATAATCGACACGAGCAGCCCGGAACAGGGACAGCGGCTCGGGCGCGCCCGCTTGGAGCTCGAAAGTGCCGTCGGCGATCGCATCATCCATGGTGGCGAGATCAGGCACGTCGAACGCATCGCGCAGTGATCGCGTCACCGGCGAGTTCTCGCTGGTGGTGATGGCTGCCTCGATGTTGATGTCCCGCCGGTAGGCGAAGTGGACGGGGATCGGCTCGCTGGACTCGCCGACCTCGACGGGCACACCGTGGTTCTGGATCAACAATCCGATCTGCTCGGTGAGATAAGTCCGGAACAGATCCGGCCTGGTCACGCTGGTCTCATGCACGCCGGGCCTTGCGACAAAGCCGTAGGAGAGACGCGAATCCAGCCGCGCATACGTCGCAGTGGTGACGCGGACGAAGGGATAGAAGGCCCGCACGCGCGTGGTGATCGCCTCGCCGTTGACATAGGCCTCGAACCGGTCACGCAAGAATTTCGTGTTGCGCTCGTAGATCTCCTCGAGGCGGGCGACAGCCGCGGCCGCGTCGGAAAAGGCTTCGGTGGCGATGGAGGGTGGGGATTGCATTGTTCGACCGCCGGGTTGCTGGGCTTGAGTCGAACTATAGCAAAGAACGATGAGCCGTAGGGTGGGCAAAGCGAAGCGTGCCCACCATCGTGACCATCACACGAAGAGCGGTGGGCACGGCGCGTTGCGCCTTTGCCCACCCTACGAGATCGCGTATGTCGCCCGAGTTCCCGGATGCGCGCTAAGCGCGCTCCGGGATGACGCGCTTTCGCGCGTCACTTCTCGCGGAAGGCCCGCATCAGCTGGTCGTGCAGCGGCTTCATCAGATAGGACAGCATGGTGCGGTCGCCGGTCTGGACGAAGGCTTCCGCCGGCATACCGGGGATCAGCTTGGAGTCGCCGAGCTTGGCGACCTCTTCCGGGGACATCGACACGCGGATGGTATAGTAGCTCTGGCCGGTGCGCTGGTCGGTGGTGACGTCGGGCGAAACCCGGCTGACGACGCCGTTGAGCTCTGGCGTAGTACGCTGGTTGAATGCGGACAGGCGCAGCAGCGTCTTCTGGCCGATCTGGAGCTTGTCAATATCGACAGGATTAACCTTGGCCTCGACCTGGAGGTCGTCCGCCTGCGGCACGATCAGCATCAGGGCATCGCCGGCGGTGACGACGCCGCCGACGGTATGCACCGTCGATTGCAGCACCATGCCGTCCTGCGGCGCACGGATGTCGACGCGGCGGAGCTGGTCTTCGGCGGCGACCTTGCGCTCGATCATTTCACCGATCTTGTCGTTGGTCTCGCGCAGATCCTTCGAGACCTCGCTCACCATGTCCTTGTCGACCTGGATGATCTGGAGCTCGGTCTCGGTGATCTTGCCCTTGGCCTGCGCGCGCGAGGCGATGTATTGCGCGCGCTCGCCGTTGAGGCGGGCGCTGTCGCGCTCCAGCGTGGTCAGGCGCGAGATTTGCACCAGGTGCTTCTCATAGAGATCGCGGACACCGACCAGCTCCTGCTGCACCAGGACGATCTCCCTGTCCTTGGCCTTTTCCTGAGCGGACAGTCCTTCGATCTCCTCGTTGAGCTGTTGGACACGCTCGCGGAGCTGCGCCTTCTGCCCGGCGCGGCCGTTGACGCGGACGTCGAACAGCTTGGTTTCGGCGGAGAGCAGGTTCTTGACGTCGGGATCGCTGCCGCGATCGAGCAGCGATTGCGGAAACTCGATCTTGTCGACACCGCGCTGCTCGGCCTGCAGCCGCGCCGTGCGCGCCTGCGCGGCGTCGAGATTCTTGGTGACGATGGCGAGGTTCGCCTTGGTGACGGTGTCGTCGAGCCGTACCACGATGTCGCCGGACTTGACCACGTCGCCGTCGCGGGCGCGCAGCTCGCCGACCACGCCACCGGTCGGATGCTGCACCTTCTTGACGTTGGATTCGACCACGACCTGGCCCGGCGCGATCAGGGCCCCCGAGATCTGCACCGTCGAGGCCCAGCCACCGAGGCCGACGACGAGGGCCGCCACGATGGCCAGTCCGAGCATCAGGTGAAACCTGATGGAATCCCGCACGGTCCTCTTCGCGGCGGGCTTTCCGCCGCCGATAGCCATCGTGCTCATGATTTGGGCACTCCGCCTTCGCTGACGATCTTGATCGGTGCCGGCGGCGTCACGCGCGGCTGAAGCACCTGCGCAAGCACCTGCTCCTTCGGCCCAAAGGCCTGCATGCGGCCGTCGCGCAGCACCAGGATCTGGTCGACCGCTTCGACGCCGATCGGGCGGTGCGCCACCACGATGACGATGGCGCCGCGCTCGCGCGCCGCGCGGATGGCGCGGGTCAGCGCCTCGTCGCCCTCGGTGTCGAGATTGGAATTGGGCTCGTCGAGCACGATCAGGAACGGGTTGCCGTAGAGCGCGCGCGCCAGCGCCACGCGCTGCGCCTGGCCCGCGGAGAGCGCGGTGCCCTGTTCGCCGACCTGCGTGTTGTAGCCCTCGCGCATCTTGATGATCATCTCGTGCACGCCGGCTTCCTTCGCCGCGGAAATGATGCTGTCAGAGGTGGCCTCGGGATCGAAACGGCCGATGTTCTGCGCGATGGTGCCGCCGAACAATTCGACGTCCTGCGGCAGATAGCCGATGTGGCGGCCGAGCATGTCGGAGGCCCACTGGTCGAGCGCCGCGCCGTCGAGCCGCACCTTGCCACGGACCGGGTGCCAGACGCCGACCAGCGCGCGGATCAGCGACGATTTGCCGGAGCCGCTCGGTCCGATCACGCCGAGGCCATTGCCGGCGGCAAGCGCGAAGGTGACGTCCTGCACGATGAGGCGCTGATCGCCCGGCGGCACCATGGCGATGCCCTCGACCGAGAGCCGGCTGGTGGGCGCCTGCAACTGGGTCGGCATCGCCTGCGCCGGCATCTGCTCCAGCAGACGCGTGAGGCGCTGCCAGCTCTGACGTGCCGCGACAAAGGATTTCCAATGCGCGATGGCGAGATCGACCGGCGCGAGCGCGCGGGCGGAGAGGATCGAGCCGGCGATGATGATGCCGGCGGTCGCCTCCTGGTGGATGACGAGATAGGCGCCGACCGCGAGCACTGCCGATTGCAGCATCATGCGCAGCACTTTTGCGACCGCGCCGAGACCGCCGGCGACGTCGCTCGCACGCTGATTGCCGTCGAGGTATTTTTCGTTGGCCTCGCTCCAGCGCTGGTTCATCCGGCCGGTCATGCCCATCGACACCATGACTTCGGCGTTGCGCCGGCTGGAGGCGGCGAGATCGTTGCGCTGAGCGGCAAGGCCCATCGCCTCCTTCGCCGGCTGGCGGGACATGAATTCGGTGACCAGCGTCAGCCCGACCAGGATGATGGCGCCGACCAGAGCGGTGAGGCCGATCATGACGTGGAAGGCGAAGCAGATGGCGAGATAGAGCGGCAGCCAGGGCAGGTCGAAGAACGCGCTCGGGCCCATGCCGCCGAGGAAGGAGCGGACATTGTCGAGGTCGCGCAGCGGCTGCAGGCCCTCGTTGCGACTGCCGACCAGGAGCGGCAGGCGCACGACCGTGTCGAACACGCGCTTGTTGAGGGCTTCATCGAGCGCCGTGCCGATCCGCCCCAGGATCCGGTTTCGGATCATGTCGAGCACGCCCTGCGCCATATAGAGGAAGCTGGCGATGATGATCAGGCCGACGAGAGTCGGAACGCTGCGGCTCGGCAGAACCCGGTCGTAGACCTCCAGCATGAAGATCGACCCGGTCAGATAGAGCAGGTTGATCATGCAGCTCATCAAGCCCACGCCGACGAACGCCGTGCGACAAGCACGCAGGGCGTCACCGAGCTCTGAACGGCGGACGCCAGGTACGGCTGCCATCAGTCTGATCTCTTTCGGGTAAGGGGCAACGCCCCTGATTTCCTAGGTCGTTCTGGGGTACGCGACCCGGATTAACATCGTATTCCTCCGCGACGAACGCGGTCGAATTAATCCAGGTCCCTGATAGGCCACCTCTACCCCTGACGACCTCGCACGCAAGTCCGGTATTTCACAGTCTTTGCGGCTTTTTATAGCAGACATCGCGGCCTCTCCCCAGCGGGGGAGAGGCGAAAAGTGCCGGCTCGCTGAGCCAATGTGACGCTAGAACCGGCCGCCGCCACGCACCAGCCGCACCACCAGGAGCAGGATGATGGCGCCGATGGCGGAATAGATGATCTCGGACACGAGCCCGGTGCCGAGATGGATGCCGAGCTTCGGGAACAGGAAGCTTGCGACAAACGCGCCGGCGATGCCGATCACGATGTCGCCAATGATGCCGAACCCGCTGCCGCGCACCACCTTGCCGGCGAGCCAGCCGGCGACGAGGCCGACGAACAGGATGACGATGAGGCCTTGGCCAGAAATGTACATAAGTCGAAGTCCCTCTCCATGAACGGGGGCATGGAACCGGAACCGGGATGAATGGGGTCTGAATGCTGTTCCCCAAGATCCGGTTGCGGCTATGGAAACAAAAATGTCGAAAACAACCCCATGCACAGTAGGGGTGCAGTTGGCGGGTGGTGCGAGGTGAACTGTGACAAGTCGGTGTTGTCGTAGAGGGATTCTGAAGTCGCGCGCGATTTGAAGTGAGGGACGCACCGCTCTCTCATTCCCTCCCCCCTTGCGGGGGAGGGGCAGCCACGGGCGAGGTCTGAGTTCGTGGCCACCCCTCTCCCCCGCCCTCCCCCGCAAGGGGGGAGGGAGCGCAGTTGTGCGCGGGGCTGCACCTCAGCTCGCACCGGCAGGGTTAAATCGACGCCACGCTCGCTTCGAAGAGAACCGTTGGTGCTATGACGCCGTCACCGGCTCCGCCAGCACGCACCTCGCCGCTCGGCCCGGTCCGACCTCCACATTCGCGGGCAATTGCTCCAGACACCGCGGCTGGGCGACCGCACAACGGGGGGCGAAGGAGCAGTTGTTCGGCTTTTCGGCCAGCGGGGGCGGGGTGCCGGGGATGGTCTCCAGCCGGGCGCCCCGCTTGGCGCCGTGGATGGTGGAGGCGAGCAGGCCCTTGGCGTAGGGGTGCACCGGCGTGCGGACGATGTCGCGGAGCGTCCCCTGCTCGACGATCTGGCCGGCATACATCACCGCGACACGGTCGCAGATCTCGATCGCAACGCCGATGTCGTGGGTGACGAAGATGACGGACATGCCGAACTCGCGCTGAAGCTCGCGCAGCAGCAGCAGGATCTGGATCTGCACGGTGGCATCGAGCGCGGTGGTCGGCTCGTCCGCCAGCAAAATCTTCGGACGGCAGGCGAGCGCCAGGGCAATCATCGCGCGCTGGCGCATGCCGCCGGACATCTCGTGCGGATAGGCATCGAGCCTGCGTTTTGCGGAGGGAATGCGCACGACCTCGAGCATTTCGAGCGCCCTCGCCCGCCCTTCCGCAAGGCTCTTGCCTTCGTGGCGCACGACGCTTTCGGCGATCTGCGCGCCGATGGTGTAGACCGGATCGAGCGCGAGCGCGGGCTCCTGAAAGATCATCGACACGGTCTGGCCGCGAAACGACGACAGCTCCTCGTCGTTCATGGCGAGCACGTCGCGGCCCATCACGTTGACCTTGCCCGTGATCTGCGTGCGCTTCTTCGGCAGCAGCCGCATCAGCGCACGCAGGGTCACGCTCTTGCCGGAACCGGACTCGCCGAGCAGGCCCAGCACCTCGCCGTCACCGAGCGAGAGACTGAGATCGTTCACGGCATAGACCGTGCGCTCCCCGGTGAAGCGGATGTTGAGGCCTGAGATGTCGACGAGCTTTGTCATGACGGCAGTTTGGGTACCCGGTCGTGGTAGTCGGTGACGCACTGGAAGGCGGCGCCGATGGTGAGCAAGGTCGCTTCATCGAAGGAGCGGCCGATCAGCTGCATGCCAACCGGCAGGCCGCTTTTGGTGAAGCCGGAGGGAATGGTGAGCGACGGCAGGCCGAGGAAATTCACCGGGCGGGTGAACAGCGTCAGTCGCTGCACCATCGCCGGCGCGTTCGGGCCGCCGCCGACGTCGCTCTCCTCGATCGTCGGCGCCGGCACCGGCGATGCCGGCGCGATGATCGCGTCAACACCAGCCGTGGCTGCATTGTGGGCGGCGAGTGCCGGACCACGCCAGCGCATGGCTTCGAGATAGGTGATGGCGGGAACGGCGAGACCGTTCTGAAGCCGCATCAGGACCTGCGGGCCGTAGTCCTGCGGACGCTCGATCATCCAGCGCTTGTGGAAGGCGGCCGCTTCGGCCGCGAGCACGAGCTGGCTTGCCACAGACAATTGCCGCTGGTCCGGCAGCTCGACCGTGACGATGTCGGCGCCCTCGCGCTTGAGCACCGCGATGGTCTCGTCCAGCACGCGCGCGACCTCGCCGTCGAGATCGTCGACATAGAAGGAGGCGGGCACGCCGATTTTCAGGCCCTTGAGCGAACCCTTGGTGGCGCCGACATAGTCGGACAGCGGCTCGTGGCTGCAGGTCGAATCCGCGGGATCGGGACCGGCCATCAGCGCCAGCAGCAGTGCACAATCCTCGGCGGTGCGGGCGAGCGGACCGACCGTGTCGAGCGATTGCGACAGCGGCATCGCGCCGGCGCGGCTGACGCGGCCGACGGTGGTTTTCAATCCGGTGACGCCGCAGAAATGCGCGGGCATGCGGATCGAACCGCCGGTGTCGGAGCCGAGCGCCGCGAAAGTCAGGCGCGCCGCGACCGACGAGCCGGAGCCCGACGAGGAGCCGCCGGTGATATGCGCGACGTTCCAGGGATTGCGCACCGGACCGTAATGGGCGTTGTGGCCGGTCGGGCCATAGGCGAATTCGGCCAGATGCAGCGTGCCGAGGCGGACCTGCCCGGCGTCCTTCAGCCGCTGCAAGGCCGTGGACGTGACGGTCGGCACGAAATCGCGGCGGATCAGCGAGCCGCAAGTCGAGACGTGGCCTGCGTCGTAATACATGTCCTTGTGCGCGAGCGGCACGCCGTGCAGCGGACCGCGGACATTGCCCTTGGCAAGCTCGGCATCGGCTGCCTCGGCAGCCTTCAACGCGGACTCGGCTTCAACCGACATGAAAGCGTTCAGATGCGGCTGCCACTGTGCGATGCGGTGCAACAGCGCGCGCGTTACCTCATGCGAGGACACCTGCTTCATCGCGATCGCGCGCGCGACCTCGGTGAGCGTCATCAATGCAGGCTCACGGCTCATTTCGACACCTTCTGCGTCTGCGCGATCGGATAGAGCGCGGGCTCGAGGTCGAACGGCAGCGTGCCGGCGATGGCCGCAAAGCCTTCGAAGGCCGGTCCGATGGAATTGGAGATACGCGTCGCGATTTCATCGTCGACCGGGACGCCGGCGACTTGCGCGATCGGCTTGATCTCTTTCGGTGTCGGTCTCGTCATGCGGTTTCCTCCCTGGGCGCGCGGCTATGGCCTGATCCCGGTATCGCCATGTAGCACGCGGCCTCGTGGCCCATTCTATCGAGCGCGGTGAGCTTTGGTGCTGCATTTGCGCAGAGCGGCTCCGCGAACGGGCAACGGGTGTGGAAGCGGCAGCCCGGCGGCGGGTCGATCGGATTGGGCGGGTCGCCGGTGATCGGCGGCTTCTCGGTGCGACGATCGGGATCCGAGGACGGCATCGCAGCAAGGAGCGCACGCGTATAAGGATGCGCAGGATTGTCCCAGACCTGATCCACCGGTCCGAGCTCGACGACCTCGCCGAGATACATCACCAGCACGCGGTCGCTGATATAGCGCACGACGTTGAGATCATGGCTGATGAAGAGATAGGTCAGACCAAACTCGCGCTTGAGATCGGCGAGTAGATTCAGCACCTGCGCCTCGACGGATTTGTCGAGCGCAGAGACGGCTTCATCGAGAATTACGAGCCGCGGCGACAGCGCCAGCGCACGCGCGATGTTGACGCGCTGGCGCTGGCCACCGGAAATCTCGTGCGGATAGCGGTTGGCGAAGTTTTCCGGCCGCAGGCCGACCTTGCCGAGCAACTCGCGCGCCAGCGCCCGCGCCGTACCATCGGCCATGCCGTGCACTTTCGGGCCGAACGCGATCGATTCCTCGATCGTCAGGCGCGGATTGAGCGAGGCGTAGGAGTCCTGGAACACCATCTGCATGCCGCGGCGCAGCTCGCGCAACGACAGCGACTGGCCGACGGTCATGCCGTCATAGATGATGTCGCCGGTATCGCGCGGCATCAGATGCATCAGCAACCGCGCGGTGGTCGACTTGCCGCAACCGGATTCGCCGACGATGCCGACCGTCTCCCCCTTCGCGACCGAGAAGGAGACGTCGTCCACCGCGCGCACCGTGCGTTTCGCGGCGAACAATCCGCCGCGAACGGGGAAATGCTTGGTCAGGCCGTTGACCTGGAGCAGCGGCTGCGCGACGCCGCCGCGGTCTTCGACCGGCTCCAGCATTTCAACGGATGTGTTGCTCTCGCTCATGGCCTAGTTCCTGATGTCCATGGCGCTGCGCAGGCCGTCCGAGAGCAGGTTGAAGCAGATCGAGACCGCGAAGATCATCGCGCCCGGCAATGCCGCGACCCACGGATTGACGTAGATCGCGGTGCGGAGCGTGTTCAGCATCAGTCCCCATTCCGGCTCCGGCGGTTTTGTGCCGAGGCCGAGGAAGGAAAGACCGGCGGCCAAAATCATCGAAACCGAAATGAGACTGGTCGCATAGACGAAGATCGCGCCCAGCACGTTGCCGAGGATGTGCACCCGCATGATGGTGAAGGGCCCCGCGCCGGAGGCGCGCGCGGCCTCGACGAAATCCATGTTGCGCACGCCGGTGGTGACGCTCTCGGCGACGCGGGTGATCTGCGGCACGAACACGACGGTCAGCGACACGATGGAGTTGAGGATGCCGGCACCGAGCGCGCCGGAGATCGCGATCGCGAGCAGCACGGAGGGAAAGGCGTAGAACACGTCGATCGTGCGCATGATCGCGGTGTTGAGCTTGCCGCCGACATAGCCGGCGACGAGGCCGAGCGAGGTGCCGATGCAGAAGGCGAGGATCACGGGCAGGATGCCGATGACCAGCGACAGCCGCCCGCCGTAGATCAGCCGCGCCAGCATGTCGCGGCCGAGCTCGTCGGTGCCGAGCGGGTAGCCGACCGTGCCGATGTGGCGCAGGCGGCGGATCATCGAGCCCTTGTAGGGATCTTCAAGTCCGAGCCACGGCGCGAGCACCGCGGACAGGAAGATCAGCAGCAGCACCAGCGCGCAGGCCATGCTGACCTTGTCACGCCGGATGCGGCGGCCGACAGTCGCCCAATAGCCGCGCGCCTTGGTCGCGGGCGCGGCCTGCAGCGCGGCATCGGCGGTCGCGGACAACGGAAGCTCGCTCATCGGCTAGCCCCGCTTGATGCGCGGGTCGATCGCGGCTTGCGCGATGTCGACCAGCAGATTGAGGAAGACGAAGAACAGCGCCAGGATCAGGATCGTGCCCTGCAGCAGCGGCAGGTCGCGCTGGAAGATCGCCGAATTGAGCAGGAAGCCCGAACCAGGCCAGGAGAACACGGTCTCGATCAGGATCGAGCCGCCGAGCATGTAGCCGAGCTGAAGCCCCATCACCGCGAGCGCGGTGGGCGCGGCATTCTTGATGACGTGGCGAAACACGCCGGTTTCGTGCAGGCCTTTTGCACGCAGCGCCTCGACAAAGTCCTGGCTGAGGATGTCACCGGTGAGTGCACGCACCGTGCGGGTGACGATGCCCATCGGGATCACCGATGTCGTGATCGCCGGCAACACCAGATATTTCAGGTGCGCCCAGTCCCAGGCCCAGGAGTTGGAGCCGTTCGGCCCGGCGCCGACCGCGGGCAGCCAGTTCAGCTGCACCGAGAAGATGATGACGAGCACCATGCCGAGCCAGTAATGCGGCACGGAGACGCCGGCGATGGCGAAGGAGGTCGCGACCTTGTCGATCCAGGTCTCGCGGAAATAGCCGGCGATCAGGCCGAGCAGGATGCCCATCGTGAAGCCGATGATGGCGGCCGCGATCGCGAGCGTGACGGTGTTGCTGACCGCGCGCATGACCTCGGCGAGCACCGGGCGCCCCGTGGCAATGGAATTGCCGAGATCGCCGTGAAGGGCGCGAAGCAGCCACAGGCCGAACTGCACCGGCAGCGGGCGGTCGAAGCCGTAGGCAGCGCGGAGCTGCGCCGCGAGTTCCTGCGAGGCGTCGGCCGGCAGCACGGCAACCAGCGGATCGCCCGGCGTGATGTGCACGAGCAGAAAGCACACCAGCGCCACGCTGATGACGATCGGGATGACATAGACGATGCGGCGAGCGATATAGGCGAGCACTGGTCTTCTTTCTTCCTTCTCCCCTTGTGGGAGAAGGTGGCATAGGCCGCCTTCGGCGGCCGTTTCTAAGTACGACGCCGAAGCGAAGCTTCGGCTACGGCGCCGGATGAGGGGTATCTATCCGCGGATAAAGCATTATCGAATAAGAGAGAGGGTCACTCGCGGAGAGAGACCCCTCACCCGGCTTCGCTAAAGCGAAGCCACCCTCTCCCACAAGGGGAGAGGGTGCAGCGAGTACGCTGCTAGCAGCTCACTACTGCATCGACACCAGCGAGAAGTCGATGAACCAGCTCTTCGGCTGCACGACGCCCGTTACCTTCGGGCTGATGGCGCGGGGGCCGACGTCGTGGGCGACGTAGAGGAAGGCTGCATCGTCGACGGAGGCCGCGTGCAGTTCGGCGAGGGCTGCGTCACGCGCGGCGGGGTCGAAGGTCTGGCGTGCCTTCTTCACGAGATCGTCGAACTTGGGCTCGTTGATGAAGCCCCAATTGTTCGAGACCGGCGGCGCCATGCCCGACTGCAGGAAGCGCACCAGCGCGAAGAACGGGTCCATCGCCGCATAGGTGACGTTGGTCGCGTTCGAGCCGTTGGCGCTGGGATCCTTGGCGCCGCGGCGCCAGTTGGTGAACAGCGTGTTCCACTCGATGACGTCGAGCTTCACATCAAAGTAGCACTCGGCGAGCGCCTGCTGGAGATATTCGTTCATCGGCAGCGGCTGCATCTGGCCCGAGCCCGACGCAGACGTCTGGATCTTCACCGTCAGCTTCTTTGACGGACCGAAGCCGGCCTCCTGCATCAGCTTTTGCGCAGCCGCCTTGTCGTACTTGATCTCGAAGGTCGGCTTGCCCCGCCAGGGATGGCCGGGCTCGAATGTGCCGGTCGCCGGCACCATCAGGCCCGCGAGCAGGCCGTCCTTGAGACCTTCGCGATCGACGCAGAGGTTAGCGGCCTTGCGGACGCGAATGTCGTTCCAGGGCGAGCCCTCGACGCGCGAGAACTGCCACGGCCAGACATGCGGCTGCTCATTGGCATAGAGCTTGAAGCCGCGCTGCTTGAGCTCGGGCAGCGCGTCCGGCGCCGGCGCCTCGACCCAATCGACCTGCCCCGAGAGCAGCGCCGCGGTGCGCGCGTTCGCCTCCGGCATCGGCAACAGCACCATCTTGTCGACCTTGGGCACGCGATCCTTGTTCCAGTAGCTTGCGTTCTTCACCAGCTCGAGCCGCTCGCGCGGGGTGAAGCTCGCCATCTTCCACGGGCCGGTGCCCGCGGCGTCCTTGGCGAACGCGGTCCATGCAGCCTGCGACTTCGCCTTGGCGTCGGCGCCTTCCGCCTTGTCGTAGAAATGCTGCCACTTCGCCGGGCTCGCCATGAACAAATTGGTGAGGTTGATCGGCAGGAAGCTGTCGGGCTCCTTGGTGGTGAGCTCGACCGTCATGTCGTCGATCTTCTTGGCGGAGGCCAGCGTCGGCATGCGCGACGCGGTGACGCCGACCTGGCTGGCGTCGAACTGCGGCGCGTCCTGCTTCAGCACCTTCTCGACGTTCCACACCACGGCATCGGCATTGAACGGCGAGCCGTCATGGAAGGTGACGCCGGGGCGCAGCTTGAAGACCCACTTGGTCTTGTCGGCATCGTCGACCTTCCACTCGGTCGCAAGGCCCGGAATCACCACGCTCGCCTTGTCGGCCGAGGACAGGTCCCAGCCCGTGAGCGCGTCGTACATGGTGAGGCCGGTGAAGCGGTTGCCTTCAAAACCCTGATCGGGCTGGCCCAATGTGCGCGGAATATCGGCAGCGGTCATGCCGATGCGCAGCACGGTGTCGGCACTGGCCACGTGCGGCCACACGGCCGCACTCGTCAGAGCCAGCGCAGCAATCAGCGCCGCGCGGGTGGTTGTCTTCATAAGCATCGTCTCAGTCCTCTTCCGGCTTTCAATGACTAATTTTGATGCAAACGTATGCAATGGCTATGCCAATGGGGAAACTTTTTCTGCAAATTGCCCCTGCGACGACAAGTCTGTGTGATCACGTGTCGGCAAAGGCACCGTTCTGCCTATTCTGGCATCAAGATTGCAGGTTTGGCCCTGAAATCTCCTGGGAGCCTTGGGCCATGCGTATCCGACTATCGACCTGTCTCGCCGTGCTTGCGCTGGCGTTATCCGCGATCCCGGCGCGCGCCGAAACGGTGGTGCGCTACGGCATCTCGATGGCGGACATCCCGCTGACGACGGGCCAGCCCGATCGCGGCGCCGGCGCCTATCAGTTCACGGCGTACACGATCTACGATCCGCTGGTCGCCTGGGAGATGGACGTCGCCGACCGCCCCGGCAAGCTGGTGCCGGGCCTCGCCACCGAGTGGAAGGTCGACGATGCCGACAAGACCAAATGGCGGTTTGCTTTGCGCAAAGGCGTGACGTTTCACGACGGCAGCGAGTTCAATGCCGACGCGGTGATCTGGAATCTGGACAAGGTGCTCAACGACAAGGCGCCGCAATTCGACAAGCGGCAGAGCGCGCAGGTGAAGACCCGCCTGCCTTCGGTCGCGAGCTACGCCAAGATCGACGATTTCACGGTGGAGATCACGACCAAGACGGTCGATTCCTTCTTTCCCTATCAGATGCTGTGGTTCCTGGTCTCGAGCCCGGCGCAATACGAGAAGCTCGGCAAGGATTGGGACAAGTTCGCGAGCCAGCCCTCCGGCACCGGTCCGTTCAAATTGACCAAGCTCGTGCCGCGCGAGCTCGCCGAGCTCACGAAAAATCCGGACTACTGGAACAAGAAGCGCATTCCGAAGGCCGACAAGATCGTGCTGGTGCCGATGCCGGAAGCGCTGACGCGCACCAATGCACTGCTCGCAGGCCAAGTAGACCTGATCGAGACGCCGGCGCCGGATGCCGTGCCGCAGCTGAAGGCGGCCGGCATGAAGATCGTCGACAACGTCACGCCGCATGTCTGGAATTATCATCTCAGCGTGCTGCCGGGCTCGCCCTGGACCGACATCCGCCTGCGCAAGGCGCTGAACCTCGCGATCAATCGTGACGAAGTCGTCGGCCTGATGAACGGTCTGGCAAAGCCCGCCAAGGGCCAGGTCGACCCGTCGAGCCCGTGGTTCGGCAAACCGAGCTTCGAGCTGAAATACGATCTGGCTGCGGCCAGGAAACTGGTCGAAGAGGCCGGCTACTCCAAGGCAAAGCCGCTCAAGGCCACCTTCATCATCGCCCAGGGCGGCACCGGCCAGATGCTGTCGCTGCCGATGAACGAATTCCTGCAGCAGAGTTTCAAGGAGATCGGCATCGACATCGACTTCAAGGTGGTCGAGCTCGAGACATTATATACGCATTGGCGCAAGGGCGCGGCCGACGAGATGAACGCCGGCATCACCGCCAACAACATCGCCTATGTCACCTCGGACCCGCTCTACGCCATCGTCCGCTTCTTCGCCTCCGACCAGATCGCGCCGGTCGGCGTGAACTGGGGCGGCTACAAGAACCCGAAGGTGGACGCGCTGATCAACGAGGCCAAGCAGACGTTCGACACCGCCAAGCAGGACGATCTGATCGCGCAGGCGCACGCGCTGATCGTCGACGATGCCGTGCTGGTCTGGGTCGTCCACGACACCAACCCGCACGCGCTGTCGCCGAAGATCAAGCAGTTCGTGCAGGCGCAGCACTGGTTCCAGGATCTGACGACGATCGGGACGGAGTAAGGCGCGGCGCCTAAGCACCCGCCTCAATGAACGCGGTCGTCACGGCCATCGCCGGGACGACCGCCCCGAGTTATTGCGCGCAATCGCCTCAACAAACTCGTCATTGCGAGCGGAGCGAAGCAATCCAGAATCTTTCCGCAGCGGCAGTCTGGATTGCTTCGCTCCGCTCGCAATGACGGAGTGCGGGCGACGGCGGGATCCCACTCACTCCCAGCCCTACTTCGTCAGCAGCGCATACGCCCCGGTCCATCCCTCCGCCGGCGGATTGATCTGGAATTCCTTGATCCGCGCCTCGTAGAGCTTGAACAGCTTTTCCAGCGTGTCGGCATCCTCGCTGTGGCGGCCGCGCTCGATCGCATCCAGCGCGCCCTGCCAGTCGCGGCCGCGGTAGCAGCCGAGCATCTCGATGGTGACGTTGCGCAGGCGCTGGAAGGCGCCCGAATGCAGCACATCCTCGCGGCCGGCGATGGCGTAGATCACCTCGGGCTCGGTCTTGCCCTTGACCATGATGAAGTCGAGCTCGAGGATCGCGAACTTGTCCTTGGCGGCGAGCGCGGTCCTGGAGCCGACGATGATGGGAAAGCCGTATTCCTTCGACTGTCCCTCCAGGCGCGAGGCGAGGTTCACGCTGTCGCCGAGCACCGAATAGTTCTTCTTCAGGTCGGAGCCCATGTTGCCGACGACGCCGATGCCGGTGTTGAGGCCGATGCCGACATTGAGCGGGATGTAGACGTGACCGCCGTCGGCGGCCTCCTGCTCGCGCTCCTTGTTGACGGCGTCGATCTGCTCCAGCATCTGGATCGCGGCCTCGCAGGCGTTGACCTCGTGATCGGCATCGTCGAGCGGCGCGTTCCAGAACGCCATGATGGCGTCGCCCATGTACTTGTCGATGTAGCCCTTCTGGTCGATGATGACGTCGGTCAGCGGCGTCAGGAAGCGGTTCATCAGCGCGATCAGGCCTTGCGGATCTTGCTTGTAGCTCTCCGAGATCGTGGTGAAGCCGCGCACGTCGGAGAACATGATCGTCATCTCGCGCTCCTCGCCGCCGAGCACGAGCTTTTCGGGCGACTGCGCGAGCTGCTCGACCAGGACGGGCGACATGTATTGCGCGAACATGCCGCGGATCTGCACGCGCTGACGCTGCTCGCGCACGAAGCTGGCGAAGATCAGTGTCAGATAGATCGCGGTGGTCGAGAGCAAGGGATAGGTGAAGTCGATGAGGTAGCGGGACTGCGCGTAGTAGAACCAGGACACACCGACCAGGATGGCGGCGAACAGGGCGCCCGCGAGCACCAGGCGGACAGGGCCGAGATTCGGCGTGAAGATGATGACGAGCAGGCCGATCACGAGTGCGGCGATCAGCTCGACGCCGAGCGCATAGTTCGGCTGCGAGATCACCGCGCCACTGAGCACGCTCTCCAGCACCTGGGCATGGATCTCGACACCCGGCATGGTCGATGACACCGGCGTGGTCTTGATATCGTTCAACCCGACCGCGGAAGTGCCGACCAGCACCAGCTTGCCGGCGATCTTGTTCGGCGGCACGGTGTTGTCGAGCACGTCGGCCGCCGAGATGTAGATCGAGGGATCCTGGCGGGCATAGTGCACCCAGAGCTGGCCATTTCTGTCGGTCGGGATCTCGACGCCCTTGAGGCGCACGGCCCTGATGCCGGTCTTGTCGGTCCGGACCAGCAGCGTCGGCGTTCCCGTGACGACGCGCAAAATCTCGAGGCTGAGCGAGGGCATGATGTTGCCCTGGGCGCGCATGATCAGCGGCACGCGGCGGATCAGGCCGTCGCGCTCGGTCTTGATCGAGAACAGGCCCCGGCCGGCCGCGACCTTCTCGATGACGGGCACGTTGCGCAGCAGGCCCGGAAATTCAAACAGGAAGCGTTCGGCGCCCTCTTCGCCGACCGTCGCGATGCCGGTGAAGGGCAGCGACTTGTCGATCTCGGACGAGATCGGCTGCTGTCCGGTCTCGCCCAGCACCACGCGCGAGCGCTTGATCGCCTCGGCGAGGATCTGGTCGTTGGTCGGCAACTCGCGCAACCTGGCGCGGGTGGCATCGTCCAGATCGCGCATCTGGCTCGCGACCAGATCGGGGTTGAGCCGGTCGGCTTCGGAGAACACCATGTCGAAGCCGATCGTCACCGCGCCGTTATTGGTGAGGTTCTGGATCAGGTCCGCGATCCGCGTGCGCGGCCACGGCCACTGGCCGAGCTTGGCGAGGCTCTTGTCGTCGATGTCGACGATGGTGACCGGCCGCGCCGCCTTGTGGCGCGGATCGATCAACTGAAACATGTCGAAGGTGCGCAGCCGCAATTCCTGGATCGGCGGCGGGTCCCAGACCCGCGCGCCGGCAAACAAGACCAGCAGCGCAAGGCACATCAGCCGCGCGAAGCCGAGCTTCCGCGCAAACCACCGCCGCAGGATCTTGAGACGTTTCATTCGGCTTGGATATCACGCTTTCGCGGCGAACGGCAGCACCGATCGGACGTGCTGACGATCAGCGTCGTCCGAGCGATCATCCGGAATGGACGATGAAGTCGCTCGCGTGGAGATTAGCGGCCTTGACGCCCTTCAAAAGGATGGTGTCAGCGGTATCGATCGTGATCAGGGTATCCGCGCAATTTGTCGGCGAGGCGGCGGCGTGCTGCCTGACCCACGCCTCGTCAATATTGGGTACCACGGCCGACAGGTTGATGGTGTCGTCGCCAAGCGTGAAATTTACGATCGTGTCGTGGTTCGAATTGGCCGCGAACACGAACTGATCCTGGCAGCCGGTCCCGAACAACACGTCCTTGCCGGTCGTTCCGGCGAGAGTGACCTGGCCTTGTTCGGTCAGGTTGAAGATCAAGTTGACCGTATCGGTCGTATTGTGGCTGTCGGTCACGGTGACCGCGATCTTGTCGGTGGCTGGGCCGTCGCTCGGCTCGGTGTAGGACACACACAAAGCACCGGATTGCAATGAGGCGCTCGCGTTGCTGTTCGATTCGGCGACAGCGCCGACGGTGAATGTCTCATTGGCATCGGCGTCCGTGACGGACAGGCCGCTGACCGTCACCTGGCTCTCGACCTGCGTGACATCCATCGTGCCGACGTTGATCACCGGTGCGTCGTTCACGCCGGTCACGTCGACCGTGAGGGTCGCCGTGCCGGTGGCATGATGCGCGTCCGTGGTCTGGACAGTGAACGTATCGGTATGAGGTCCGTCCGACAACGCGTTGATCGCAGCGGCGTTCGGAACGTAAGTATAGCTGCCGTTGGCATTGACCGTCAGTGACCCGTAGTAACCGGCCACGGTCCCATGACTATCTGCATTCAGCACAGCATAGGTCAGCGTGTCGCCGGTGTCGGCATCAGCCCCGGTCAGATGCCCCGTAAGGCTCGCGAAGCTGTCGGCAGCAGCCGTGTCCGTGAGCTTGCCGATGTTGAGATCGGAGAGTATCGGCGTGTCGTTGGCACCAGTCAGGTCCACTGTGTATGTCGCCGCGGTGACGGCGCCGTGCGCATCCGAGATCTGGACCGTGAAACTATCCGAATAGGGGCCTTCTGGCAGCGCATTGATCGACGCCGCGTCGGGAACGTAGGTATAGCTGCCGTTGGAATTGACCGTCAGCGCACCATAGTGACCCGCAACCGTCGCTACCGCGTGGTGAGCTGAGTTCAGCAGGGCGTAGCCCACCGTGTCGCCAGTGTCGACATCGGTCGCGGCCAGTTGGCCGGTGAGATCAAGGAAGTGGTCCGCAATGGCTGTGTCGGTGACCTTCCCTAAACTGCCGTCAGACAAAGTCGGCGCGTCGTTCTTGCCGGTGATGGTGACCGTGACGTCGGCCTTGGTGGTCTTGCCGTACTCGTCAGCGAGCGTGATGGTGGACACGACCTTCGCGGTCTGGTCCTGACCGAGGAAATCGAGCGCGTTGTCGGCGATCGAATAGTGCCAGGTGACGGTACCGTTGTTCTTGCCGGTCAGCTGATACGTCAGCGCACTCTTCAACGCGGCGGTCTCGTCGGGCGTGAGCGACGCGGTGAGGTCGGTGGCGCCGTCGAGCCAGGTCACGTGCTGGTCGACCTTCGTCACCGTCGGACGGTCGGTCAGGTCGATGTCCTTGAAGTCGATCGAGCCGGTCGCAGCCGGCGACGGGTCGATCGTCGAGGACGAGCCGGTGGTATCAGGCTGTTCGGAGAAGCTTGCGGTCAGCTGCGCCACATCCGTGGTGGTGAATGTCGGCGCATCGTCGTCCGCATGGATCGTGATCAGCGTGTGGCCGCCCTCATCGCTACCCGCGAAATGCGCGTTGCGATAGTCTCCGACCAGGGTCAGGCTGATGCTCTTGCCGTCGTCGCCGGTGACCGTCAGCACGCCGCCGCTCGCGGGATCAGCAGCATTGGCGACATAGACCGCGCTGGTGCCGAGCCCCCACTTGATCATCGTCAGATCGATCTTGTCGTTCGCGGACAGCTCCGCGATCGATCCACCGAAGGTCGACGTGTCGATCTGAAGCTCGGCGCCATCGCCGTGAAGCGTGACCGTTTGCGAGACCGCATCCTCGACCTTCAGCGTCGCGCCGGCATCCACAGTGACCGAGCCCGAGCCGGACAGCGAGCCGACCAGCGTCAGCGCTCCCGTGTGGACCTCGATGTTGCCGGTATTGGTGATGGTGCCCGAGATCGACGCCGTGCCCCAGCTGTCGATGGTCGTATAGTTTTTGATGCTCAGCCCCGCCCCGAAAATCGAGGCCCCGTTCAGATCGATGTCGCCGTGGTTGACGATCGACGACGCATCGCCGAACACGCTCGTGCCGGCGACCGTCCAGGTGCCGCCTGCGTTGTTATTGAACGTGGCGGTGGCGACCGAGATGTTGCCGTTGATGTGGCCGGTGTTGTTGATCGTGATCTCGCCGCCAGTCTCGACGATGGCGTAGATCGATGAGGTCACGCTGCCGGCATCGGCTGGCCCGATGGTGCCGGAGTTGGTGATAAACGCAGCGCCGGTGTCGTGTTCCTGGATGGAGATCGCAGCAAAACTGCCGGCGCCGACCACGGAGCCGGTATTGGTGATGTGCGTCGCGCCGGTCGCGCCCGCATCGTCCTGGTCGACATTGATGCCGAACGAGGTCGTGCCGGTGATGTGCCCGTTGTTGGTGACGGTGACTGCGCCGTTGCCATGGGAGACGATGTCGAGACCGACCGCGCCGGAAACGCCGCCGCCGATGGTCGCCGTGATATCGCCTGCACCGTTCGCACCGTCGTGCAGCACGATGCCGTTGCCGTTCTGGCCGGTGACGACGCCTGACGTCGTCAGCGAGATATTGCCGACGCCATTCTGGGTGACCACGATGCCATTGTCGTGGCCGGTCAGCGTGCCGGCCGGCGTCAACACGATGTTGCCACCATTTCCGCTCGTGCCGCCCGATGCGGTGAAATCGAGCGCGTCGCCGCTTGATGTCGTGACGTTGGCCGCGCCCGTGATCGTAAACGTGCCGCCCTTCGAGGCCTGACCGGCGATCGTGCCGGTAAAGCCATGGCTCGTCTTGTCGAGCTCGAGCCTATTGGTGCCGCCGGCGAAGGTGACGGTCTGCGCGTCCGCACCACCGAGCTCCAGCGTCGTGTTATCGTCGATGATCAGCGTGCCGGCGCCGGTGATGCCGCCGGACAGGTTGAGCGTGCCGCTCTGGACTTCGATGGTGCCGGTGTTGGTGACGCCGCCTGTGATCGTGTTGAGGCCGGCGACGCTGTAGAGATTGCCGGCGTTGCTCAGGCTGCCGCCGTTGATCGAGACGTCGGACAGATAGAGTTTTGACGCGCCGTCGACCGAGATCATGCCGCCGGCATTGGCGACGGTGGCGGTCGTGAGCTCCAGCGTGCCGCCGGTCACGGCCTCGATCAGACCGTGATTGGTGATGGCGTGAAGGATGCCGGGATCGATCGTCAGCGTGCCGCTGGTGACGGAGATCGTGCCGGTGTTGCCGACGTCGGCGTTGTCGATGGCGCTCGCGCCGGTCGATTCCAGCGTGCCGGCGATGGTGAGCGTGCCGCCGGCCAGGCTCGCACCGTTCAACGTCGTGGTCTTGCTGGCATCGACCTTGACGGTGCCGTGGTTGGCGATCGCGGTGCCCGAAACGGTCGCGTCGTCCAGCGTCAGCGTGACGCCGCTCTCGACCGTGAGGGCGTTGATCCTAAGCGTAGTCCCGTTGTCGATCTTGCTGGCGCCGGTGACGTCGATCGTGCCGGCGCCCTTGATGGCGCCGCCGCTGATCGTGGCATGGTCCAGCGTCAGCGCCGCATTGCCGTCGACGATGACGTCGCCGCTCGAATTGTCGACGGTCGAGCCCTGATCGATCGCGAGCGCACCGTTGGCGAGCACCTCGATGATGCCGGCATTGGTGACGGTCTCATCGCTGAGGGCATTGCGCGCACCGCTCGCCTTGAGGACGGCATTGTTTTTCAGAATGCCGCCGCTCAGGACTGCATCGCCGGTCAGATCGATCTCACCGTTGTTGGCAATCGTGCCTGCGCCGCGAATGCCGGCGTTGAGGACGGAGCCTCCCTCGTCATCACCGCCGACGGTGTCGATCACCGCACCAGCTCCGTCGATGGTCGCATTGCTGACGATCAGCTTGCCGCTGGCATCGACCGTGATCTGGCCGTCGTTGATAACGCTGGAGCCCTGATGGATCGTCAGCCAGCCGTTGGCAAGCACCTCGATCACACCGGCCGCGGTGTTGGACACGGTCTCGTGGGCGAACTCGACCGTGCCCTTGACGTTGATGGTGCCGGAATTGTTCAGCGTGCCGTTCTCGATCAGGCTGGCGCCGTCGAGCTCCAGCGTGCCCAAAATGCTGACGGTGCCGCCATCGACCGTCGCGGTATCGACGATCAGCGTCGCGCCGGCATCGGCCTTCAGCAAGCCGCCGGCATTGTGGATGGTGGCCAGCGTCTTCAGCGTGCCGCCGGACAGCTCGATCGTGCCGGAATTGGTGATCTTGGTGCCGCTGGCGAAATCGCCGCCGCCCGCGAGCGTCAGATAACCGGCATTGGTGAGCACGCTCGTGCCCAAAATCTCGGCCTTGCCGCCGACCGACATCGTTCCGGTCGCGGCGGTCGTGAGGATCGAATCGGCGCCCATGTTGAGCGCACCTGATATCGTCAGCGAGCTCTGGACGATCACCTTCGGCGGCGGGCCACCGAAATCGTTCATCGTCAGCGACTTGGCGTAGGCCGCGGTGTCGATCGTCACCGGATAGGACGGCGTCAGGCCGTGCAGCTGATCGGTGATGACGATGACGTCGTCATTGATGGTCGGGACCGTGCCGGTTGCCCAGTTCGCCGCGTCCTTCCAGAAGCCGCCGGGGGGAGCGCCGGCCTTGTCGGTCGCGATCCACACCACCGCGGGCGCGTCGGTGCCGGTGATGGTGACGGTGATGGTCTGCTGCGAGGTGGCGCCGTGCGAATCCGTCAGCGTCACGGTGTAGACCAGCGTCAGCACCTCACCCTTCGGTATGAAGTCGGCGAGATAGACCGGCAGATCGGCCAGCGACCAGTTGATGGTGCCGGTGCCGTCCCCGGTGCTGTCGGCGCCCGCCGCGATCGCGACCGACATCGCGCTCTGGAACGCCGCGAGCGGGCCCGGCGGAACGGTGCCGTCAGGCAGGGTCGCGCTGGTCAGCGCCACCGACACCGTATGCTTATCGGTGAGATCGACGTCGTCGAAGTTCAGCGTGCCCGTCGTCGGCACATCGCTGGTGAGCGGGCCACCCGGCACGCTGGTGCCGCCTTCGAAGGTGATGACCGGAACGCTGGTGGTGATCACCGGCTTGTCGTTGGTGCCGGTGATCGTGATCGTGATCGGGATGACGGTGGTCTCGGGGCTGACGGAGAAATTGTTGTCGACGCGGACCATGTAGGTCAGCGTCAGCGTTTCGCCGGCCGCGAGGAAGTCGAAGACGTGGTCGGGGATCGTGTAGGTCCAGACCGCCGAGCCGTTGTTGTTGTTGGCACCGTCGGCGACGACGCTGATCTGGATCTGCGTCGCCGCGATGTCCTGCTTCTGAAGTGCAGAGAGCGTGCCGGTGACATCCTGGCCGGCGCTCTTGTAGACGTAGTTCGGCGCTTCGGCGAGGTTCACGCTCACCGTGGGCCTGTCGCCCAGGTTCTGGTCGATGAAGGTGATGCGGCCGGAGATCGTGTCGGAATGCGTCGTGTCGCCGGTCGTGTCCGCGCGCTCGGTCAGCGCAAACGCCGTCTTCACATTGCCGTTGAGATCAAGGCTTTGAGACAGAGGCTTGCCGGGGTAACGGTTGAAAGGCGTCGTGTGATCGCTGGGCCCCTGCGGTCCCTGCTGACCGAGGTTGGTGAAGAGCGCGGTCGCGATGTAGCCGGCCGGAGTCTTGATCACCAGGCCGTCGCTGGTCTGCGTGATCGTGTCGGTGAAGTTCGTGGTCAGCTTGGTGTTGGTGTTGTTGTCGGTGAACTTCAGCGTGAACACGTCCGTGATCAGCTTCTGGACGTCCGGCGACAGCAGCCCGTTGGTGATCGAGACATTGCCGCCGCTGATCTGGATCATCTGGCCGGCCTGGTTGACCGTCGCGATCGGCAGCAGCGTGACCTTGTCGAACAGGATGTAGGAGCCGGTCGTGCCGTTCGGCTCGACCAGCACCTGGAAGCTCGCCTGCGGCTGCGGATCGCCGCCGCCGGCGGGAACGACGAAGTTGATCTGGGTCAGCACCGCCGTGCCGCGGATGCCCATGGTGGCGACCGGCGTGTCGATCTTCATGTCGCCGTGCTTGGCGGTCTCGCCCGCGACGAAGGTGATGGTGCCCGCAACCAGGCTCAGCAGCGAGGAATTGCTCGACCCGTTGGGGTCGTAGACCATCTCGTTCAGCACCATCCGCGCATTGGAGGACAGGCCGAACACGGTGCCGTCGATGAAGGTGATGCCGAGCGTCGAATCCGCGCCGGTCGAGACCACATCGCCCTTCTCGACGTTGTCGCCGTTGTTCAGCGTGACCGAGACGCCGTTGCGAACCGCGGTCGCGCTGCCGGAGAGTTTTGTGACGTGGCCGATGACCTGCGCGGCGGCGATGCCGGGCGCGGCCTGCGCAACCTGCACATGGCCCGTGAGCGCGTTGACGACGTCGCCGGTGAGATGGGCGCCATCGGGCGAGGCGATCGCTGCGCGCTTGTCGCCCTTGAAATAATCGTGAACGACGAACTCATGCCCCTCGTGGGACAGCACGAGGTCGAGACCTGCGCGCTTGAACTCGCCATTGAAGATCAGGTTAGCATCGGGAACAACGAACGTGCCGTCGGGCACGTGACCGTGCGCCTTCGCGATAACGGGCTTGGCGATAAAATGCTTGGCCGCAAAGGAATCGACATGAACGTCCGCGGCCGAGCGGGAACCCTCGCCATCAAGGGGAATCGTGGCGTCAAATTTGCCAGCGTAATTCAACCGGGGGGCACCGCAAAAAGAGTTAAAATCTAAGTAAGTAACGACCGCCTAAGCTTGAATAGCATTACCAAGTCCTTAGCGAAACCATCTATTGCTTGTGTGATTCCCATCACTTGGCTGGAGGAGTCTCCAATAGCGGCGCCTTCACAGTGAAGCCGAAGTAATTCTTTAAATATTCCGAGGTCGGTTTTCGGCTTATTTTCACGCATTCCCAGTCATCCAAAGTAATCAGCCGCCCATATCGAACGACGGATACTTGTGTCATCTTTTGTTCGTAGTTCCCCGCAGCATCCTGCGGCAAATACGGGGCAGAATCTGTGACCCAACTAACAGAACCCGTGAAATAGCGGGCTGTTAGCCATAAGCGGTAGAATCAGCCCTCCCGCAGCTTCAGCCCGCAATTGGTTCCATTTCGCGGCGACGGAGCCCTCCTAGCCGGCGAATCGTAAAATTTTACGCAATTTGCACAGGCCCGTTTCAGCCTGTCCCACGGTTTTGGGAGCCCTGCCGGGCGCATTAAGCAGAACAAAACGGCCCGTCTCGCACTATCTCCGCGAAAGCAACAAAGCCCGGCACGACCAGGTCGAGGGGGACCTGGCGAAGCTGGAAGGGGATGTCAGATGGAGACCGCTGCTCGCTCGCGCGCTTGGCGCGCTGTCATTGTGCTGTGCGGATTGATCCTGCTTGGATCGGCCGCCGAGCTCCGCGCCGGCACGCTGCTGTCGCCTGGAGCCGGCGTCCTCGTGCGCAAATCCGCCGAGCCGTTCGGCGTGTTTGCCTTCGCCATCTCGTCCGGCAGCCTCCAGCAGAAATGGTTCGCGCTGAAGCAGAAGCTCGACGACGACATGGTGCAGCTCGCGCTGTGCGACGGCGACCGGGACAATTGCGCGTCGCCGGCGGCGCTCAAACTGATCGCCATCGTCGACCAGGCCCGCAGCCGCGACGGCCGCGCGAAGCTGGGCGAGACCAATCGCGCCATCAATCTTGCCATCCGGGCCACCAATGACGGCGCCGACGACGTCTGGAGCTCGCCGCTCGCGACCTTCGCGCGGGGCGCTGGCGATTGCGAAGACTATGCCATCGCCAAGCTGGCCGCGCTGCGGCTCGCCGGCGTTGCCAATGAGGACCTCCGCATCGTCGTGGTGCGTGATGTCAGGGCCGGCGAAGAGCATGCGGTCGCCGCAGCAAGGCTCGACGGCCACTGGCTCATGCTCGACAACCGCCGCATGGCGATGGTCGAGGACGACGCGGCCCAGACCTACCAGCCGCTGTTCGTGCTCTACCAGTCCGCCGTGATGAAATATGTCGACGAACCCGTGCGGTTGTCGATGGCCGCGCCCGAGGCGCGTTGATCTGTCTCTCGTAGCCCGGATGGAGCGAAGCGAAATCCGGGACTTTCACCACGCGCACCGCTCCCGGATTACGCTTCGCTCCATCCGGGCTACGGGTCTCACGTAAACCGTCACGCCACAAAGCCGTTTCGCCGCGCGATCCGGGGCGCTAGCATGGCGCCTTTGCGGGGGCGTCTGGAATGCGGTTCATCCTGCTGTCTGTGCTTGCGCTGCTGGTATTGCCGGCGGCACCAGGCTCCGCGCAATCGGGCCCGTCCGACCGCTCCATCGCCGACAGGCTGCCGCTATTTGCCCGAAACAACTGCCAGCAGATCCGCGATCCCGGCAATCAATTGTTCTGCGGTGACGCCGAGCTGGCCGCCGCCGCCGAGAAGCTCGGCACGGCGATCGAGGCGCGGCTCGCCCGCCTGCCCGATCGCCTGCCCGCGATCGAGGAGAATGCGATCTGGATCCGACAGCGCAACCTCGGCTGCGGCATCGTCGGCCAGACCGCGATCCGCACCGACGATTTCGACCGCGTGAAGGCGTGCCTTCTCAAGGTCACCGAAGAGCGCGCCGCAATCGTGCGTGATCCCGATTTCGACTGTCTCGCGGCCAACACCGCCGCGGGCGCGCTGATCTGCGCGGACCCGTCGCTGGCGCTCGCCGAAACCGAGCTCAACAGCCAGGTGCTGGGCCTGATCGGCAGGCTGGACCCGACCGCAGCCCGCTTTGCCTTCGCCGAATACGGCCGATGGACAAGGGAGCGCGATCGCAAGTGCAATCTCGTCGGCAAGGAGAACGTGCCGCTTGCCGAGCTTGCGTCCGCGGAAGATTGTCTCGCCGAGCATCTGAAGCGCAAGACCGAGGAGATCGCCGCCGCCAAGGGCGATCCGAAGAAAGTGTTCGGCCGGCAGGTCGCGGCCCGCTCGCCCGACACCGATGCCGTCGATTTCTGCGCCGCGCGGATTCACGCCGCCAATTCGTGCGGCAATTTCCTCCGCATCAACCGCGTCTACGCGCTCGACAGCCAGGTGACCGACGAGGAGGCGCAGGTCACGGGCGAGATCGAGATGGTCGTGCTGGCGCCCTTCACCATGTGCAGCAAGGTCGCTTCCACCTGCACCGGCACCTGCTGGGACCCCAGGACGGGCCGTCCGCAGCCCGGCGTCGGCAACAAGGAGCGATCCGGCGAGGCCTTCAATGTCACGCGCCGCCTGAGAATCCAGCGGACCTTCGCCTTCGTGAAAGCCGCCGACGGCTGGCGCTGCCGGGAAGACGAGCTCGCGCCGGTGAATTCGGGCACGGCGGGCGGGGGATCGTAGGTTCTTGCCCTCCCCTGGAGGGGGAGGGTCGTTACGCATGTAGCGAAGCGGAATGCGTAGCGGGGTGGGGTGACGGTCTCTCCACATCGAGCGCTGCCCGTGTTGAGAGATCACCCCACCCCGCTCGCGCTTTGCGCGATCGACCCTCCCCCTCCAGGGGAGGGTAAGCCAGATCAAAACATCAGATTGTCCTTCACCAACACCCAGCGGCCGCCCTTGACCTGCTGCACCTGGGTGATGGTGTTGGCGAGGTGGTCGGTCTTGGAGAACTTCGTCGGGGGTGAGTTGAAGATGTCGAGGAATTTCTCGCCCGACTCCAGCGAGTCCAGCATCTTCTGTCCGGTCAGGTCCTTGCCCGCCTTGTCAGCATAGAAGGCGAAGGTCATCATCGCGTTGTAGCCGATGATCGCCTGCGTGTTGGCGTCGGAGTTGAACATCTTCTTGTAGTTGACCAGCCAGTCCTTCACCTTGCCCTTGGCGCTCTCCTCGTAGGGAATCTCGAAGAGGCTCGCTGCATAGAGTCCTTCAACAGAGTCCTTGCCCAACGTTGGAACTTCCTGCACGTTGGTCGGCGAGGCGCCCAGGAAGGTTACGTCCCAACCGAGCTTCCTGGCCTCCGTCATCGCGCCGATCGTCTCGCGGAGGATGGTGCCGAGCAAGACGAGATCGCAGCCGTCGGACTTCATCTTGGCGACCTGCGCGCTGAAATCGGAAGCGCCGCGCTTGTAGCTCGTGATCGAGGCCGGCTGCACCTTCATGGCGGCGAGCTGCTGGTTGAAGCCGTCGAGCACGTTCTTACCGTACTCGTCATCCTGATGCATGATGCAGGGCTTCTGGAACTTCTTCCACTCCATCATGTATTTCAGCGCCGCCCGCGTGCTTTCGACATAGGGCAGCAAATTGTTGAACTTCAGCCGCTCCTGCGGCTTGGCCGGATCGAACTTGAAGGTGAACTCGGCCGCCGTCAGCGGGAAGAGCTGCAGCACGCCGGCGTCGAACAGGATGTCCTGCGCGGCGAGCACGGTCGGCGATCCCATCGGCCCCACCATCGCGAAGATCTTGTCACGCTCGATCAGCTTTTGCGAAGCCAGCACAGCTCTTTTCGGGTCATACCCGCTGTCCTCGACGACCAGTCGAATCTTGCGGCCGTTGATGCCACCCGCCGCATTGATCTCCTCCGTCGCCATCTTCATCCCGTTTGCGACCGGCACGCCCCAGCCCTTGATCGGCCCCGACAGGTCCTGATGGGTGCCGATGACGATCTCGGATGCCGAGATGCCTTCGTTGGTGACCTTGGTTTGCGCCGCGGCCGGCAGACAGGTGAGCACCACGGCACTCACAGCAAGGCCGAACGTGCTGAACGATTTCGACATTGACGTCTCCTCTCCTTTGGGCCCGTATGGCGCGAAGGGCGGGGGCCACAGCTCCTTCGCTTTCTCGAACTGGCAGGCTCGTCACGCCACCGCGCGCTGGCGATACATCGTCTCGATCTCGGCGGCGTAGCGCTTGTTCACGAAGCCGCGCTTCAGCTTCATGGTCGGCGTCAGCTCCTCGTCCTCCGGGGTGAGCTGGCGCTCGATCAGGTAAAATCTCTTGATGGTCTCGACGCGGGCGAAATTGCCGTTGACGCCTTCGATCTCGCGCCAGATCAGGTCCTGGATCTCGGCCGCGCGGCACAGGCTCGCATAATTGGTGAAGGGGATGTCGTGGTCCTGGGCGAATTTCTCGACATTCTCCTGGTCGATCATCACGAGGCAGGTCAGATAGGGCCGCTTGTCGCCGATCACCACGGCATCCGAGATGTAGGGCGAGAATTTGAGCTGGTTCTCGATCTCGGACGGCGTGACGTTCTTTCCGCCGGAGGTGATGATGATGTCCTTCATCCGGTCGGTGATGCGGACGAAGCCCTCGTTGTCGATGGTGCCGACGTCGCCGGTGTGCAGCCAGCCGCGTTGGTCGATGGTCTCGGCGGTCTTCTCGGGCTGATTCAGATAGCCCATGAACAGGAAGTCTCCCTTGATCAGGATCTCGCCATCGGGCGACAGCGCGACCTCGCCCCAGGACACGGCGGTGCCGACCGAGCCGAGCTTGATGCGCTCCGCCGGCATCATGGTCGCGACGCCGCAATTCTCGGTCTGGCCATAGACCTCGTGCATGTCGATGCCGAGCGCGAGATACCAGCGGATTAAATCCGGCGCGATCGGTGCCGCACCGGTGAACGCGATGCGGCACCGATCGAGCCCGAGCACGCGGCGGATGTTGCGGAACACCAGCCGATACGCGAGGCGGTTGGCGATCCGAAGCGGAAGCGGCGGCGTCTTTCCCTCGAGCCGGCAATCCGTCATGCGGAGACCGACGCCGATGGCGCGGCGGTAGACCCATTGCTGGAACGGCGTCGCGTCCTTCAGCGCGATCGTGACGGAGGAATAGAACTTCTCCCAGATGCGGGGCACCGCAAAGAAGACGGTCGGCTGCACCTCGCGCAGATTGTCCGGCACCGTCTCCGGGCTCTCGGCGAAATTCATCACCGAGCCGAGTGCGACCGAGATGTAGTAGCCGGCGACCCGCTCGGCCACGTGGCACAGCGGAAGGAAGATCAGCCGGTCTTCGTCCTCCCGCGCCGAGATGAAATCGTTGGCATGCCGCATCTGGTGCGTGACGCTGCGGTTGGCGTGCATCGCGCCCTTGGGCGGACCGGTGGTACCCGAGGTGTAGACCAGCACCGCGAGGTCGCCGGCGCTGCGGCTGTCGATCATCTCCTGCCACAGCGCCTCGCGGCCGACCATGTGGTTGCGGCCGAGCGCACGGAATTCGTCGAGCGACATCACCATGTCGTCGAAGAAGCCGCTGAGGCCCTCCATGTCGAACACGATGATCTTTTGCAGGGACGGACAGCGCGCGCGGCAGGCGAGCACCTTGTCGAGCTGCTCCTCGTCCTCGGCGAAGATCACCTTGGTCCGGGAATCGTTGACCAGGTATTCGACCTGGGACGATGCGTCGGTCGGATAGATTCCAGAGGAAACACCGCCGGCGCACAAAATCCCCATGTCGGCATGAACCCATTCCGGCACGGCATTGGCGATGACGGAGGCGACGTCGCCGGGCAGGAAGCCGGAGGCGTGAAGCGCGTAGGCGATCTCCTTCGAAATCTCCAGCCACTCGCGCCAGCTGGTCGGCTGCCAGATGCCGAATTTCTTCTCGCGGATGGCCGGCCTGTCGCCCCGCGTCTCGGCGGCGCGCAAGAAGCTCTTCGCGATCGTATCAGCGACCGTCAGCACCGCCGGTCGGGCCATACGCGTCTCCTCCTTGTCGCTCTCCCCTCCGCTGCCTGCCTTGCCGGCGGTCTGTCGTTGCGGATGGGCCAATCCATTTAACGCCTTCCTCTAGCGCCAAGTCTTCTTCTTTTTCCAGCGCCGCTCGCCTCGTGCGCCCGCCTCCTTGGCGCCAAGGTAGAATTCCTGGATGTCCTGGGAATGCATCAAGCGATCGCAGGTGTCGTTCATCACGACGCGGCCGATCTCCAGCACGTAGCCGTAATGCGCCGTCTCCAGCGCCACCTTGGCGTTCTGCTCGACCAGCAGGATCGACATGCCCTGCTCCTCATTGACGCGGCGGATGATGGTGAAAATCTCCTTCACCAGCAGCGGCGACAGGCCGAGCGAGGGCTCGTCGAGCAGCAGCAAGGTCGGCCGGTTCATCAGCGCGCGCCCGATCGCGAGCATCTGCTGCTCGCCGCCGGAAAGCTGGCCGGCCGGCTGGCTGATGCGCTCCTTCAGCCGCGGGAAATAGCCGTAGACGCGCTCCAGATCCTCGGCGACGCCATCACGATCCCGGCGTGGATAGGCCCCCATCATCAGGTTCTCGCGCACCGAGAGGAACGGGAACACCTCGCGCCCCTCCGGCACATGGCTGAGGCCGAGCCGCACGATCCGGTCCGCCTCCATGCGCTGGATCGACTTGCCCATGAATTCGATCGTGCCCTTCTGCGGATCCAGAATGCCCGAGATCGTCTTCAGCACCGTGGTCTTGCCGGCGCCGTTGGCGCCGAGCAGGGTGACGATGCGGCCGCGCGGCACCTCCAGCGAGATGCCGCGGATCGCCATGATCGGCCCGTAATAGCTCTCGATGTTGGAGAGTTTCAGGATGATGTCGGGCGCGACGGCGGCGTCCATGCGTCAGGCTCCCAGATACGCGGCGACGACATCGGGATGCTGCTGCACCTCGGCGGGCGAGCCCATCGCCAGCACCCGGCCATAGTTCAGCGCGATGACGCGATCGGAGACGCGGTTGACCAGCGACATGTCGTGTTCGACCATCAGCACGGTGACGCCGAGCTCGCTCTTCATGTCGCGGATCCAGAAAGACATGTCGCCGGTCTCCTCGACATTCAGGCCGGAGGACGGCTCGTCGAGCAGGATCAGTTTCGGCTCCGAGCACAGCGCGCGCGCCAGCTCGATCACCTTGCGCACGCCGTAGGGCAGGCCAGAGATCAGCTTATCGCGATAGGGTTCGAGATCGAGGAACTCGATCACCTGCTCGACCCTGCGGCGATGCACCTTCTCGTTCGCCCGCACGCTCGGCAGGAACAGCAGTTCCTGCCAGAGCTGGGTGGTCGAATGACGGTGGCGGCCGACCAGGAGGTTGGAGAGCACGGTCGCGTTCTCGAACAGCTCGATGTTCTGGAAGGTGCGCGCGATGCCGAGCCTTGCGATGTCGTAGGGTGGCTGCTCGGTGATGTCCTGGTCTTCGAAGAAGATGCGGCCCGTGGTCGGCCGGTAGATCCGCGAGATCAGGTTGAAGATCGAGCTCTTGCCGGCACCGTTCGGCCCGATGATCGAGAGGATCTCGCCCTTCTCGACCGCGAAGGATACCGCATCGACCGCCTTCAGCCCTCCGAAATGCAGCGACAGGTTCTCCGCGCGAAAATAGCTCATCGGTTGCGCTCCGACTTCACGTAGATCTTCTGCCGCTTGAAGGTGGCGCGCTTGTAGAGCGGAAACAGCTGGAAGAAGAGCTTGATCTTGAGCCAGCGGCCGTAGAGCCCGAGCGGCTCGAACAGCACGAACAGTACGATGATGATGCCGTAGATCGCGCCCTTCAGCCCGTTCAGCGAAGCGAAGGCCGCGACTTTCGACTGGATATTGCCCGCAGTCGCCGCGCCCGCCCCGAACGTCGCGGCAATGCCGGCGATGATGCCGGGCAAATCGTCCTTCAGATAGGTCAGGAACGGGTCGATCATCACGATGAAGATCGCGCCCAGCACCGCGCCGTGCAGGCTGAAGGTGCCGCCGATCAGGATCACGATGATGAACTCGATCGAGAGCTGGAGCGTGAACATCTCCGGCGAGATGAAGGAGAGCTTGTGCGCGAACAGCACGCCGGCAAAGCCGGTGATCGCCGCCGAGATCGCAAAGGACTTCACCTTGTACAGCGCAACGTTGACGCCCATGCTGCGCGCCGCGGTCTCGCTGTCGCGGATCGCGACGAAGGCGCGCCCCGTCGGCGAGCGCAGCAGATTGAGCGTGCCGACGATGGTCAACACCAGCACGGCCAGGCAGAGGAAATAGAAGGTCGGGCTGTCGCGCGGGACCGTGACGCCGAGCAGCGACAGAGTCTTGACCCGCATGCCCTCGTTGCCGTTGGTGACGCTCTCCCAGCGCGCCAGGATCTCCTCGACGATCAGGGCAAAGGAGATGGTGGCGATGACGAGGTAGATGCCGGTCAGGCGCAGGGCGGGAAAGCCGACCATCGCGCCGATCAACCCGGTCAGGGCACCGGCAGCGAGGAAATAGACCGGGAACGGCACGTTATATTTCTGCAGATAGGCCGCCGTGTAAGCGCCGATCGCGAGGAACGCGGCGTGGCCGAGCGAAGCTTGTCCGGTAAAACCGGTCAGGATCAGAAGGCCGACGCCAACCGTCGCGTAGATGCAGACGAAGACGAGCTGGCTCATCAGATAGCTGGAGAGCACATAGGGTGCGATCAGCAGCAGCGCGAGCAGGATGCCGTAGGAGACGACATAGCCCGAATGCGGGAACAGCTTGATGTCGTCCTCATAGTCGGTCTTGAACAGGAAGCGCATGGCGTTCAGACCTTCTTGCGGACGTGGAGGCCGAACAGGCCTTCGGGCTTCAGAAGCAGCACGGCCAGCAGCACGATGTAGGGCGCGACATCCTTCCAGCCCTCCGCCAGATAGAAGCCGGCCATGCTCTCGATCACGCCGATCAGGACGCCGCCGACGACTGCGCCGGGGATCGAGCCGAAGCCGCCGAGCACCGCGGCGGGAAACGCCTTGAGGCCGAGCACGAGGCCGACATTGGAATGGATGAAGGTGATCGGCGCCAGCAACACGCCGGCGCAGGTCGCGACGGCCGCGCTGATCGCCCAGACGACCGACACCACGCGCTTGACCGGGATGCCCATGTAATAGGCCGCCAGCATGTTCTCGGAGCTGGCGCGCATCGCGGTGCCGAGCGTGGTCTTGTTGAAGAACAGCCAGAGCAGCGCGCACAGGATCATCGTCGCGGCGATCACCGAGAGCTTGTCGTAGGCCAGCACCAGCGAGCCGACGCGCAGCACGCCGTGGCTGAACGGCGTCTCGATCTTCAAATCGTCGGTGCCCCAGATCATCCCGGCGACCGAGCGCAGGAAATAGCCGAGGCCGATGGTGGCCATGATAATGGAGAATTGCGGATAGCCGAGGATCGGCCGCACCACCACGCGCTCCGCCAGCATGCCGAACAACGCCATGGCAGCCACCGCACCGGCAAAGCCGATCCAGTAGTTCAGTCCCATCATGCCGATGAAGGTGAACGCGAAGAAGCCGCCCAGCATCATCAAATCGCCCTGGGCGAAATTGACGACCTCGGTGGCCTTGTAGACGAGCACGAAGCCGAGCGCGATCAGGCCGTAGACGCAGCCTAGCGCAACACCGCTGACCAGCTGCTGAACGAAATCCAGCATCGCCGCGCTTCCTCCCGATACATCCGGCGGTTCTTCGCGACCGCCTTGCTGCATCTTGTGTCCAGTCGCTACGCGGTCGTTTCGCCGCGTTAGCGCCATTTGTCCCGGCGGCAATTCAGCCTGAACCGTCCAGCGCTGTCAACAAACGGTGACTTGCCATTAGTAGCAACCGGATGGCGGAATTTGTGGGCCGTAGATTCACGGTGCCGAAACATCTTGGGATCATGGTCGCGAGCGATGCAAAACCGGATGGTGGGGCCGTCATGAAGCCGGACAGATCGGCGCTGGAAGTCCTGGGGTTAACGAAGCGTTTTGACCGTCTGGCGGTCGACAGCCTCGATCTCACCATTCACGCCGGCGAATTCTATGCGTTGGTCGGCCCCAACGGCGCCGGCAAGACCACCACTTTGCGCATGGTTGCGGGCCTGTTGCGGCCCGACGCCGGCGCAGTCTCGATCTTCGGCATCGATGCGCTTGCAAATCCCGTCGCCGCCAAGCAGGTGATGGCGTGGGTCTCCGATGAGCCCATGATCTACGACAAGCTGACGCCGCTTGAGTATCTCGAATTCGTCGCCGGGCTCTGGGGCATCGCGCCGTCGGTCTCGGAACCGGTCGCCGAGGGGCTCCTCACCTCGCTCGGGCTCGAGCCGCACCGGCATGAACGCTGCGAAGGCTTTTCCAAGGGCATGCGCCAGAAGGTCGCTCTCGCCGGCGCGCTGGTGCACGATCCCCGCCTCATCATCCTCGACGAACCGCTGACCGGCCTCGACGCCGTCTCCGCCCGCCACGTGAAGGGGCTGCTGAGCGAGCGCGTCCGCGCCGGCTGCACCGTCATCATGACCACGCATATTCTCGAGGTTGCCGAACGCATGGCCGATCGCATCGGCGTGATCGCCTCCGGCCGTCTGGTCGCCGAGGGCACACTGACGGAGCTGCGCCAGCAGAACGGCCATGCCGATACCAGCCTGGAAGATCTCTTCATCGCGCTGGTGACGCTTCCGGAAGCCGCATGAGTTCGGCAACCGCACTGTCCTGGTTTGCCCGCCACGAGCTCCGGCTCGCCTGGCGCGAATGGTTCGCCATGATGACCGGCGGCCGCCGCAAGCGGGCGCGCGCCGCGGTGATCGGCCTGCTGTTCTTCGCGGCACTGCTGCACGTGCCGGCCTGGGCGGTGATCGGCCGCTTCGCCGACCTGCAGCTGCCGCTCGACAAATCCTCGCTGATCGTGATCTCGGCGACGATCTTTCTGGCCTGGACGCTGATGCTGTCGCAGGCGATCGAATCGGTGACACGGGTGTTTTACGCCCGCGCCGATCTCGACCTGATCATGTCCTCGCCCGCGACGCTGGCCAATCTGTTCTCGGTGCGCATCGCCGCGATCGCGCTGGCCGTCACCGCGATGGCGCTACTGTTCTCGACGCCGTTCATCGACGTGCTGGTGATCGGCGGCGGCGCGCGCTGGCTCGCAGCGTTCGGCGTCGTCGTCGCCATGGGCCTCTCCGCCGCGGCGATCGCGATCGCCATCACTATCCTGCTGTTCCGCCTGATCGGCCCGGCGCGCACGCGCTTCGTCGCCCAGGTCCTCGCCGCGATGATCGGCGCCGGCTTCGTGATCGCGCTCCAGGTCGCCGCGATCATGTCCTATGGCACGCTGTCGCGCTTCACCATCCTGACCTCGGGCAGCTTCGCCGCCTACGCGCCCGACGTCGACAGCATCTGGTGGTGGCCGGCGCGGGCGACCATGGGCGACAGCGAGGCGCTGTTGCTGCTCCTGGCGCTCGGGCTCGTGCTGCTCGGCAGCGTGATGGCGGTCTTCTCGCGCCGCTTTGCCGACACCGCGATCGATGCCGCCGCTTACGGCGCCTCCGGCAGCAAGCGCACGAAGCAGCGCCCGTTCCGCGGCGGATCGCGGCAACAGGCGCTGCGGCGCAAGGAATTTTCGCTGCTCTGGCGCGATCCCTGGCTGATCTCGCAGACGCTGATGCAGCTGCTCTATCTGGTGCCGCCGGCGCTGCTGCTCTGGCGCAACTTTGCCGACAACTCCGCGGCGCTGACGCTGATCACACCTGTCATCGTGATGGCGGCGGGACAGCTCGCGGGCGGGCTCGCCTGGTTGACGATCTCGGGCGAGGACGCCCCCGACCTGGTTGCGACCGCGCCGCTGACGCCGTCCAGCGTCATCCGCGCCAAGATCGAGGTGGTGCTGATCGCCATCGCCGCCATCTTCTGCCCGCTGGTCGCAGCACTCACTTTCGCCTCGCCGTTCCAGGCCGCGGTCAGTGCCGGCGCTGTCATCATCAGCGCGGCGTCCGCGACTGCGATCCAGCTCTGGTTCCGGGTGCAGGCCCGGCGCAGCCAATTCCGCCGCCGCCAGACCTCGTCGCGGCTCGCGACCTTCGCCGAAGCCTTCTCCTCGATCGGCTGGGCCGCCAGCGCAGCGCTGCTGCTCGCCCTTCCAATCGCCGGCCTCGTCAGCGGGTTGATCACCGCGGGCCTCGTCGCCATCACCTGGAAGTTCAGCCCAAAGCGCAACTAAAAGCCGGGAGTGAGGCTGCGACACTGACGCGCTGTTGATCGCGGTCTATTGGCCACGCGCTGCATTGCACGCTAGACTTCTTCCGAAGTCATCGGGGACGGATTCATGCGGCGACTGGTTTCAGCGGCTCTGGCGCTGTTCGGCGCATTCCTCTCTCCTGCTCTCGCCCAGCAGCCACCTCAGCGGAGCGAATGCCTGGCGATGGCGAACGCCATGCCCCGCGCAATGCCAGCAGCCTTCCGGCAGGCCGCAGGCTCGGCTGAAGTCCAGATCACCTATGCCGGCCATTCCACCTATTTCATCGACACGCCCGGCGGCCTGCGCATCGCGACCGACTACAGCGGCGCCTACCAGGTCGGACGTCTGCCCGATGTCGTCACCATGAACCGGGCGCACAGCACCCACTACTCTTTATTTCCCGACAAGCGCATTCCCCATGTGCTGCATGGCTGGGGTGAGGACGGCAAGCCGGCCGTCGTGTCGGAGCGCATCGGCGACACCTTCATCCGCAACGTCACGACCGACATCCGGCGCTATTTCGGTGACGATTCCGGCACCGACATGATCCGCGACGGCAACTCGATCTTCATCTTCGAGGTCGCCGGCCTCTGCATCGGCCATCTCGGCCATCTCCACCACAAGCTCGACGAAACGCATTTCGCCCAGATCGGGCGGCTCGACATCGTGATGGTGCCGATCGACGGCACCTACACCATGTCGCTCGACGGCGTCTCCGAGATCACCAAGCGGCTGCGCGCCTCTGTGGTGCTGCCGATGCACCGCTTCGCCACCCCGCTCGACGAGTTCATGCACCTCATCGGCCGGCAGTTCGAGATCGACCGGCGCAGCGAGCGCTCCTTCCGGATGTCGCGGGACGCGCTGCCGACGACGCCGACGGTCATCATCCTCGACGGCGTCTGACGCGCAACTTTCTCCAAGTCGCTTGCCGGTCGGTCGTGCTGATCTCCTCACGACAGGAGATCGACATGACCGACTTTGCCAGACTTTTGCACGCGGACGGACCGAACCCCGAACACGCGGCGGCGCTCCAGCTCTACGGCCGCTTCGTCGGCGACTGGGATGCCGGGATCACCGCTCATGGGCCCGATGGAACCAGGCACACCGCGCCCGGCGAAATCCATTTCGGCTGGGTGCTGGAAGGACGCGCCATTCAGGATGTCTGGATCATTCCCCGTCCCGCGGGTGCGCCGGCGTTTCCGATCGCCGGCAATTGGTATGGCACCACGCTGCGGGTCTACGATCCCTCCATATCCGCGTGGCGGATTTCCTGGTTCGATCCCGGTCGTAGCGTTTTCCGCCAGCAGATCGGCCGTCCGCGCGGAGCTGACATCGTGCAGGAAGGTACGACCGATGCGGGCGACCTGACACGCTGGAGTTTCACGGAGATTACCGATGATTTCTTCCATTGGCTCGGCGAAGTGAGGCCGGCCGATGCCGCCGATTGGCGGCTTGTGGTCGATGTGAGGGCGAAGCGGCGCAAGGGCTAACGACGGCGCCGCCGTGCTCGCGATGACGGGTGCGGTTGCGCAGCACGCGCAGCTGGATGCGAAGACGAGATGCTAGGCTCCCCCCACAAAAAACCAAGGGAGCGAACGCCGATGGCTGCAAGCGGTGCGCCCGCCAACACGAGCGGGCTATTCGTCGAGCCGCGCGAGGACTGGCTCGCGCAATATCAGGAGGAGATCATCGATCCGTTACGGCCGATCGTCGATCCTCATCACCATCTCTGGAATCGCGGGCAGCGCTATCTGATCGAGGAGATGGCGGCCGATATCGCCTCCGGCCACAACATCATCGCCACCGTCTATGTCGACTGCCGTTCGATGTATCGCGCGCACGGGCCCGAGGCATTCCGGCCGGTCGGCGAAGTCGAGTTCGCCAACGGCGTCGCCGCCATGAGCGCAAGCGGCGGCTACGGCACGGCCGCGATCTGCGCCGGCATCGTCAGCCACGTGAACCTGCTGCTGGGCGATGCGGCCAAGGCGGTGCTGGAAGCCGAGATCGCAGCAGGCAACGGCCGCTTCCGCGGCATCAGGCATTCCTCGGCCTGGGACGAGGACCCTGTCGTCGCAGGCATGTATGCCAACCGGCCGAAGGGATTGTTGCAGGATTCAGCCTTCCGCAAGGGCTTTGCCTGCCTTGCGCCGTTGAACCTGAGCTTCGATGCCTGGCTGTTTCACCCGCAGATCGGCGAGCTGACCGAGCTCGCGCGCGCCTTTCCCGACACCAGGATCGTGCTCGACCATTGCGGCGGCCCGGCCGGCGTCGGTCGCTTTGCAGGGCGGCGCGAAGAGGTGTTTCCGCAATGGCGCGCCTCGATCCAGGAGATCGCGACGTGCGAGAACGTCTCGGTGAAACTCGGCGGGCTCGCGATGTGCCTGCTCGGCTATGACTTCCATCTGCGCCCGAAGCCCCCGTCATCCGAAGAGCTTGCCGCGGCCTGGCGGCCCTATGTCGAGACCTGCATCGAGGCGTTCGGCCCTGAGCGAGCGATGTTCGAGAGCAATTTCCCGCCGGACAAGGGCCAGTGCAGCTACCAGGTGATCTTCAATGCCTTCAAGCGTATCGCTGCGCCCCTGAGCGAGGCCGAGAAGACGGCGCTGTTCTCGCAGACGGCGAGCGATGTCTACCGGCTCGAACTGCCGTCATGACGAGAAGAGGGGCTGGGATGTTGGTCTCGGCCCCTCTTCCGTCGTGGCCGCTGGGAAGCGTCCTTGAAAATGCTTGAACTCTAGCCAGCCCCCAACAGCGAGGCGGGGCGGCGCTCGCCGGTGGAGACGAACATCCGCTTGAGCTTGTTGACGGCGCGGATCAGGAATCCGATCATCACGGGATTGGTCTTGCGGCAGAAGGCGATCTTCTTGACGTGGCCTTCGACGTGCCATTTGGCATGCGCGCCGTCGCGGAAGAAAATGACGTCGCCCGGGCCGTAGCGCTTCGGCGGCATGCCGTCGCTTTCGAGCACGATCGATCCTTCCATGATCATGATCGTCTCGTCGATGTCGTAGTACCAGTTGAAGCGCCCTTCGGTGCAGTGCCAGATGATGGTCGAGGCAGTGCCGTCGGCGCTGGTCGACAGGATGTGCGAGCGCGACACCGGATTGCCTTCGATGATCCAGGACGGCTCGATCGGCCGCAGCTCCAGATCCACGTTGCAACTACTGATTTCAATCAATGACGGCGACATCTGCTTCCCCAGGGAATAAAATATGTATGGCCGGGTCTGGGCCCGGATTGTTTCCAAAGATGTCGGAACGCTAGTAGCCGGTTTTTAATTCTTTCTTACGCAGGCGCCGACAATCAGCCGCAAGTTGCAGGTGCGAAGAGGTTAACGTCGGGATTTGCCTGCAAATTCGCGCACATGAACCCATCTTTTCCGGGGTGCGACAAAGTGCGCGAAAGTGACCAGCGAAGGAGCCCGCACCGATGCCCCTCACCCCGGAGGTTCTGACAGCCCAAGGCGAAGTCGTCGCCTGGCTCGGCAGCCTCGATGTTTCCTTCGCAACCGAAGAGGAGCACTGGTTCACCATCGACGGCGTCGAATACCCCCGGCAGATCGGCAGTGACAGCTGCGGCGGCACCTTCGTGCTGCTGCCGTCGCGGAATGTGCTCTACGTCTCATCGGAGGGCCGCGCTGGAATTATCGCCGGTACGTTCGAGGCGTTGGTGCAGCTCGTTGTTGCCCGCCCCTACTGGCTGGACATCCTCAAATTCTCCGCCGGCGGCGATCTCACGGAGATGCGGCGCGCGGCGGATGCGCTGGAGGCGACACTCGACCAGGAGGACGACGTCAACGAAGCTCGCGAGGAAATTCGCGGCGGCCTCGACCTGCCCGAGGCGGACGATCCCATCGGTGCGCTTTACGAGGCGGTCGCCACGTCCGACGCCATCGTACGGGCCACCGACGGCAGCCCGTTCACGACGCTGTTCAACCGCTTCAGCATCGACAACAACCCGATGCTGCGCAACGCGGCGGCGTGAGAGAACGAACGGACTACTTCGCCCACTCGCCCTTGCGAAACACCGGCACCTTGCTGCCATCGCTGAGAATGCCGTCGATGTCGGTCTCGGCAGAGCCGATCATCCAGTCGATATGGATCAGGCTCTGGTTGCCGCCTTGCGCGGCGATCTGCTGCGGCGTCAGCTGCGCGCCGTTGACGAAGCATTTCGAATAGCACTGGCCGAGCGCGATGTGCGAGGCCGCGTTCTCGTCGAACAGCGTGTTGTAGAACAACAGCCCGCTCTGCGAGATTGGCGAGGAATGCGGCACCAGCGCCACCTCGCCGAGACGCCGTGCGCCTTCGTCGGTGTCGAGCACCTTGTTCAGCACCTCCGCGCCGCGCGAGGCCTTTGCGTCGACGATCTTGCCGTCCTCGAAGCGTACCGCGATGTTGTCGATCAGCGTGCCCTGGTAGGACAGCGGCTTCGAGCTCACGACATGGCCAAAGACGCGTCGGCAATGCGGCGTGGTGAAAACCTCTTCGGTCGGGATATTGGCGTTGCAACTGATGCCGTTCTTGGACAGCGAGGCGCCGCCCTCCCATTCGTGCCCGTCGGCAAGCCCGATGGAGAGGTCGATGCCCGGACCTGAATATTGCAGCGCGCGAAAACGCTGGCCGTTGAGCCAGTTGGTGCGCTCGCGCAGCACCGCGTTGTGGCTCGCCCAATTGCCCATCGCATCCTCGCGGTCGACGCGGGAGGCCGCGAAGATCGCGTCTGCCAGCTTGCCGATCGCAACGTCCTCGGGATCATCAGGGAAGACCTGCTTCGCCCATGACGGGCTCGGATAGGCGATGATGTTCCAGTTGGTGTCGAAATTGACGATTTTTTCCAGCGCCGGCTGATAGGCCATCGAATTGGCCTTGCTGGCGCGCGCCACCTTGGAAGGGTCTTCGCCGGACAGCAGCATCGGATTGTCGCCGACGATGGCAAGCCGCGCGGTGTTGTCGGAAAACGCCTTGGCCATGCCCTCATAGAGCCAGTTGGCGGCACGATCGAAGCTGTTGTCCTGGCCGTGACGGTAGCGTGCCAGCGTCATCTCCTCGTCCGACAGGATCGGCGTCACGATACCGGCGCCGGCCTTGTAGGCGTGCACGGCGATCCGCCGCACCAGCGGCAGCGCGATCGCGGGCGCCGTCAAGAGCAGATCCTGTCCCGGCCGCAAGCCCAGGCCCACCTTCACCGCCACCTCGGCCAGCCGGTCGAGTTTCACGGGATCGATGGGAGTGGGCGTATCGCGGTGATCAGTCATGCGGGGTCCTCTGCCGAAGGTCTCTCGTTCAATCTAAGTCTAGCATCGCAGGGCGCAAGTGCGCGAGCGCCTTGCGACACGGAGAAGATACGCAGTTTCACTCATTTTGGTTTTCAACGCGTTGCCGATTTCAGCACCCGGTCGACCATGGCGGGCGCAAGGCCGAGGTAATTTTTCGGTGAAGTCAGCGCTTCGATCGTGGCACGGTCGATTCTGCTCGATACGCGGGCGTCGGACGAGAGCGCGTCCGCCAAGGTCATGCCCTTCTCATTGGCGAGCCGGCAGGCATCATAGACCACGTCATGCGCCTCCTGCCGCCCGATCTGCGGCGCCAGCCCCATCATGACCGCTTCGGCCACGATCAGGCCGCGGCTGATGGCGAGATTGTCGTTCATCTTCCTTTCATCGACGATGAGGCCTGCGAGCGCGAACTTCGCTTGGTGCAGCGCGCCGGCGGTTAGCACGAAGCTTTCCGGGATCGCCATCCATTCGGCATGCCAGGGCCCGGTGGCGCGCTCGAGATCCTGCACCATCGCGTCCAGCATCAGACCGGCATGCTGGCGCACCGCCTTGGACGCCGCGAGCATCAGCTCCGAGGAGATCGGGTTGCGCTTCTGCGGCATGGTCGAGGAGGCGCCGCGGCCCTTGACGAAGGGCTCGTAGACCTCCGCGAACTCGGTCGAGGCCATGATCATGATGTCGAGCGCGATCTTGCCGAGCGAGCCTGTGACGAGCGCGAGGAAGTTCACGGCCTCGGCAAAGCCGTCGCGCGCGACGTGCCAGGTCGAGGCCGGAACGCCGAGCTCGAGCTCGGCGCAAAGCGCCTCCTGTACCTCGAACCCCTTGCCGCCGAGCGAGGCCAGCGTTCCGGCGGCGCCGGCGAACTGTCCGACCAGCACGCGCGGCTCCAATTGCACGAGCCGCTCGGCGTGGCGGTCGAACATCGCGAGCCAGATCGCGGTCTTGTAGCCGAACGTCACCGGCAGCGCCTGCTGGAGATGGGTGCGCCCGGCCATCGGCGTGTCGCGGTAGCGCTTCGAGAGGTCCGCGAGGATGTTTCGCAGCTCGGCGATGTCGCGCTCGACGATCCCGAGCGCGGCGCGCAATTGCAGCACCACCGCGGTATCCATGATGTCCTGCGTGGTCGCGCCCCAATGCACGTAGCGGCCGGCCTCGCCGCACTGCTTCACCATCTGATGCACCAGCGGCAGGATCGGATAGCCGACGATGTCGGTCTCCTGTCGCAGCAGATCGAAATCGAATGCGGCGACGTCGGTCCGCGCCGCGATCTGGGCGGCGGCTTCCTGGGGGATCACGCCGCACTTCGCCTCCGCCTTCGCCAGCGCCACCTCGACCTCGGCATAGCGCGCCACCAGCGCGACATCGGAAAACACCTCGCGCATCTCGGACGTGCCGAAGGCGTCGCGGAACAGCATTGAATCGAGCACGGTCGTCGAGGCGGGAAAAGCGGGCATGGGCGTTTCTTTATGGTTGGCGTTTGTGTGGGGAGCAGCTTACGCGGGTGCAAATGTTCGGCAATGGACATTCGGGCGCGGCCCCACAACCAATGCCGTCATTGCGAGGAGCTCGCGACGGAATTGCGAAGTAATTTTGCGCGGATGCGACGAAGCAATCCAGACTGCTTCCGCGGAGAGATTCCGGTGCTTCGCTGCGCGCGCAATGTCGAGGAAGCTCCAGCAATCAACCCGAACCCGCCACATTCGATTTCAAGTTGCATTCCTCCCCGAAAACGGCATAGCAGCCATCACGCGATCGTGGTGAACCCCGCAGGCCTCTCAGTGGACTCACAGACTTCGAGTCGAAATCCATTCTGATTTCATCATTGCCTGATGTCATTGCGAGGGTTGAGTTTTCGACGTGCAGTTTATGTTCCGGGACCACCTTCTCGACACCGATCTGCGCGAGTTGAGCCGCGAGCAGGTTCCCGTGGCCGTGGAGCCGCAGGTCTTCGACCTCGTCGTCCACCTCATGGAGAACCGTGACCGGGTGGTCAGTAAGGATGAGCTGATCGACAAGATCTGGCACGGGCGCAGCGTCTCCGAATCCACCCTGACCAGCCGGATCAACGCGGCGCGCAAAGCGATCGGCGACAGCGGCGCCAACCAGGCGCTGATCCGCACCATCGCGCGCAAGGGATTTCGTTTCGTCGGCGCCGTCCAGACGCAGCGCGGCGCGGCCGCGCCGGAGCCGGGCCGTGTCGCCCGGGCGCCGCAGGCGGCGCTCGCACTGCCCGACCGTCCCGCGATCGCCGTGCTGCCCTTCACCAATATGAGCGGCGACCGCGAGCAGGACTATTTCTCAGACGGCATCAGCGAGGACATCATCACGGCGCTGTCGAAGCTGCGCTGGTTCTTCGTCGTCGCCCGCAACTCTTCCTTCGTCTACAAGGGCCGCGCCGTGCACATGCACGAAGTCGCGCGCGAGCTCGGCGTACGCTATGTGCTCGAAGGAAGCGTGCGGCGTAGCGGCGATCGGCTGCGCATCTCGGCGCAGCTCAACGACGTCTCGACCGGCAGCCATCTCTGGGCCGAGCGTTACGACCGCGAGCTTGCCGACATCTTCGCCGTGCAGGACGAGATCACCGAGGCGATCGTCGCCGCGATCGAGCCGCAGCTCTATACCGCTGAAAGCTTTCGCGCCCAGCAGAAGCCGCCGGGCAGCCTCGACGCCTGGGACCTCGTGATGCGTGCGCTGTCGCATTACTGGCGCATCACGCGCGAGGACAACGCCGCCGCGCAAGGACTGCTGGAACAGGCGACCGCGATCGATCCTGCTTATGGCAAGGCGCTGGGCCTGCTCGCGACCAGCCATATCTTTGGCGCCCATATGGGCTGGGCCGACATGGCCATGACCGTGCCGGTCGCCGAACGCGCGGCGCTCGCGGCGGTGGAAGCCGATCGCGAGGACGCCTGGGCCCATCACGGCCTGGCTTACACTTATTTGTTCCGCCGCCGCTTCGACGACGCGCTGGCGGAGTTCGAGCTGGTGCTGCAACTCAATCCGAATTTTGCGATGGCGCACGCCTTCTACGGCGTGACGCTATGCTACGCCGGGAGATGGCAAGACGGAGATGCCGCCGCACGCCGCGCGCTGCGGCTGAGCCCGCGCGATCCGCTCGCGGCGATCTATTGCGGCGTTGCCGCCTATGCCCAGTTCATCGGCCGCAACTATGAGGGCGCCGTGCAGATGGCGCGGGAATCGATGCGGCAGCGCGCCGATTTCGTCGGCGCCCATCGCGTGCTGACGGCCGCCGCCGGCATGTTGGGTGATCCTCAACTTGCGGCGTCGGCGCTGCGGGGCCTGCAACGCACCCAGCCCGGCATCTCGCTGGCCTGGCTCACGCGCGAGCTGCCGATGCGGCGGGCAGAGGATCGCGAACACTATCTGCAGGGGTTTCGGCGCGCGGGGATGAGGTAGGCTGCTCTGCTCACCCTCCCCTGGAGGGGGAGGGTCGGCTCGCATCTGAGCGCAGCGAAGATGAGAGACGGGGTGGGGTGACGGTCTCTCCACAACGAAGACTGCCCGTGTGGACAGATCACCCCACCCCGCTCGCGCTTTGCGCGATCGACCCTCCCCCTCCAGGGGAGGGTAAGAACGCCCCTACTCCTGCATCATCTCGCCGCTTCCGCCGAACTCGGCGGGAAAGTCCTTCAGCTTGGGCAGGCCGTCGCGCATCGGCAGCACCGTCTCGGCATAGTTGACGTGGACGCCGGGGGTGAAGGCGAGCGTGGGGATGGTGGCGGTGAAGACGTCGATCAGGTCGAGCGGCGGGTGGTTGGTCATGAGATGACCGCCGCACTTCTTGCAATATTTACGCTGGCTGAGCGGCGTCTTGGCGAAGATCTCGACATTCTGGGCGCCTTCGGTGATGCGCACGGCTTCCGGCTTCCACAGGCTGAAGGCGTTCACCGGTCCGCCCGACCACGAGCGGCAGGAGCGGCAATGGCAATAGCCCATCGCCGCCGGCTCGCCCGTGACCTCGATCGTGACCGCGCCACAGAAGCAGTTTCCGACATGTTTCATTGGGTCGTCTCCGTTGATGAAGGTTGAAATTCCTCTCCCCGCTCCGGCTCGCCGATAAACCGGCAAAGGCGGATGCGGGGAGAGGCGTCGGAGTGGAGGGTATCACCCCGAGGGACGCTGAAGGCTGGAGGCCGGCAAGGTCAGTTACGCGCTTCGGTTCCACCGCGCGTCCTCCTTTCGGCGGACGCGGCGGAAAGATGCTACGGCTATACCGATCTGCGCCAGGGAATAAGCATCGACACCCGTTGTTTGTACTGCCGGTATTCGTCGCCGAAGAGATCGACGAGGTCGTGCTCCTCCAGCGCGATGCCGACGAAGATGTAGAGCGTGGTCACGGCCGCGAACAGCAGATGGCCCGCGGTCATGACCGGCGCCGCCCAGAACGCGATGATGAAGCCGAGATAGATCGGATGACGAACGAACTTGTAGAACAACGGCGTCTTGAAGCGCGGCGGCGCCGCCTCATTGCCCACGAGATGGTTGGCCACCTGGTGCAAGCCGAACAATTCGAAGTGATTGATGATGAAGGTCGAGGCGAACACCAGCACCCAGCCCGCGAGGGACAGCGTGACCAGCGTCACGGCGAGATCCGGGTTTCCGACATCCCATACGACCGCAGGCAGCGGACGCCACTGCCAGAACAGGAGCAGCAATGACAGGCTCGCGAACAGCACGTAGGTCGAGCGCTCGACCGGCTTGGGGACGAACTGCGTCCACCACGCCTTGAACTGCTTGCGCGCCATCACGCTGTGCTGAAGGGCGAATAGCGTCATCAGGAGTAGATTGATGATGACGGCTTCGGCCGTCGGCGTGTCGGTTCCGGTGTCGATGGTCTTCGGCACCACCAGCCCCATGACGAAGCCGATGGCGTAGAGAATGGTGACGAAAAACACGAGATATGCCGCAATTCCGTACAGAAAGCCGATGAACTTGAAAATGCGTGAGCCCGCAACCTCCGGGCCGATGGAATGAAGCTGGTGATCAAGTTGGGTCATAGAACGCTCCGTTGTGCCGAGGCATCGGCACTGTTTAGTGTTCGCACCATGCCGGATCGGACGCCCCCTGACTTTCGCGGATGGTTGATTTTCGCCTGAGACGACTTTGATTTTTGCTTGAGACGATAGAAACGTGCGATTTCTCTTTGAAAACAACGTGCTCGACGGCGACCTGCGGGAACTGACGTGCAGCGGCGCGGCCGTGCCGCTGCAGCCGCAGGTGTTCGATCTGCTGCTTTATCTGGTCGCGCAACGCGCCCGTGTGGTCAGCAAGGATGACCTGATCAGCCAGATCTGGAGCGACCGCATCGTCTCGGATTCCGCCCTGAACAGCCGAATCAATGCCGCGCGCAAGGCGCTTGGCGACGACGGTGCGACGCAGCGGCTGATCAAGACGATCCCGCGCAAGGGCTTTCGCTTCGTCGGCGAAGTCCGGGAAGATGTGGCAGCGACGCTTGCGCCGGTGGAACCCGGCCCTGCCCCGGTGCGCGCCGTGACGGATCGCCCGGCGATTGCGGTGCTCGCCTTCGAGAACATGAGCGGCGATCCCGCGCAGGAATATTTCGGCGACGGGATCAGCGAGGACATTCTCACCGCGCTGTCGAAGCAGCGCTGGTTCATGGTGATCGCCCGCAATTCGTCCTTCACCTACAAGGGGCGCTCGGTTCATATCAGGCAGATCGCCGAGGAGCTCGGCGTCCGCTATATCGTCGAAGGCAGCGTGCGCAAGGTCGACAACCGTGTCCGCATCACCGCGCAGCTCAACGACGCCACCACCGGCAGCCATCTCTGGGCCGAGCGCTACGACCGCGAGCTTGTCGACGTCTTCGCCGTGCAGGACGACATCACCAACGCGATCGTCGCGGCGATCGAGCCGCAGATCCATGCGGCCGAGAATTTTCGCGCCGACCGCAAGCCGCCCGCGAGCCTGGATGCCTGGGACCTGCTGATGCGCGCGCTGTCGCATTACTGGCGGGTGACGCAGCAGGACCACAAGGCTGCGCAGGCATTGCTCGAACGCGCCATCTCGATCGACTCGAACTACGGCCAGGCGCTGTCGGTGCTGGCGGCGAGCCACATGTTCGGCGTCCATCTCGGCTGGGCGGAGCTCGCCACGACGGTGCCGATCGCGGAGGCCGCCGCGCTCGCCGCGGTGCGCCATGACCACGAGGATGCCTGGGCGCATGCCGCGCTCGGCAGCGTCTTCTTCTCGACGCGCAGGCTTTCCGACGCGCTGTCCGAGTTCGAGCAGGCGCTCGCCCTCAACCCGAACTTCTCGCTGGCGCAGGGCTATTACGCCCTGGCGCTGTCCTACGCCGGTCGTTCCAGGGAATCGTTCGATGCGGCGCAGAGGGCGATCCGGCTTTCGCCGCGCGATCCGTCGCTGGCGATCTATTACGGCATTGCCGGCTATGCGCGCTTCACCGAACGGCATTACGACGAAGCGATCGCGCTGGCGCGCGAGGCGATCCGCCATCGCGGCGACCTCACCGGCGCCTACCGCGTGCTCGCGGTGTCCGCCGGCATGACCGGCGACAGCGCGCTGGCCGGGATGGCGCTGGGCGAACTCCGCCGCACCCAGCCCAACATCTCGCTGCACTGGATCGCGACGCAGCTGCCATGGGCCAGTGACGCCGATCGCGAGCACTATCTGGAAGGGTTCCGGCGCGCGGGGCTGCAGTAGACAATCGTAAGCTGCTCCTACGTCGTGATTGCGAGCGCAGCGAAGCAATCCAGAATCTTTCCGCGGTGGCAGCCTGGATTGCTTCGCTACGCTCGCAATGACGGAGCTGGCGGTGGCGGCCACCGAAAAAGCCCCAGCCGAGCGGGCGGACGAAAGAGCAATCCGCTACTTTGCTTTGGCCTGTATCGGCTTCGGTGCGGGCACGGCGGCCCATTCCTTGTCGGCGCGGGGGCCGTTGAGATCGCCGGTCAGGCCGACGAGCTGGCCGGACAACACGTCGAGGGTCTGCTGCCAGGTCTGGGTCTGGCACAGGAACTTGATCAGGCAACCCCTGAGCTTGAGGCGGTCGGCGGAGTCGCGCCACAGCGAGACCGAATAGGATTTGCCGTCCTCGGCATTATAGATCTCGCCGGCAAACCGTCCCTCCGGCGTCGCCTGCAAACCCATGATGAGCTGATGGCCGAGCAGCGCGCGGGCGCGCTTGTCGGGATCGGGATTCTCCTTGTCGCGATAAGGCTGGCCGCGCTTGTCGGCCGGCTCCTTCATCCAGACGATGAAGCCGCAGATGCGCTCACGCGACGGCCCGCAGCGCTCGAGCCTGATGCGCGCGCGGCCGTCCTCGACGAGCCAGGTGCCGCTGGGGTCGGGCGGCGCCGCGGCGCCGACGCGGCCGCCGAAGGCCATCATCAGGATCGTGATCGCAACGCGCAGCACGAAGCGAAGGACAATATTCATCAGCGGCACCTCTCGTTGGATGGGTCGCGGCGTCAGTTCAGTTGCGCCATCAGCGCGTCGGCGCCCTTGTCGAGGCCGGCGGTGGCGGCGGCGAGCGCGCCGGCGGTGGCCTTGATGTCGTAGGCGGCCGGGAATTGCTTGGTGACGTAGGCGGAGAGCAGGCGCGCGGTGACGGCGTCGAAGATCTCGACGCCGTAGATGACCGAGCCGGTCATGGTGCCTTCGCCGTCGCGCGCGGCCTGCACACCGTTGTAGACGGCGCCGGCGACGTCGAAGCGGGAGAGCGTGCCGAGGACTGGCGTGTTGGCGACGGCGCCGGTGAGTGTCAGCCTGATCCGCAGCGTCTCCGGCCCACGCTCGCGCACCAGCGCGAAGCGGCCGCGCAGACCCTCGGCGAAACGGGTCTGCATGTAGGCGGCAAGCGTCGCCTTGTCCTTGTCGGACATGTCGCCGAACTGGTGATCCCTGCCGCGATAGACCACGACCGGTTCGAGGATGGCTCTATTGTAAGCGCGCCAGTCGACCTGCGTGGAATAGCGGTAGGGTACGCGGCCGGAGGCGTCCGACTTATCCGGCGCCATGTAGGCTGAGGACGCCATCCCGGAATACGGCACGGGCGCGACGGTGGCGCAGCCGGCGACGGCTGCGCCAAGCAGCAGCGTTCCCAGACCGCGCAGGGCGATCGAGCGATTCATTCCAGACTCCTCCAGCGGCTTGCTGCCCACGCAGTGGCGACCGCAGCCGCGTACGGGACCAGACGCGGCTGCGGCGCTCACCAGTGCCAACCCAAGGCTTCGTCCGGGGCCATCTCGGAAGCCTTGGGCTGTCTCAGTGTTTCGATTTATAAAACCGACTGGGCGGTTTGTAAAGTTCGAAAGCGCGGGCTTGGCACATTTGGCCGCAGGCGCGGCTTTGGGCAGTGATCGGCGAGAAATCGTTAACGATGAATCAGGCGCGCTTGCGCGGCGTTGCGGCCTTCGCCGCCGAAGGCGCGCCGGATTTGGCGGTGCGCTTGGCGCCCGGCCGTTCGAGGCCGGTCCACTGCGCGTCGTCGAGCAGACGCGCGAACAGGCGCTGGTGCTCGTCCTTGCTGAGCGGCGACATGCCGAACAACGAGCTCAGCAGCAGTCCCATCGCGCCGGCCCAGCGCAGCATCGCGAGATCAGGATCAGTGGCCTCTTCCCTGATCGCCGCCATCCTCTCCATCTCGCGCTCGCGCGGCAGCGCCATCAGGCTGGGATTCTCGACCATGGCCGCAACCAGCGCCAGCGCGGCAGAATTCGGCGAGGTGGCCGCTTCGCGCACGGTCGCGAGCTGGGTCGCCAGGTTGGGATTCGCCGAGGTCGCGCTCACCTTTGCCATCGTGCTGGTGGCGAACTCCTCGAAATGCGCCATCTGCCGGTCGAGCAACGCCTTCAGCACCGCTTCCTTGGTGCGGAACTGATGCATCACTCCGCCCTTGCTGAGTCCACTCTCGCGCGCGATCGCATCCAGCGTCAGCCGGCCCGGCCCGTCGCGCGCGATGATCGCGATGGCCGCTTCGAGTGCGGCGTTACGGGATCGTTCGGAGCGGCTGGCATTGTCCATGGCCGACTTGTCTCCGTGACAAGACCATGAATCAAGTGAAAACAGGACGCGCTGTACATTTTTTGTGCGAACATTGTCGAGACTTTCATCTTGCGGCTCCGAATGAGACTGTGTGAGCCTCGATATCGGATGGGGACTGGGATGGGCCGGCCGGAGCTTTGCGCGCCATGACGTGCGAAGCGTTTTCGGCCGGTCTCGCTTGAGAAAGATACGACATGCCAAAACGAGTGTTGCTTGGTGCCCTCCTGGCTTGCGGCCTCACGGCCTCGACGCTGGCGCAAGAGCCGAGGACGGGGGGCGTGATCAACGCCGTGATCCAGCCCGAGCCGCCCGGCCTGATGCTTGCGCAGGTCCAGAACGGCCCGACCCAGATGGTGTCGGGCAACATCTTCGAGGGCCTGCTGCGCTACAGCCCCAAGCTCGAGCCGCTGCCGGAGCTTGCCGAAAGCTGGAGCGTCAGCGAGGACGCAAAAACCTACACGTTCAAGCTCAGGAAGGGCGTCACCTGGCATGACGGCAAGCCCTTCACCGCCGCCGACGTGCTGTTCTCGATGGAGATGCTGAAGCAGACGCATGCGCGTGCCCGCACCAATCTGGCGCAGGTCGACAAGATCGAGACGCCGGACGACTACACGGTGGTCTTCACCCTCAAGCAGCCGTTCGGCCCCTTCCTCGGCATCTTCGAGGTCGGCTCGATGCCGATGGTGCCGAAGCATCTCTATGAAGGCACCGACTGGAAGACCAACCCCTACAACAACGCGCCGGTCGGCACCGGCCCCTTTATGTTCAAGGAGTGGCAGAAGGGCTCGTTCATCCGCCTAGTCAAGAACCCGAACTACCACGAAAAGGGCAAGCCCTATCTCGACGAGATCTACTGGCAGATCATTCCCGACGCGGCCGCGCGCTCGGTGGCGTATGAGACCGGCAAGGTCGACGTGCTGCCCGGCGGCTCGGTCGAGAACTTCGACGTGCCGCGGCTGTCCAAGCTGAAGGACACCTGCGTCACCGGCGCCGGCTGGGAGTTCTTCTCGCCGCTGGCCTGGCTATGGCTGAACAACCGCCAGGGGCCACTCGCCGACAAGCGGGTGCGGCAGGCGATCATGTACGCGATCGACCGCGATTTCGCCAAGGACGTGATCTGGAACGGGCTCGGCAAGGTGGCGACAGGCCCGTCCGCCTCGACCATCAAGTACTACACCGACGACGTGCCGAAGTACCCTTACGATCCGGCCAAGGCCAAGGCGCTCTTGAAGGAAGCCGGCTACAAGGGCGAGAAGATCCGCCTGCTGCCGCTCGCCTATGGCGAGACCTGGCAGCGCTGGGGTGAAGCCGTGAAGCAGAACCTCCAGGACGTCGGCATGAACATCGAGACCATCGCCACCGACGTTGCCGGCGGCAACCAGAAGATCGGCGACTGGGACTACGACATCGCCTTCACCTATCTCTACCAATATGGCGATCCCGCGCTCGGCGTCGGCCGCAATTATATCTCCAGCAACATCGCCAAGGGGCAGGTCTTCAACAACGTCGAGGGCTACTCCAACCCGGAGATCGACAAGCTGTTCGCCGACGGCGCGACCGCGACGCCGGACTCGAAGCGCAAGGAGATCTACGAGAAGGCGCAAAAAATCCTGGTCGAGGACGCGCCGGTGGCCTGGATGCTGGAGCTGCAATTCCCGACCATCACCCGCTGCAAGGTCAAGAACCTGATCACCACGGGGATCGGGGTCAATGACGGCTTCAAGGACGCATGGCTGGACAAGTGAGCTTTGCCCTTTTCACCTCTCCCCGCTCTTGTCCGCCGAAGCTTCGGCGAAGGCGGATGCGGGGAGAGGTCGACGCGCCCCGAGCGATGCGAAGCATCGTCTCGTGCGCGGCGGGTGAGGGGGTACAGGTCCGTCAGCATTCTCCCGCGTGGAGAGAAGCCCCTCACCCCAACGCTCTCAGAGCGAGTAAAGCTCGTCTCGCCCCCGCAAGAGCGGGGCGAGGGAGCGCACTGCCCCAGTGGCTCCAGGTCACGCTACAAGATATGACTCTCTAATATGCTCTCCTTCGTCACTCAGCGTATCGTGAAGGGCGTGATCGTCCTGCTCGCGATCGTCGTCCTCAATTTCTTCCTGATCCGGCTTGCGCCCGGCGACCCCGCGGTCGTGATGGCGGGCGAGGCCGGCGCCAGTGACCAGGTCTTCGTCAAGCAACTCCGGGAAAAGTTCGGCCTCGACAAGCCGCTGCCCGAGCAGCTCTTTATCTACGTCAAGGGCGTCGTCACGCTCGACCTCGGCTTCTCCTTCCGCCAGCAGGCGCCGGTCGCGAAGCTGATCGGCGAGCGGCTGCCGGCGACGCTGCTGCTGACGCTGACGGCATTCGCGATATCGCTCATGCTCGGCGTTCTCTTCGGCACGTTTGCCGCGCGCTTTGCCGGAACATTTCTCGACACGGCCATCACCGTGTTCGCCCTCATCTTCTACGCCATGCCGATCTTCTGGGTGGCGCTGATGGGGATCCTCCTGTTCTCGGTCACCATGGATTGGCTGCCGAGTTTTGGTTACGAGACGGTCGGCGCCAACCTCACCGGCCTTGCCCACGCAGTCGACGTCGCAAAGCACCTGATCATGCCGGCGATGACGCTCGGCCTGTTCTTCATGGCGACCTATACCCGCATGACGCGCGCGTCGATGCTGGAAGTGAAACGCCTCGACTTCGTCAAGACCGCGCGCGCGAAAGGCCTCTCCGACGCCGTGATCCAGCGCCGCCACGTGCTGCGCAACGCGCTGCTGCCGGTCGTGACGCTGGCCGGTGTGCATTCCGGCACGCTGATCGGCGGCGCCGTCATCACCGAGACCGTGTTCGCCTGGCCCGGCATCGGGCGCCTGATGTACGACGCACTGCTCCAGCGCGACTACAACCTCCTGCTCGGCGTCTTCGTGATCTGCTCCGCCATGGTGCTGATCTTCAATCTCATCACCGACCTCGTCTACCGCCTGGTCGACCCGCGCATCGAATTCGCCTCATGAAACAGTTCTGGAAATCGATGCTGAGGAGCCCGAGCGGCGTCGTCGGGCTCGTCATTCTTCTCCTTGCGATCTCGATCGCGGTGTTCGGGCCGATGCTGTTCCCGAATTCGCCCTGGCGGATGGTGCAGCGGCCGTTCCTGCCGCCGTTCACGCTCTCGACCGTGCCGCTCGGCACCGACGCACTCGGCCGCGACGTGTTCGCCGGCATGATCTTTGGCGCTCGCGTCTCGCTGCTGGTCGGCCTCGTCTCCACGCTGGTCGCGCTGGTCGTCGGCGTTCCCATCGGCGCCATGGCCGGCTATTTCGGCGGCAAGGTCGACGACGCCCTGATGCGTTTCACCGAATTCTTCCAGACCATTCCGAGCTTCGCGCTCGCGATCGTGCTGGTCGCGATCCTGCAGCCCTCGATCTATTCGATCGTGGCCTCGATCGCGGTGGTGAGCTGGCCGCCGGTCGCCCGCCTCGTGCGCGGCGAGGTGCTGTCGCTGCGCACGCGCGAATATGTCCAGGCCGCCGTCGTCACCGGCCAAAGCAACACCTGGATCATCCTGCGCGAGATCCTGCCCAACGCGCTGTCGCCGGTGATCGTGCTGGCCTCGCTGATGGTGGCGACCGCGATCCTGCTGGAATCCTCGCTGGCGTTCCTCGGGCTCGGCGATCCCAATCTGATCTCCTGGGGCTACATGGTCGGCGCCGGCCGCACCGTGATCCGCCAGGCCTGGTGGATCACCGTGTTTCCCGGTGTCGCCATCCTGATCTCGGTTCTCGGCCTCAATTTGATCGGCGAAGGCCTCAACGACGCGCTCAATCCGCGACTGTCGCGGGAGGGGCGCTGATGATGACCGCCCCGCCCGCCGTCTCGATCAAGAATCTGCGGATCGCGCTGCCCAAGGGCGCCGAGCGTCCGTTCGCCGTCGACGGCGTTTCGCTCGACTTGCGGCCCGGCAAGATCGTCTGCGTCGTCGGCGAATCCGGCTCCGGCAAGTCGATGTGCGCGCATGCGCTGATGGGCCTGTTGCCTGATACGGTCGCCGTCACCTCCGGTGAGATCCAGTTCGAAGGCCGCGACCTGCTCAAGCTCGACGACGACGGCTGGCGCGATTTGCGCGGCCGCCGGCTCGCGATGATTTTTCAGGAGCCGATGACCGCGCTCAATCCGTTGATGCGGATCGGCGACCAGATGGCGGAGATGTTCGAGGCCCACGGTCTGCTGACGCCGAAGGAGCGGCGCGCGAAGGCGCTGTCGCTGGCGCGCGAGGTCGGCCTGCCCGACCCCGAGCGCATTGTCCGCGCCTATCCACACCAGCTCTCCGGCGGCCAGCGCCAGCGCGCCATGATCGCGATGGCGCTCGCGCTCGAGCCCGCAGTGCTGGTCGCGGACGAGCCGACCACCGCGCTCGACGTCACCACGCAGGCGCAGATCCTGAAGCTGATCCGCAACCTCCAGCGCAACCGCAACATGGCGGTGATGTTCATCACCCATGATTTCGGCGTGGTCGCCGACATCGCCGACCAGGTCGTGGTGCTCAGGCACGGCAAGGTCGTCGAGGAAGGCCCCGCTAGCTCCGTCTTCAACAATCCGCAGCACGACTACACCAAGGCGCTGCTCGCCGCCGTGCCGTCGATGGACCCGCCTGCGCGCAGCCCGCTCGACGACCAGGCCAGGGCCGTTGAGGTGATCGGGCTGGACAAGACCTACGTCACCTCAGGCGGCTGGTTTCGCGATGACCGCCGCGTCGATGCCGCGCGCGAGGTCAACTTCAACATTCTCAAGGGCGAGACGCTCGGCCTCGTCGGCGAATCCGGCTCCGGCAAATCGTCGGTGGCGCGGCTGGTGATGCGACTGATCGAAGCCGACCGCGGCACGGTGCGGATCGGCGAGACCGATCTCACTTCGCTGTCGGGCAAGGCGTTGCGCGCCGAGCGCCATCGCATCCAGATGATCTTTCAGGATCCGTTCGCTTCGCTCAATCCGCGCCGCAAGGTCGGCCACATCATCGCCGACGGTCCGATCGCCGCCGGGACCGATCCGAAGGTGGCGTTCGACCGCGCCCGCGATCTGCTCAAGATGGTCGGCCTCGACGCTGGCGCGCTCGACCGCTACCCGCACGAATTCTCCGGCGGCCAGCGTCAGCGCATCGGCATCGCGCGCGCGCTCGCGCTCGAACCCGAGATCATCGTCGCCGACGAAGCCGTCTCCGCGCTCGACGTCTCCGTGCAGGCGCAGGTGCTGCGACTGCTCGAAGACCTCAAGGCGCGCCTCGGCCTCTCGATGCTGTTCATCACCCACGATCTGCGCGTCGCAGCGCAGATCTGCGACCGCATCGCGGTGATGCAGCGGGGCGCCATCGTCGAGTTGAAGCCGACCGCGCAACTGTTCGCCGCGCCGGAGCACGCCTATACGCGCGAATTGCTTGCGGCGGTGCCCGGGCGGAAAGAGCGCGCGCCGGCGGCGTGAGCAATCATCGGTCGCACGCTCGTCCCGCTAAACCTGGCTCAGTGCCGTTTGGATGAAGCTCTCCACCTTCGGCAAGGTGTACCGGCGACCGGGATAGACGAAGTGGTAAGTCCAATTCTGGTGCTTCTTGGGCCGCCATTGCGGCAGGACGGGCACGAGCTTCCCGACTGCCACCGCGTCCCTGACCAGGAAGTCGGGCAGCCATGCGATGCCGTCTCCCAGCAAGATCAGGCTCGTGACGACCTCCAGGTCGTCAACGAAGATCCGCCCGTTCAACTGAAGCTCGAAATCCGACTTCCCGTTCGTGAGCAAGACTGTCTTCAGAACGGGATGGGCCAAGAACGCCGCATTTGCGAGGTCGCGCGGGTGAATGGGCTTCCCTAGCCCCTTCAAATATTTCGGCGACGCCCACAGGTTGGAGTTTGTTTCGATGAAGCGTCGAGCGATGAGCGAGGAGTCCTTCAACGCGCCTGCCCAGCGAATGGCAAGGTCGACACCTTCCTCCACCAGATCAACGACCCGGTTCGTGAGCAAGAGTTCGAGCGACACGTCCGGATGTTTCACCGTGTAGGCCCGTGCGATGCGCGGGAGAAGAGCATGTCCCAGGTCGACCGGCGCCGTCACCTTGAGAACTCCGGAGGGCTTCACCTTTGCCGACTGGAGTGCGGCTTCGCCCAGCTCGATTTCGCGAGCCGCGACAGCGCAGTGATGGAAGTAGATCTCGCCTGCGTCGGTCATGCGCAGTTTGCGGGTCGTGCGCTGGATCAGGTTGACACCGAGGCGCTTTTCCAGTCCCGCGACCTTGGCGCTCACCGTCGTCTTGGGCATGCCCAAGCGTCTCGCGGCGGCCGCGAAACTTCCAGCTTCCACGACTTTCACGAAGACCGTGACTGCGTCCATGTCGGCATTGACCAAAATCTTGGACAGTATTTCCCGATTTTGCCAGCTAGTGGACGGTTTGGCGAGGTCTCAGATTGCGACGTGCAAGCGGCGTGAGGTCGCTCCGCCGCTCGATTGATCCAGCCGCATGCCATGTCGCGCGCGGCGTGACCCTTCCGGCCAGTTCGCAAACTGATCCGAAGGACTGCGGTCCTGAACTCGTCAAAGGAGACTTTGCCATGCCTCTCATCAAAACGCTTGCGGCCGGCGCGGTTGCGGCTGGTGTCGTGCTTGCCACGAGCGCCTTCGCCCAGACCGCCCGGGAGATCCGCGGCGCCTCGCCCTATATCGCGATCGAAAACGAACCCGCGCCCAAGCTGATCGTGGATCCCCCGGTGCCAGAGGCGCTGGCGCAGGGTGTCTTCTGGGCGCAGTACCGCGTGGAAAACCTGCGCATCATGCAAGTGTTCGGCGCAGGTGCCCGCCAGGTCTCGCCTCGCGTCGGGCATCTGCACATAACCGTCGACGACCTGCCCTGGTGGTGGGCGGATGCGAGCGACAACAATACGGTGGACATTGCCGGGCTGCCTGCCGGCCCGCACAAGGTGAAGATCGCGCTGGTCGACGCTGACCACAATGTCTTCCCCGGGCAGGTCGTGACGCTGACATTCACCGTGCCCAAACACGACGCAATGAGTCACGGCGGTCACGACAAGCAGAGCCGCGCCGAAAAGAGCAACAACTAGCCAGATGCCGCTCATGCCAGATCGATTGGACCTGACCGACAAGGAGGACTCCATGCTTCATGGAAAGACGGCGCTCATTACCGGCGGAACTTCGGGCATCGGCCTCGCGACCGCGAAGCTGCTGCACGACAACGGCGCGCGAATCGCTATTTCGGGACGCGAGCCGGATGCTCTCGATCGGGCACGCCGGATCATCGGGGACGACGTGGTGACATTTCAGACCGACGTGCGTTCGCGCGAGGCTCTCCGGAAGATGGCTTCGGATGTGCGACAGGCGTTCGGCACGCTCGACATCTTCTTCGCCAACGCGGGTGTCGCCTATGTCACGCCGCTGGCGACGACCGACGAAGCACAATACGACGGGCTCATGAATACGAACGTCAAATCCGTGTTCTTCTCGATCCAGGCAATCGAACCGGTCATGCGTGAGGGCGGCTCCATCATCGTGAATACGGCCTGGTTGAATCAGGTTGGCGTGCCGGGTTCCTTTCGGCCTCGAAGGCCGCGGTCCGCTCGTTCGCTCGTACCCTGTCGGCGGAGCTGCTTGGCCGACGCATTCGCGTCAACGCGGTCAGTCCGGGTCTCATCGAGACGCCCATCCTTCGCGGCGTCGGTCAATCCGAACATCCCGGGCAGACCGAAGCCGAGTTTCGCGACTATCTCGCAGGCGTCAGCAAACTGATTCCGATCGGCCGACTCGGGAGGGCCGACGAAATTGCCGCTGCGGTGCTGTTCCTTGCCAGCGATGCCTCGAGCTACATGCTCGGATCGGAATTGGTGGTCGATGGTGGGTTCGCCGAACTTTGAGGCGGCCCCGATCGAACGACGCAATACGTGTTCGAAACGGCACGATTTGCGCGTCGCCGCGCAAATCTGCGACCGCATCGCGGTCATGCAGCGCGGCGCCATTGTCGAGTTGAAGCCGACCGCGCAGCTGTTCGCCGCGCCGGAGCACGCCTATACGCGCGAATTGCTGGCGGCGGTGCCCGGGCGGAAAGAGCGCGCGCGCCGGCGGCGTGGGTCGGCCGATCGCGGTCGCTACTTGGCCGGAGGGTTGGTGTTCTTCCAGGTCGGGACCGAGTTGGTCACGCCGACCGAAGGTTGGTTAGACGTTCCGACCGACGGCGCCGTAACGGTCCCGACTGTCTGTCCGGAGCTTCCATAAGTCGCACCCTGCTGTGCCGGTGCTCCGGAGCTTCCGCTCGTGCGGCCTTGTGTGCTCGTCCCCGACGTCTGCGCGCTGACAGCGAATGGCGCTGCCGCCAATCCGAGAGCGATAAGTGTAGCAAGGGAGCGTCTCATCCTTGTCATGGGTGATCCTTTCGATCGCGGTCGCTCAGTCGCGTCAGCCATTCGGTTGTCGAACCGCTGCACTGAGCAACCTTACAACTCCGCGTGCGCGAAAACGTGCCGCAACAGGGCATGCAGTGGATCTCAACACTCTGTCACGATGCCACCACAAGCGGCTCCAGCCGGACAGGGACGCACGCGCGGCAACCTCAACTCGCCGGGGGCGAACTCCTGCTGCCCCAAGCTTGCACGCATGAATTGCGTGCGCCGATGGCGTCAGTCACGGGAGCGCGGGTCGGTGGCGCGAGGTCGGCACATCGGTCCGGTATTCCGTTCCGCGCAGGAACGGAACGGTCACGGGCTTTTTATCCTTCGTGACCGCCTGCACAGCTGCAAAGCCGAAGTCGGCACCCCAGATTCGCATGGAATGATTTCCATCATCTGATGATGGATTTCCGATCCATTGGAGCCGATATGGGCCAGGTTATTCAGTTTGTCTCGAAATCCGAGCGCGAGCGCGCTCGCCTCATTCAGGAGGCACGCGCGATCTACGACAGCATTTTTCCGCCTGCTGATCCGAGCGAGCAGCAGGACAAGGCGACGATCGGCCGCGCGGCCAACGGCGACGTGGGAAATCTGGCGTGATCAAGATCATCGCGGTGCTCTGCAGCCTCTCCTCTCCGGGGAATTGTCACGAGCAGATCGTCACCACCTCGGACTTCGCCAACGTCTCGATGCAGTCCTGCCTGATGGGCGCGCCGCAGCTCGCTGAATGGATGAACCAGCATCCGGCCGAACGCCTGGCTGGATGGCGCTGCGTGTTCGGTCAACAGACCGGCAGAGGCGCCTGAGGCCACAGGCCGCCTGATCGAGGACGGCGCCATCCAGTTGAACCGTGACGAGCGTGCATCGCCAGGCTAGAGTGGCGTCGCTGCTTGGCAGAGGGGGACGCCGGATGGAGGTCGCCAGCCTCGTTCTTCCCGTGTTCGCAATCATCGTCACCGGCTGGCTTGCCGGTGTATCAGGTTATCTCTCCCGCTCGCTTGCGGACGCGCTGGTGCATTTTGCCTACAACGTGGCGATGCCGGCGCTGCTGATCGTCACGATCGCCCAGGAGCCGGCGCGCAACCTGCTGGAATGGCGCTTCCTGCTCGCGTTCGGAGGCGGCTCCCTCCTCTGCTTCGCACTGGTGTTCCTGGCCGTCCGCGCGGGCGGCAAGCACGACCTCGCCAGCAGCACGATCCATGGCATGGCGGCGGCCATGACCAATACCGGCTTCGTGGCGCTCCCGATCCTGCACGCGATCTACGGCCAGCCCGCCGTCTTGCCCGCCGCGGTGGCGACGGTGTTCGTCGCCGGCGTGATGTTTCCGCTCACGGTCATCCTGCTGGAAAGGGACGTGCGCGGCCCTGTGCATGCCAGCGGGCTGGTGAAGCAGATCCTGCTCAATCCGATGGTTCTGTCGACGCTCATCGGTCTCGTCTGGGCGATCACGGGCTTGCCGATTCCGGCGCCGGTCGCGGCCTATCTGAACATCATTGCCGCCGCACTCACGCCCTGCGCGCTGTTTGCCATCGGGCTTGGCCTGTCGGTTGACGGTCTGCGATCCAACCTGAAGGCATCGTTCGCGCTCGCGACCGTGAAGCTGGTGGTGATGCCGCTGATCGTCTACGGGCTTTGCGTGCTGACTGGCCTCAATCCGCTCTACACGATCGCCGCCGTCATATGCGCGGCCGTGCCGACGGCGAAGACCGTCTATGTGCTGGCACACGAGCACAAGGTCGAGGAGAAGCTGGTCGCGGCCACCGTCTCGGTCACGACGATGCTGTCGGTCGCGACATTGCTGGTCGCGCTCTACCTGCTCTCCGGCCTCGCGCCCGGCATGCGTTGACGGTCACCGGCGCGCCCTGGCGACGTGCCCTCTATCTCGTGGTGTTGCTCCAGGTCGGCACCGCATTGGTCACGCCGACCGACGGCCAATTGTACGATCCGATCGAGGGCGCCGTGACCGTCCCGACCGTCTGTCCGGACGACCCGTAGGAGGTCCTGGGCTGCGCGACCGGCAATGCGGCGGCGCCATAGGTCGGGGCCACCACGCCCGTGCTGTAGTGATGCCGGCTCGGCCGGGCCTTCTTCGCTTCGGCTGCGAAGGGCGCGGCAAGCAGTCCGACAGTGATAAGTGCGGCAATGGCGGGTTTGATGCTTGTCATGTGGGTTCCCTTCATTGGCTGCGAGCCCACTGTGCCATGTGTTCATTCAACGCGGAATTTCCACGGGCACCCGTTCATAACTTCGTGCACGCCCGAATGTGCCTGACCCAGACACCGCTGCCGTGGTCATCGTCGCTTCGGGCGACACGCCTTGCGGCCATGTCGCTCCTTAACTGTCGCGACTGAGTGCATCAGCTCCTTGAAGGCGGCGATCGCCGGATCGTCAGCGAGCGCGTGGTCGGGCCGCGACTCCAGATGCTCGACCACGGCCAGCAGCGCGTCCGCGATCTGTCCGATCTGCTTGCCGTAACCGGCGACATCCGACAGCACGTCCTTCTCGACATCTGGCGCCGAGGATTGTCCCACCGTGATGTTGACGAGGCCGAACTGGCCGCCGGTGGGACTGAAGAACGACGGATAAATGGACTGGACGACATCCCCCGACAGGGGCAGCTTGAACACAGGCATGCGATTTCGCCTCGCTGATGCTCGACCGGCACGGACACACTATCACGACCACCCGCCTTCGGATGGACCCGAATCAGCGCTAGTGCATTGGCTTCGGTGACTTCCTGGACGCAAACAGCATGACCGGCCCCGAACTGAAGCGGCTCCGCAACGACCTTTCCGACGCGCTCGAGCGCAAGCTCACCGCGGCCGACATGGCCAAGCTTTGCGGACTGCCGGAGAAGGGCGGCGCCGATACCATCCGGCGCTGGGAGGTAAGCGGGCCGACGCCGTCCGCGACCAAGGTGCTGCGCGTGCTCGCGATGGCGAGCGAGCGCTATCCGATCATGGAGAAGTTCGACGTCTTCGATCGCCACGACGTCCGCGAGGAGGACCGGCCCGCAAGGCGCGCGGCCTTCCGCGAGCAGATGCGCGACGAGGCGCGGCGGCGACTTGGTTAACGAGAGACGCGCGCAAGTTACCCGACACCTGCGAAGTTAAGCCTTCCTTCACCACTTCTTAAGCCGGCATTAAGCACGAAAATCATTTGTAGCCCAATAAGTTAGGTTGGCTGTCGTTGTGCCATGCATGTGACAGCATTTTCGTCAAAAGCGAGCTATCTGCAAAACCAACGACGGCGCGGACAGCGCGCCTGCCGGGGACCAAAGTGCTGGAGTTCAAGACGATGAAGAAGATTTTGTTTGCGACCGTTGCCCTGCTCGTGGTGGGCGCTGCCGCGCCGGCCATCGGCGCCGATCTCGGCAACCGCAACTATTACAAGGCGCCCGCGCCGGCCTATGCCGCGCCGATCTACAATTGGACAGGCTTCTATATCGGCGGCCATGTCGGCGGCGCGTTCTCCAGCGACAACAATTTCAATGGCCTCTCGACCGGCAACAACGGCAACGGCCGTTTCCTCGGCGGCGTGCAGGTCGGTGCGGACTGGCAGTTCAACCCGAGCTTCGTGGTCGGCGTCGAAGGCCAGTATTCCTGGCTTTCCGGCAGCGTCGGCGCTGTGTTTCCGGGCGGCATCGCCTACACCAACGACCAGCGTGGTCTCGGTTCTATCACCGGCCGCGTTGGCTACACCTGGGGTCCGGGCCTGCTCTACGTGAAGGGCGGCTACGCCTTCTCCGACAACAACGAGAAGGTGACCGTCGGCGGCGTGCCGACCGCCTTCCTCATCACCGGCGATCACCGCAACGGCTACACCGTCGGCGCCGGCCTCGAATACATGTTCGCCCCGAACTGGTCGGCCAAGGCCGAGTACCAGTACTACAATTTCGGCGACGCGAGCTTCACCGGCGGTCCGCTGGCGGGCACCGGCAGCTTCACCACCGACGACCACACCATCAAGGCCGGCGTCAACTACCGCTTCAACTGGGCCAATTCGGCGGTCGCGCGCTACTGATCGCGCCTCAAAAATCTCTTCATGATCAAGGGCCGGCAACTCTGCCGGCCCTTTCTTTTTTCGCTGTGCGGAACAGCGCAACCAATTGTGCAACTTGCGATTTTTTAACCCGGCCGAAGGATACTCCGCGGCGAAAATATAAAGATCACGCGTGGGGGAAGTTCGATGGCGATCCGTCTGGGTGCTGGCCGTGTCCTTGGCCGTCTCAAGCCTCGTTTCAAGATGCCAAGGTGGGGCGTGCGCGGCAGCCTGTTCGCCGCTTTCGCATTGATCGCGGGCATGGGTCTCGTGATCGCAGCCGGCGCCGGCTTCGTCTTCAATCACCTCGGCGCGACCATGATGGATCTGAGCGGCCGCGACATCCCGCGCCTCTCCGCCAGCCTGCAGCTCGCCTCGCAAAGCGCGACGCTCGCGGCGCAAGGCCCGGGCCTGCTGGCATCGCCCTCCGACGAGGCGCTGAAGGAACGCACCAAGAGCGTGAAGGACATCCAGCAGCTCGCCATGGCCAAGCTCGGCGAGATCATCGAGCTCGGCGCCGACAAGCAGATCGCAACGGCGCTGCGCGACACCGCCAAGAGCATCGACGAGGCGACCCAGAGCCTGGTGTCGGCCGCGCGCGAGCGGCTCGAGACCGGCGCGCTGCATGACAAGCAGTATGAGGCGTTGCGCAAGGCCCAGCTCACCTTCGTCGGCGCGGCCGGTCCTGCGATGCTGGACGCACAGACGCGCCTGAACGCGATCCTCGGCGCGGCGGAAGTTTCCGCAGATGATGCGACTGAGGCTGCCCGCACCGTCTCCCAGGTCGCGACAATCTCCACCAACGGCAATCTGATGGCCGCCGACATGATGGCGGCGCTGTCGGCCAACAACAGCGACACGCTGGAGGCGATCGAGAAGGAGTTCAAGGCGACGCGCGACCGCGTCAAGTCGAACCTCGAAGACCTCCCGAACATGCCCTCGATGCAGACGGTGCGCGACGCTGTGCAGAAGCTGTTCGGCTTCGGCGAGGGCAAGACCGGCGTGTTCAAGATCCGCCAGAAGGAGCTCGACGCCATCGACTACGGCCAGACCATTCTGGACGAGACCCGCAAGCTCAATGTCGGTCTCGGCATCAGCGTGCAGCAGCTCGTCGACGGCGTGCAGAAGGAGACCAACGCGTCGACCTTCCAGGCGCGCCAGGAGATCTCGCTCGCCACCACCGCGATGCTGGCGCTGGGGGCGCTGATGCTGGTCGGCTCGGCGCTGTTCGTCTGGCTCTATGTCGGCCGCAACATCCTGCGCCGGATCGGCGCCCTGCAACAGTCGATGCAGCTGCTCGCGAACCGCGACCTCGAGACCGAGATCTACCGCTCGAAGCACCACAATGACGAAATCTCGGTGATGGCGAACACGCTGCAGGTGTTCCGCGAGAGCATGATCGAGGCCCGCGCGATGTCGAGCGAGCAGGACAAGGATCGCGTCGCCAAGGCCGAGCGTGCCGCGCGCATGGAAGCGAAGATCGCCGAGTTCGAGGGCGCGGTACGCAGCGCGCTCGACAATCTCGCGCAGTCGGCCAATTCGATGCAGTCCACCGCGCAGAGCATGTCGAACACCGCCGACCAGTCCAACGCGCTGGTGAACGCGGTCGCCTCCGCTGCCGAGGAGACCTCGGTCAACGTGCAGACCGTGTCATCAGGCACCGAGCAGCTGTCGTCCTCGATCGAGGAGATCAGCAAGCAGGTCGTGACCTCGGCCGCGATCGCCAGGAAGGCGGTCGACGAGGCCGGCGCCACCGACACCACGGTGCAGAGCCTTGCCGACAGCGCCAGCCGCATCAGCGTCGTGGTCGACCTGATTCAGACCATCGCCTCGCAAACCAACCTGCTCGCGCTCAACGCCACCATCGAGGCGGCGCGCGCGGGCGAAGCCGGCCGCGGCTTCGCGGTGGTCGCCTCCGAGGTGAAGAGCCTCGCGAGCCAGACCGCCAAGGCGACGGAAGAGATCCGCACCCAGATCGCCAGCATGCAGCAAGTCACCACCTCGGCGGTGGGCGCCATCCAGGGCATCGGCCGCATCATCGGCGAGATCAACGACGTGACGACGACGATCGCCGCCGCGGTCGAGGAACAGGGCGCAGCCACCCGTGAAATCGCCCGCAACATCCAGCATGCCGCCGGCGGCACCAGCGAGGTCTCCAGCAACATCATCGGCGTCTCCACGGCTTCGGCCGAAGCCGGCGCGGCGGCGAGCGAAGTGCTGGGCGCCTCCGACGCGCTCCGCCGCGAAGCCGACATGCTGCGCGGAGAGATCGACGCATTCCTCAACAATATGCGGGCGGCGTAAGCCGCCGGCCCGTATCCCCGTAGCCCGGATGGGGCGAAGCGTAATCCGGGGATCGTGCCACAAGCGCGAAGGCCCCGGATTTCGCTTCGCTCCATCCGGGCTACGGAAAACTGCGGGTATGACCGCCATGCGGAGACCACGGCCCGGCCTTTTTCGGCTGGCGCCCCGCGCGCGGCGGGTTTAAGCCGGTAGCATGAACCCGAAAACCGACACCGTGCAGTCCTCGGCCGAGGCCCTGCGCTATCCCTGGGAACAGCATCCCGGCCCCGAAGAGATCGTCGAGGTGCGTCCCGGCGTGTTGTGGGCGCGCCTGAAACTGCCGTTCCGCCTCAACCACGTGAACATCTACCTGCTCGCCGACGGCGACGGCTATGCCATGGTCGATGCCGGCTTCGGCAACGAGGAAACGATCGAGGCCTGGACCAGACTGTTCGAGGGGCCGCTGAAGGGCGTCAACATCACGCGCCTGATCGTGACGCATTCGCACCCCGATCACGTCGGCCTCGCGGGCTGGATCGTCGAGCGGTTCAACTGCCCGCTGGTGATGTCGCAGGTCGAATATCTGCAATCGGTCTACCACCAGAACCGCGGCACCGAGGAGCGGCGCGAAGCCCAGCGGCTGTTCTTCCGCCGCCACGGCATGGACGAATCGCTCACCGAAAAGCTGCTCGGCCGCGGCCAGGATTATCTCAAGCGCGTCTCGGTGCTGCCGCCGTCCTACCGCCGCATCTCGCATGGCGACGAGGTCGTGATCGGCGCCCGCCGCTTCAAGGTGATCACCGGCGGCGGGCATGCGCTCGACCAGGTGATGCTGTATTGCGCCGACGACAAGCTGTTCCTCTCCGCCGACCAGGTGCTGAGCAGGATCTCGCCCAATGTCAGCGTCTGGGCTGTCGAACCCGACCAGAACTCGCTCGGGGAATATCTGGCCTCGCTCGCGAGCCTGACCACCACCCTGCCCTACGATCTGCTGGTGCTCCCCGGCCACGGCGTGCCGTTCTACGGTCTGAAGACCCGCATCAAGCAGCTCGCCGACCACCACGAGGAGCGCTGCAGCCTGATCGCGGAAGCCTGCCGCGAGGTGCCGCAGACCTCGCGCGCCCTGGTACCTGTCGTGTTCAACAAGCACGTGCTGGACGAGCACCAGATGGGCTTTGCCGCCGGCGAACTCGTTGCCCACGTCAATTACATGATCGTCGAGGGCCGGCTGACGGCGGAGACGAAGGACGGCGTGCTCCAGTTCCGGACGACGTGAGTTTTTCGCCTCTCCCCGCCTGCGGGGAGAGGGAGCAGACCTCCGCCGCGACTACCAGCTCACTTCATATTCGCGATCGCGTGCAGCGCCGCGACGTAGCCGAACGGGCCGAGCCCGCAGATCACACCGGTCGCCACGAACGAGATCTTCGAATGCCGGTGATATTCGTCGCGGGCGTGGATGTTGGAGATGTGGACCTCTAGCACCGGGCCTTCGAACGTCTTGATCGCGTCCATGATCGAGACCGAGGTGAAGGAGAGGCCGGCCGGATTGATGACGATGGCATCGGCATCCTGTCGCGCCGACTGGATCAGATCGACCAGCACGCCTTCATGGTTGGACTGGTGGAAGGCGAGCTTGAGCCCGAGCTTGGCGGCCGCTTCCTCGCAGCTCGCATTGACCTCCGCGAGCGTCGTGGTGCCGTAGATGTGCGGCTCGCGGATGCCGAGCATGTTGAGGTTGGGACCGTTGAGGATCATCACGCGCTTCATGGAGGGTCCTTTCAAAAGCTATCGACCGAACCGTTTGTCGGCCCGGGGCCGGCCGAGGTCCCGCAGCCGGGCCGAGGCGGTCACACCGGCCCCTCGCGGTGCCTACCGCACAGCAACATTACACAAGACCGTGAGCGGCTTGATCGGGATCAAGTTTCAAATCGCACGATAGGGCATTTTGCCCAAATGCCCCTCACACCCAAATGTGGGATAGCGCATAGACTCTAGAGCTGGAAAAGCTCTAAGAAGATGCGGCCCTTTTGGTCAGTTCCGTCTTAGGTTTTGCCGATGGATTACGCCCAGTTCTTCAATACCGCCCTCGATCGTCTCCACACCGAGCGGCGCTACCGCGTGTTCGCCGATCTCGAACGCATCGCCGGCCGGTTCCCGCATGCGCTCTGGCACTCGCCCAAGGGCAAGCGCGACGTCGTGATCTGGTGCTCCAACGATTATCTCGGCATGGGCCAGCACCCGAAGGTGGTCGGCGCCATGGTCGAAACCGCAACCCGCGTCGGCACCGGCGCGGGCGGCACCCGCAACATCGCCGGCACGCATCATCCGCTGGTGCAGCTCGAGGCCGAGCTCGCCGATCTCCACGGCAAGGAAGCGTCGCTGCTGTTCACCTCGGGCTATGTCTCGAACCAGACCGGCATCGCGACCATCGCCAAGCTCATTCCGAACTGCCTGATCCTGTCGGACGAGCTCAACCACAATTCGATGATCGAGGGCATCCGCCAGTCCGGCTGCGAGCGCGTCGTGTTCCGCCACAACGACCTCGCCGACCTCGAAGAGAAGTTGCAGGCCGCAGGTCCGAACCGGCCGAAACTGATCGCGTGCGAGAGCCTCTATTCGATGGACGGCGACGTCGCCCCGCTCGCCAAGATCTGCGATCTCGCCGAGAAATATGGCGCGATGACCTATGTCGACGAGGTCCATGCCGTCGGCATGTACGGCCCGCGTGGCGGCGGCATCGCCGAGCGTGACGGCGTCATGCATCGCATCGACATTCTCGAAGGCACGCTGGCCAAGGCGTTCGGCTGCCTCGGCGGCTACATCGCCGCCAACGGCCAGATCATCGACGCCGTGCGCTCCTACGCGCCGGGCTTCATCTTCACCACCGCGCTGCCGCCGGCGATCTGCTCGGCCGCGACCGCCGCGATCAAGCATCTGAAGACGTCGAGCTGGGAGCGCGAGCGCCACCAGGACCGCGCCGCCCGCGTCAAGGCGATCCTCAACGCCGCCGGCCTGCCGGTGATGTCGAGCGACACCCATATCGTGCCGCTGTTCATCGGCGATGCCGAGAAGTGCAAGCAGGCGTCCGACCTGCTGCTGGAACAGCACGGCATCTACATTCAGCCGATCAACTATCCGACGGTGGCCAAGGGCACCGAACGCCTGCGCATCACGCCCTCGCCTTATCACGACGACGGCTTGATCGATCAGCTCGCCGAAGCGCTCTTGCAGGTGTGGGACCGCCTGGGTCTGCCGCTCAAGCAAAAGTCGCTGGCGGCGGAGTAGGCTTCCCCTCTTCCCGACTAATTCTCGTCGAGCCCGGGGCTACCCCTCTCCCCAGCCCTCCCCCGCAAGGGGGGAGGGAGCGAGACAGCTGTGCGCGCCTCACGTTGATCTCCCACCCAACTCTGTTTCGTCCTTGTCGCGACAATCGACGCTCTCTCCGTTCCCTCCCCCCTTGCGGGGAGGGCCAGGGAGGGGGGTGCCACACGGGGACTCTCTCGGTGAGCCACAACGCACCTTAACGACAACCCCAGTTCCCGCCCCGGCACGGCATTTCGCTGTCGCTTGCGCCCGCCCAACGCGCTAGATTTGCAGGGAAAATGAGTTCGGGCGCCCTCGCGCCCAGGGAGAAGCGCGCTCGCCATGCTGCACGACTGGGGCGTGATCGCTGCCGCCTTCGGCTATATCGGCTTTCTGTTCCTGGTGGCGAGCCACGGCGACCGCCGCTCGCCGGCCGGGCGCGGCCGTGCGTCCGGGCTGATCTATCCGCTGTCGCTGGCGATCTACTGCACCTCCTGGACCTTCTTCGGCTCGGTCGGCTTCGCCACGCGCACCTCGACCGACTTCCTCGCGATCTATGTCGGTCCGATCCTGATGATCGGGCTCGGCACGGGCGTGTTGCGCCGCGTGATCCAGCTGGCCAAAGCCCACAACATCACCTCGACCGCCGACTTCATCGGCGCGCGTTACGGCAAGAGCCAGGCAGTGGCGGCCACCGTTGCTCTGATCGCGATCATCGGTTCGGTGCCCTACATCGCACTCCAGCTCAAGGCGGTCGCCTCCTCGCTGGAAGTCATTCTGAGCGAAGACCAGGCGTTCTCCCACATCCCGATCCTCGGCGACATGGCGCTGATGGTGACGCTGGCGATGGCGGCCTTCGCCGTGCTGTTCGGCACACGGCAGACCGACGCCACCGAGCACCAGCACGGCCTGATGCTGGCAGTCGCGACCGAATCCATCATCAAGCTGATCGCCTTCCTCGCCGCCGGCATCTTCGTCACCTTCTGGATGTTCTCGCCGCACGAATTGATCGAGCGCGCCATGAAGACGCCGGAGGCGGTGCGCGCCATCAACTATTCGCCGTCGATCGGCAACTTCCTCACCATGACGCTGCTGTCACTCTGCGCGATCATGCTGCTGCCGCGCCAGTTTCACGTCAGCGTGGTCGAAAACTCCTCGGATGCCGAGGTCGGCCGCGCGCGCTGGCTGTTTCCGCTCTATCTCGTCGCCATCAATCTGTTCGTGATCCCGATCGCACTCGCCGGCCTCGTTACCTTTCCGTTCGGCGCGGCCGATCCCGACATGTACGTGCTGGCGCTGCCGATGGAGGGCGGCGGGGAGCTGCTCAGCGTCGCCATTTTCGTCGGCGGCCTGTCGGCGGCGACCGCGATGGTGATCGTCGAATGCGTCGCGCTCTCCATCATGGTCTCGAACGACCTCGTGGTGCCCCTGGTGCTGCAGCGGCGACCGGAGGGGCGCACCGGCGGCGCCGATTTCAGCGACTTCCTGCTGCGCTCGCGGCGCCTTGCGATCTTCGCCATCATGGTGATGGCCTATTTCTACTACCGCGCGCTCGGCAACACCCAGCTCGCGGCGATCGGCCTGCTCTCCTTTGCCGCCATCGCCCAGCTCGCGCCAAGCTTCTTCGGCGGGCTGTTGTGGCGGCGCGCCACCGCACGCGGCGCCATCGGCGGCATGCTGGTCGGCTTCGCGGTGTGGCTCTACACGCTGTTCATCCCGAGCTTCATGGATTCCTCGACGGCGGGCATCCTGCTGCTCCAGCACGGCCCGTTCGGGATCGAGGCGCTGCGGCCGCAGGCGCTGTTCGGCGCCGACCTGCCGCCGCTGATGCACGGCGTGATCTGGTCGCTGTCGCTGAACATCCTGACCTATGTGCTGCTGTCGCTGGCGCGGCGGCCATCCTCGATCGAGCTGGTGCAAGCCGATCTGTTCGTACCCAACACGCTCGCGCCGATCTCCCCGAACTTCCGCCGCTGGCGCACCACCGTCACGGTGCAGGACATCCAGACCACGGTCGCGCAATATCTCGGGCCCGACCGCGCCCGGCATTCGTTCGAGGCATTTTCGGTACGGCGCAATATGCGCCTGGAATCAGGTGCGCCCGCCGATTTCGAGCTGCTGCAACACGCCGAGCACCTGATCGCCTCTTCGATCGGCGCGGCCTCCTCGCGGCTCGTGATGTCGCTGCTGCTGCGCAAGCGGACGGTCTCGGCGAAAGCGGCGCTGAAACTGCTCGACGATTCCCACGCCGCGCTGCATTTCAATCGCGAGATCCTCCAGACCGCGCTCAACCATGTCCGCCAGGGCATCGCCGTGTTCGACGCCGACCTGCAGCTGATCTGCTCCAACCGGCAGTTCGGCGATCTCCTGAACGTGCCGCCGCATTTCATCCAGTTCGGCACGCCATTGCGTGAAATCCTGGAATTCATGGGTGTGAGCGAGCCGGACAATCCGGTCGAGCGCGAAGCCATGCTGGAGCGGCGGCTCGCGGCTTACACCACCGACAGCGAGCCTTATCTCGAGCGCCTCCCCGACCGCCACATGGTGATCGAGATCTTGACCAACCGCATGCCCGGCGGCGGCTTCGTCATCACCTTCACCGATGTCACCCCCACGTTCGAGGCCGCCGAAGCGCTGGAGCGCGCCAACGCGACGCTCGAAAAGCGGGTGCGCGACCGCACCGAGGAGCTGACCCGGCTGAATTCCGAGCTGGCGCTGGCCAAGAGCGCGGCCGAGGATGCCAGCATCTCCAAGACGCGTTTCCTGGCGGCAGCCAGCCACGACATCCTCCAACCCCTGAACGCGGCGCGGCTCTATGTCACCAGCCTGGTCGAGCGCCAGCACAGCGGCGAGGAGACGCGGCTGGTCGAGAACATCGACGAATCGCTCCAGGCGATCGAGGAGATCCTCGGCGCACTGCTCGACATATCGCGGCTGGATGCCGGCGCGATGACGACCTCGACATCGAGCTTCAAGATGGCCGATTTGATGCGCTCGCTGGAGATCGAGTTTGCACCGATCGCACGCGCCAAGAACCTCGAGCTCGCCTTCGTGCCCTGCTCGCTGCCGGTCGAGTCCGATCGGCTGTTGCTGCGGCGCCTGCTCCAAAACCTGATCTCCAACGCGATCAAATACACCCCGCGCGGACGCGTGCTGGTCGGCTGCCGCCGCCGCGGCGCCTCGCTCAAGATCTGCGTCTACGACACCGGCGTCGGCATTCCGCCGGTGAAGCGCGGCGAGATCTTCAAGGAATTCCACCGCCTCGAGCAGGGCGCGCGGATCGCCCGCGGCCTCGGCCTCGGCCTGTCGATCGTCGAGCGGCTCGCGCGCGTGCTCAACCACGGCATCGCCATCGACGCCAATGTCGGCGGCGGCTCGGTCTTCTCCGTGACGGTGCCGACGGCGAAGGCGGTCACCCACACCGCGGCCGTGACCAGCGCGACGCCGTTGGCGCGCACGCCGATCTCGGGCGCCCTCATCGTCTGCATCGAGAACGACGCGGCGATCCTCGACGGCATGCGCACGCTGCTGAAGGCCTGGGACGCCGAGGTGATCGCGGTCGCCGACCCCGAGGGCGCGATCGCCGCGATCGAAGGCGCGGGACGCCGTGTCACCGGCCTGCTGGTCGATTATCACCTCGACCGCGGCAACGGCATTGCCGCCATCCGCGACATTCGCCGCCGCTTCGGCGACGGCATCCCTGCGATCCTGATCACCGCCGACCGCAGCCCCGCGGTGCAGGTCGCTGCGCGCGAGGAAAAAATCGCGGTGCTCAACAAGCCGGTGAAGCCGGCCTCGCTCCGCGCCCTGCTGGGACAGTGGCGCACGCAGCAAATGGTGGCGGCGGAGTAAGACGCGGTCAGTAGTCGGTCGAGATGCTGAGCGCGCGCCACCTCTCGAGCTCGTCGAGGCGTTGCCGGTCCGTCGCCGCGATGGCGTTCACGGCGTCGCTGCCGAGCGCGATCCGCAGCGGCGGGCTGTCCATGTCGACGAGCTTCAGCACAAGTGCGGCGGCCTTCGCCGGATCGCCCGGCTGGCGGCCATCATAATCGCGCTGCATCCTGACGGCCGCTCCAACGACGGCATCGTACTCCCCCCGCCCTTCGCCGGTCGCATGCGCTGACTGCGCAAAGCCCGTACGAAAGCCGCCGGGTTCGACGATCGTCACGTGCACGCCGATCAACGCCATCTCGCGCGCCAGCGATTCCGAAAAGCCCTCGATACCCCATTTCGCGGCCGAATAGGCCGCGCGTGCCGGGGCTCCGATCCGTCCGCCGACGGATGAGAATTGCACGATATGCCCGCGGCGCTGCCGGCGCAGCACGGGGATCGCCGCCTTCGTGACGATGATGGTGCCGAGCAGATTGACCTCGATCTGCTGACGGAACGAGGCCAGGCTCGTGTCCTCGACCGATCCGAGATCGCCATAGCCGGCATTGTTCACGACCACATCGACGCCGCCGAATGCCGCCACGGCGAGGCCGATGGCCGCTTGCGCGGCCGCCTCGTCGGTCACGTCGAGCGTTGCGAGCCGCAGTCTTTCTCCAAAGCGCTCACGCAACGGTTCGAGCGGATTCGTGTCCCGGGCCGTAGCCGCCACACGATCTCCCACCGCAAGTGCGGCTTCCGTGATGGCGCGTCCGAGCCCGCGTGAGCTGCCGCTGATGAACCAGATCTTTGACACGGCGGGCTCCTGACCGCTCAAGGCGCAAGCCGGGTGAAGACGTAGTCACGGCTCTTGGCGCGGGCGTCGTGACAGGCGAAGCAGGTGCGATGCTGGGCCTCGTCGACCGGCTTGCCATTGATGAAGCGGCCGAACCCCCAGCCGCCGGTGGACGCATATTTCCTGGAATCCTTGACCATCACCTGAACCGTGGTGGCCGCGCCGGGGATCGTCGCGGATGCGAATTCCGGCGACTGTTTCCGTTTCCAGGCGCGCTTGACCAGAATGGTGCCGTCGGGGAACGGAAGCTTTCCGTCTTGATAAGCATCGATTGCGGTCTGGTTGCCGACAACGGCGCGAAGCTCGTCGAGCGGTGCCGCCTCTTCGGCCGGCGCGATCAGCTCCCACTGCTTGTAGCCGGCAGGGATCGTGACGCCGAAGATCGGCGAGGCGTCTGCCGTGTTGCCTTGTGCCGGTCCCTCGGCGAGAGCGATCGAGACCAGATAGGGCACGCAAGTCAGGAGAACGACGAGAAGGAGCGCGGCAAGCGTGATAGCCGTCGCATGAGAGCGCTTGTTCTTTTCAGGTTCGATGGACGTCATGACGTTCCTTCGTGCTGGGATGGCGGCATAGCCTCGGTCCAGCCGCGCTGGACCGAGGCATCGAATGAACGCTCAGGCGCCGTCGGCGTCGATGACGGCCTTGGCGAACGCTTGCGGCGCCTCCTGCGGCAGATTGTGGCCGATGCCGCCGGTGATCAGGCGGAAATCGTACCGGCCTGAGAACCTCTTGGCATAGGCGCTGGGGTCGGGATGCGGCGCACCGTTGGCGTCGCCCTCCATCGTGATCGTCGGGACGCTGATCACCGGAGCTGCAGCGAGCTTCTTTTCGAGCTCCTCGTATTTCGCTTCGCCCTGGGCGAGGCCGAGCCGCCAGCGGTAATTGTGGATCGTGATCGCGACATGATCCTTGTTGTCCAGCGCCGCCGCACTCCGGTTAAAGGTCGCGTCGTCGAACTTCCATTGCGGCGAGGCCAGCTTCCAGATCAGTTTTGCGAAATCATGCGTGTATTTCTCGTAACCGGCGCGGCCGCGCTCGGTCGCGAAATAGAACTGGTACCACCATTGCAGCTCGGCCGACGGCGGCAGCGGCGCGTTGCCCGCGGCCTGACTGGAGATCAGATAGCCGCTGACCGACACCAGCGCTCGGCAGCGATCCGGCCACAACGCAGCGATGATATCGGCGGTGCGCGCGCCCCAGTCGAAGCCGGCGATGACCGCCTTCTTGATGTCGAGCTTGTCCATCAGCGCGATGATGTCGACGGCCATGGCCGCGGGCTCGCCGTTGCGCGGCGTCTCGCTGGAAAGAAAATGCGTCGAACCGTAGCCGCGCAAGTGCGGGATGATCACGCGATAGCCCGCCTTTGCCAGGATCGGCGCGACGTCGACGAAGGCGTGAATGTCATAGGGCCAGCCGTGCAGCAGGATCGCCACGGGACCGTTCGAGGGACCTGCCTCGGCATAACCGACATTGAGGACGCCGGCGTCGATCTGCTTGATCGGACCGAAGGACGCGTTCGATGCCGGGGATCGCGGCGCGTCCGTTTCGGCACGGGCGAGGTCGATCACGCCGAGACCGACGGCGACGGTTCCCGCGGCGACGCCAAGAAACTTGCGGCGGTGCTGGTCGATGATCTGTTTCATGGTGGTGCTACCTTGTTGATGGTTGGTGATGTCCGTCAGATCAGCGCGACCGTGACGTCGATATTGCCGCGGACGGCCTTGGAATAGGGGCAGGTCTGGTGCGCCTCATCGACGATGCCGCGCGCGATCTCGCGATCGAGGCCCGGCAGGCTGACGTTGAGGCGCGCGCTGAGCGAATAGGCGCCCTCGTCGAGCACGAGATCGATCTCCGCATCGATCGCGCATTTCCGGGGAAGCTCGATCTTGCGCTTGCGGGCCGCGATCTCCATCGCGCCTTCGAAGCAGGCCGACCAGCCGGCCGCGAACAATTGCTCGGGATTGGTGCCGATGCCTGTGCCGCCCGGCGGCGACAGCTTGACGTCGAGGCGGCCGTCGGAGCTGCGCGATATGCCGTCCTGTCGTCCGCCGCCGGTGTGGGTCCTGGCCGTGTAGAGCAGTTTTGCCGCTTGCGTCATGAAGGTCTCCTTGCCGTCGCGCAACTGACTAGCAGCGGCGTCGGCGGGACACCCGTTTGGACTTGTGAGAAGTTGTGAGGCCCCGGCTCGCAGTCCCGCCACGAGGCCTGCATCAGCGGTCTGATGCCGATGCAGGTGCGGCCTTGCCGGATTGCGATCATCTGGCTATCCGGTCCGTTTGAAAGGATCACGATTTCGCCATGACCGAGCCGGCCGGCACTGCAACGGGAACCCTATCGTTCGGGCCATTCACCGTGACATCGCACGAAAGGCTCGTGATGCGCGGCGGCGTCGCGCTGCCGCTCGGCGCGAAGGCCTTCGACACGCTGATCGCGCTGATGTCGCGGCCGAACGAGGTCGTCAGCAAATGGGATCTGATGGCGCTGGTGTGGCCCGGCCTGGCCGTCGAGGAAACCAACCTGCGCTTTCACGTCGCAGCCCTGCGCAAGGCGCTCGGCGACGGCAAGGACGGCGCTCGCTACATCACCACGCTCTCCGGCCGCGGCTATTGCTTCGTCGCGCCGATCTCGCGAACGGACGTTGCAGCGAAGCCGCATCCCGCACCGCGGGTGAACCCGCCGCCCGTAAAACTACCTAACCGGCTGCAACGGATGGTCGGGCGCGACGATGCGGTCGCCGCCGTCTCCGACAAGCTCATCGGCTCGCGGTTCGTCACGATCGTCGGCCCGGGCGGCGTCGGCAAGACCGCCGTTGCGGTGGCGATCGCGCACGACCTGCTCGAGACTTTTTCCGACGCCGCGCATTTCGTCGACCTTGCCGCGCTCAGCGATCCCGACCTCGTGATCACCTCGATCCTGCTGATGCTGGGCTTGCCGGCACAGACCGACGATCCCCTGCCTGCACTGCTCGCGCATCTCGGCGACAAACGGATGCTGCTGATCCTCGACAATTGCGAGCACGTCATCGCCGCCGCAGCGCCGCTGGCAGCCGAAATCTTTCACGCCGCGCCGCATGTCCATATCCTCGCCACGAGCCGCGAAGCCCTGCGCGTCGAGGGCGAGCAGGTCTACCGGTTAGCGCCGCTCGCCGTTCCACCTGATAGCCCCGGGCTGACCGCGGCTGCCGCGCAAACCTATCCCGCGCTTCAGCTCTTCCTCGAACGCGCCATGGCCGGCGGCGCGCAGATCGCGCTCGACGATGCCAATGCCGCGATCGTCGCCGGGATCTGCCGCAAGCTCGACGGCATGGCGCTGGCGATCGAGCTCGCCGCCGGCCGGGTCGAGGCCTACGGCCTGGAGCAGACGGCCGCACTGCTCGACGAACGCCTCAATCTGCTCTGGCAGGGCCAGCGCACTGCGCCGCAGCGGCAGAAGACGTTGCAGGCGACGCTGGACTGGAGCTACGGGCTCCTGTCCGACGCCGAGCGCCTCGTGCTGCGCCGGCTTGCCGTCTTCGCCGGTCACTTCACCATCGACGCCGCGCTCGAAATCGTGCCGGACGAGCGCGTCGACCGCTCGCGCCTGTTCGATGCTATCGACAGCCTGGTTGCCAAGTCGATGGTCGCGCCGCGACCGATCGGCGCCATGATGCGCTACCGTCTGCTCGACACGACGCGCGCCTATCTGCTCGAGATCGAGCCGAACGAGACCGCGCTGGCCGCCCGCCACGCAACCTACTACCGGCGATGGCTGGAGCAGGCCGGCACGACATGGGCGACGGTGCCGAGCGCCGACGAACGCGCGATCCATTTCTCCGCGCTTCACAACGTGCGCGCCGCGCTGGACTGGTGCTTCGGCACGGGCGGCGATATCGGCATCGGCATTGCGCTGGCCGCCGCGGCGGCTCCGATCTTTCTCGCGATGTCGCTGCTGATCGAATGCCGGCGCTGGTCGGAACGGGCGCTGCTTGCGATCGATCCGCCCTCGCGCGGCAGCGCCGAGGAAATGCACATCCAGGCCGCCCTCGGATTGACCTTGATGTTCACGCGTGGCGGCAGCGAAGCTGCGCGTGCCGCCCTGAGCCGGAGCCTGGCGATCGCCGAGGCGCGCGGCGACGCGCCGAACCAGCTCCAGCTGCTCGGCCGCATGCACATCTTCCACGAGCGGATGGGACAGTTCGACGCCGCGCTCGGTTATGCGCAGCAGAGCCTCGCGGTCGCCGAGACGCTCGGCGATGCCGCCTCCATCGCCCTCGCCCGTTCGCTGCTGGGTGTCTCCTTGCATCTGGCCGGCGAGCATCGCGACGCACTGCGCATGCTGGAGGCCGCCTGGCACGGGCCGGGCACGGAACGGATCAGCACGGTCCACGGCTTCGACCACCGCAACCGGGCCGGCATCGCGCTCGCGCGCGAGCTTTGGTTGCAGGGCCGTCCGACGGATGCGCGGCAACTGGCGCTGCAGACGGTCACCGAGGCCGCGCAGATGGACCATCCGATCACGCTCTGCATCGCGCTGATCTGGGCGGTCTCGATCGATCTCTGGAGCGGGGATCTCGACGGCGCGGAAGAGAACATCGACCGCTTCATCGCACATGCCGAAACGCGCTCGATGGGCCCTTATCTCGCGGTCGGCCGTGGCGTCAAAGGCGAGCTGGCGATCCGACGCGGCGACGCCGCCCGCGGCGTCGAGACGATACGGGCCTGTCTGCGCGAGCTCCACGACGCCGGCTACGAGCTGCTCACCACGACGTTCAACATCGCACTCGTGCATGGCTTGTTGGCGCTCGGGCAGACCGAGCGGAGTGCGCGCCTGATCGACGGCGCGATCGGCCTCGTCAAGCAAGGCGGCGATCATCTCTACATGCCCGAGTTGCTGCGCATGAAGGGCAAGGTGTTGCTGTCACTGCCGCAGCCGAACCGTGGAGAGGCCGAAAACCACCTGATGCGATCGTTGGAACTGAGCCGTCGCAACGGTGCAAAAGCCTGGGGGCTGCGGGCTGCGATCGATCTTGCCGAGTTCCTTGCTGAACGTGGCCAGTGCGAGGAAGCGAAGCGGTTGCTTCAATCGGCGCTCGAAGGCTTTGCCGAGGGCTCCGAGACTGCGGATATCAGGGCCGCCAACGAGCTACTAGGGACATCATCGGCTCCGACATCCTGAGGTGCGAGTGGCGCGATGCAAAGGCATCGCGGCCGGAGCCTCGAAGGATGAAACGGCCGAGGTGCCAGCCGGGGCCGTTCATCCTTCGAGGCTCGCTTCGCGAGCACCTCAGGATGACGGAGACGGAGCTGATTGTACCGTGAGGCTCACCCCGTCGGGCTGCCCTGCTTCCACTGGCCGCCGGCGATCTTCGCCGCGGCAATCACCGCCTGCGTGCGGCTCTCGACGCCGAGCTTTTGCAGGATCGCCGAGACATGCGCCTTGATGGTGGCTTCGGAGACGCCGAGCTCATAGGCGATCTGCTTGTTGAGCAGCCCTTCCGACAGCATCATCAAGACCCGGACCTGCTGCGGCGTCAGCGTCACCAGGCGGTCGCGCAGGCGCGTCATGTCGGGATCGGCGGCGGCCGATAGATCGGTGTCGGTGGGAACCCAGACGTCCCCCTCCATCACTTTGAGGATCGCGTCGCGCAAGGTCTCGACGCCGAATCGCTTCGGGATGAAGCCGGAGGCGCCGAAATCGAGCGAACGGCGAATCGTGGCGCTGTCGTCAGAGGCCGAGACGATCACCACTGGGATGGCCGGGTATTGCGCGCGCAGATAGATCAGCCCGGAAAAGCCGGAGATTCCGGGCATCGAGAGGTCGAGCAGGACCAGATCGACGTCGGATGTCTGTTCCAGCAGCTTGGTGAGATCCTCGAATGATCCGGCCTCGTCGATCCTGGCCGAGGTCAGGACGCCCGCCACCGCTTGCCGCAACGCGTCGCGGAACAGGGGATGGTCATCGGCAATGACGAGATGGGTCGAAGGAGCGCTCATCGTTCTCTTGCTGGCATTCACACCAGGCCAGTAGGCCGGCCCGGGGGCCTTGGTCAATTCTTTCCCGACCGGCCGTGGCATGCAAGTGGGCAATATCCCTTTGCGGGAACGGGGTTAACCCACGGCGAGCGCGATCGTGCCGGATTGAAGGGTCCGCGGCGTCAGGTGCGCGTCAGTGCGCAAGGCCGAAAGTCGTATTGGGGCCGGTTTCACGCCGATGTTACCTTTGGGGCAAGACCTAGGTTGATCCGGCCCGTCCGGACATCTGGGGCGCGAGGAAACGAAATTCGGGGAGCCAACTCAATATGTCCACAATAGCTGCAACCTCGGCACGATCCGGCGGCATGACGAAGGATGAGCGGTTCGTCATCCTCGCATCGTCGCTCGGCACCGTCTTCGAGTGGTACGATTTCTACCTTTACGGATCGCTGGCCGGCATCATCGGCACGCAGTTCTTCACGATCGCCGGTGCCGACGGCAAGCCGATGTTCGATCAGGCCACGCGCGACATCTTCGCGCTGTTGGCCTTTGCTGCGGGCTTCCTCGTCCGTCCGTTCGGCGCAATCGTGTTCGGCCGCGTCGGCGACATCGTCGGCCGCAAATACACCTTCCTCGTCACCATTCTCATCATGGGTCTTTCGACCTTCATCGTCGGCCTGTTGCCGGGCGCGGCACAGATCGGCATCGCGGCGCCGATCATCCTGATCGGCCTGCGGCTGCTGCAGGGCCTCGCGCTCGGTGGTGAATATGGCGGTGCTGCAACCTACGTCGCGGAACACGCGCCGCAGGGCAAGCGTGGCTATTACACCTCCTTTATCCAGACCACCGCGACGCTTGGTCTATTCCTGTCGCTGCTGGTGATCCTGTTCACCCGCTCCGCGACCGGCGAGGCTGCCTTTGCCGGTGCACCCGGCGCTTATTGGGGCGGCTGGCGTATTCCGTTCCTGGTGTCGGTCGCCTTGCTCGGCATCTCGGTCTGGATCCGTCTGCGCCTGAACGAATCGCCGGTTTTCCAGAAGATGAAGGACGAGGGCAAGGGCTCCAAGGCGCCTCTGACCGAAGCTTTCGGCACCTGGAGCAACGCCAAGATCGTGATCCTGGCGCTGGTCGGCCTGACCATGGGCCAGGCGGTGATCTGGTACACGGGCCAGTTCTACGCGCTGTTCTTCCTGCAATCGATCCTGAAGGTCGACGGCTACACCGCCAACCTCCTGATCGCCTGGTCGCTGCTGCTCGGCACAGGCTTCTTCCTGGTGTTCGGCGCGCTGTCCGACAAGATCGGCCGCAAGCCGATCATCCTGGCGGGCTGCCTGATCGGCGCGCTGACCCTGTTCCCGATCTTCAAAATGATCTCGAGCAACGCCAACCCGGCGCTGGAGAAGGCCTACGAGAACGTGAAGGTCCAGGTGGTGGCGGATCCCGCGAGCTGCGGCGATCTGTTCAACCCGGTCGGCACGCGCGTCTTCACGACGCCTTGCGACACGGCGCGCGCCTTCCTCGCCCAGTCGTCGGTGAAGTACTCCACCGTTCCGGGACCGGCGGGCGCGGTGAAGATCGTAGTCAACGACAAGGACGTGCCGTACACGGATGCCAAGACGTCGAACCCCGCGGTCACCGCGGCGGTGCAGGCGGCCGGCTATCCGAAGCCGGGTGATGCCGGCATCGTCAAGATGTCGCATCCGTTCGACATCTTCCGTCCGCAGGTGTCGGCCGTCATCGGGCTGCTGTTCATCCTCGTGGTCTACGTCACCATGGTGTACGGCCCGATCGCGGCAATGCTGGTCGAACTGTTCCCGACCCGTATCCGCTACACCTCGATGTCGCTGCCGTATCACATCGGCAACGGCTGGTTCGGCGGCCTGCTGCCCGCGACCGCCTTCGCGATCGTCGCCTCGACCGGCGATATCTACTCCGGCCTGTGGTACCCGGTCATCTTCGCGACGATCACCGCCGTGGTCGGTTTCTTCTTCGTCCCGGAGACGAAAGACGTCGACATCAGCAAGACCTAATAACGTCGCAAGACGTCGATAGACCCGGCCGCGGAGCGATCCGCGGCCGGTTTTGTTTTTGGGGTTTACTGATTGCTGCCGATGAATTGCAGCACCACCTCGCGCTGGTGCGGGCGCTTGCGGTGCTCGATCAGGTAGATCGCCTGCCAGGTGCCGAGCGCGAGCTTGCCGTTCAGGACCGGGACCTGAAGCGAAGTCTGCGTCAGCATGGTCTTGACGTGCGCCGGCATGTCGTCCGGCCCCTCGGTGTCGTGCGTCCAGCCGGCGTTCTCGGGCGCGAGCCGCGACAGTGCCGTGGTGAGATCGACGAGCACGGACGGATCGGCGTTCTCCTGGATCGTCAGCGAGGCCGAGGTGTGCCGGATAAACAGCGTCAGCGCGCCATCGCGCGCTTGAACCTCATTGATGAACTTCGCGGCTTCGCTGGTGAGATCGGTGAAGCCGCGGCCGGGCGTCTGCACGGTCAGCAGTGACGATGCGACGGTGGTGGCTTGCACCGACGATGGCGCCGAGCGCGTGACGGATTTGCCTGATGTCATCAAATGTCTCGATTGATCGAACACTGCCGCAGGGTGGGCAAAGGCGCGTAGCGACGTGCCCACGTCTTCTTACGTCATGGAAACATGGTGGGCACGGCGTAAGAACGCCCTTGCCCACCCTACGGCAGGTCAACGCGTGGATAGCGCGAAGGGGTCCTCAGATCTTCCCCGAGACGTCCTTCTGCACGCGATTGGCCATGTCGATCAGCCGGCGCCAGGCCTTTTCCAGGAACGACATCACCCGATCGACATCCTGGTCGCTGGGCAGCGGAATCTCGATCTTGCGGTCCCCCTCGGCGAACTTCGGGTCCTTCTTGAGCGGATCGGATTTCGGCAGCGCCTCGTCGATCTTGCCTGATACGGTCGGTCCCGCCGCGATCTGCCCCTTCAGCTTCTCGACTTCGGCCTGGAGCCGGCCGATCTCGGCGTCGAGCGCGGTGCGTTCGTCGGGCACCGCGTAGCAGGCCCAGCCGGCGCCATTCTTGGTGCAGGTCGACACCGTGCCGGTGCGGGTGTCGAGCCGCAGCACGCCTTCGGGGATGGGCGTCATGCTGTAGCGGCCGTTTTCGCTGTCGGGTGCGGACTGTGCGGCAACGAGGCCGCCGCCGATGGTCATCACCGCGGCGAATACCGCCACGGCAAGCCATGATGCTGTGGATGAATTTGCTGGTCTCATCGCGCTCTCCGCCATGGCGCTTCTGCGGCTTCCCTTCAATTCTACACCCCGGCGAGGCGATCCGCCGCCCAAAACGCGCCACCGATATCAACGATCGCAACAATCCCTTTGATCCCGCCAGCAGGACGAAATGGCGGTCGCATTCGCCGATCATGAAGAGAGCTGCTGCGGTGCGGCGTCACGCTGTGTGCAGCGTTGCCGAGCGTGCCAATATCATCAGGTAAATCAGATACATAATAGAACGCGACGCAATCGTGACTTGGCTTGACTTGATTATGGGCCATCAGTATGGTCCGCGCGGCTTTTGAGGGTGGCGGGCGTAATTTCCATTCAGCCGTGGCGTTTCGGGTCTTCGTTGCATGACACAGGGCACGGGACACGGCGAGAATGGGGATCGCGATAAATCGTCCGAGGAAGCTGCGCTTTCCGAACGGCTCGGAAATCTTGATCAGCGGTTGTCCGAATTCCGGGACCGACGAATCAAGACCGAGCAACCCGCAGGTGACGGTGAAGACAGAGCGGCCAGAGCTTCGGCGATGGCGCTTGGTTTCCGGTTATCCTCCGAGTTGGTCGCCGGGGTCGTTGTCGGAGCGGGGATTGGCTGGGGTTTCGACCGCTTGCTGTCGACGTCGCCTTTCGGATTTATCGTGTTCCTGCTGCTGGGCTTCGTGGCCGGCGTCGTGAATGTGGTGAGATCGGCAGGCGCGGGTCAAAGCAGGCGCGGTGGTTCTTAAGCTATCCGCACAACAGAGGAATGATCGTACCGGTCCTGCCGGTACGGGCCGGCCCGGCCGGCAGACCGAGACCCGCCGGCATTGCCCGGCAGACCAAGAGATGCCGCGCTGATGAAAATCGATCCGATCCACCAGTTCAACATCGAGCCTCTCTTTACCCTGGGCCATATCGGCAATCAGACGATCGCCTTCACCAATTCGTCGCTCTACATGCTGGTGGCGGTCGCGATCATCTCGATCCTGATGCTCGCCAGCGGCACGCAGCTGGTTCCCGGACGCTTCCAGTCGGTCGCTGAGATCTCCTACGAATTCGTGGCCTCGACCATCCGTTCGACGGCCGGCGCGGAAGGCATGAAGTTCTTCCCGCTGATTTTCTCGCTGTTCATGTTCATCTGCGTCTCGAACCTGGTCGGCATCATCCCCTATACCTTCACGGTATCGAGCCATTTGATCGTCACCGCAGGGCTGGCGCTGCTGGTCTTCTTCACCGTGCTGATCTACGGCGTCGCCAAGAACGGCCTGAAATTCTTCTCGATTTTCGTTCCCCATGGCGTCCCCGGCTACGTCCTGCCGCTGGTCATGTTCATCGAGATCCTGTCGTTCTTCCTGCGGCCGGTCTCCCACAGCATTCGTCTCTTCGCCAACATGCTGGCCGGCCACATCGCGCTGAAGGTGTTCGCGGGCTTCGTCGCCATGCTGGGCTTCTCGCTCGGCGCCATCGGCTGGGTCGGCGGTGTGCTGCCGCTGGCGCTCACGGTCGCGCTGTATGCGCTCGAGATTCTGGTCGCGTTCCTGCAAGCCTATGTGTTTGCGATCCTGACCTGCATCTACCTCAACGACGCCATTCATCCGGGACACTGAGCGGTCCGGGGAATTTCCACCCAAAACCCAATCTTTCTTCCAAGGAGTCTAAAATGGATCCGACAGCAGCAAAACTTATCGGCGCGGGCATCGCATGCATCGGCATGGGCGGCGCGGGCGTCGGCGTCGGCGTGATCTTCGGCAACTACCTTGCTGCAGCCGTCCGCAATCCGTCGGCCGCTCAGGGCCAGTTCGGCAACCTGATCTTCGGCTTCGCCGTGACCGAAGCGCTCGGCATCTTCTCGCTGCTGATCGCGCTGCTTCTGCTGTTCGTTTTCTGAGAACGACTTCTTTCGCGCCGCTTCATCCGAAGCGGCGCGTGACAGCAACAGGAGTACTCCATGGCCGAGAGTCATGGCGGGGCGAAAGGTCCAGCGACCAACGCCCACACTGAAGCCGATGGCGGTCATCACAGCGGCGGCTTTCCGCCGTTCGAGAGCAGCACCTTTGCTTCGCAGCTGGTGTCGCTCGCGATCTTCTTCGTCCTGCTTTACGTGATCGTGTCCAAGCTCGCCCTGCCCCGCGTCGGCGGTGCGATCGAGGCGCGGCAGAACAGGATCGAGGGTGACCTCGCCGAAGCCCAGACGCTGAAGGACCAGTCCGACGCGGCGCTGAAGGCCTATGAAAGCGAGCTCGCTTCGGCGCGCACGCGGGCACAGGCGATCGGCAACGAATCCCGCGACAAGGCGAATGCGCAGGCGGAAGCCGAGCGCAAGACGCTGGAAGAGCAGCTGGCGGCCAAGCTCGCCGAGGCGGAAAAGACCATCGCCTCGACCCGCACGGCCGCCATGAGCAACGTCCGCGGCATCGCGGCCGATGCGGCAGGCCAGATCGTGCAGCAGCTCGCCGGCGTCGTTCCGGATGCGGCGTCGGTCAATGCCGCCGTTGATGCGTCCTTGAAGGGTTAGTCGATATGTTCTTCGATCCTGAAACCTGGGTCGCCGTCGCCTTCGTGGTCCTGATGGTCGTGTTCGGCTATCTTGGGGTCTTCAAGTCGGCGATGACGGCGCTGGATCATCGCGCCGCCCGCATCAAGGCCGAACTCGACGACGCGACGCGCCTCAAGCAGGAAGCGGCCAAGGTGCTCGCCGACTACAAGGCGCGCAGTGCCACCGCCGAGCGCGAGGCTGCCGACATCATCGCCAACGCCAAGTCCGAAGCCGAGCGCATCGCGACCGAAGCCAAGGCGAAGATGGAAGACTTCGTCGCCCGCCGCACCAAGACCGCGGAGAGCAAGATCGCGCTCGCCGAGGCCCAGGCCGTCGCAGACGTCCGCGCCGCAGCCGCGGAAGCCGCCGTCCAGGCCGCCTCCACGATCCTGTCGCAGTCGGTCAAGGGCCAGGTCGCCGACGACCTGCTCGCCAAGGGCATCACCGAGGTTCGGCAGAAGCTGAACTGAGGACGAACGCCTCACCAATCAAAAAGCCGGCGCGATGAGCGCCGGCTTTTTTGTTTGGCGGTCTGTAGCCAGAAATTGGATGTCATCACCCGCGAAAGCGGGTGATCCAGTATTCCAGAGACAGCAATGGCATACGGAGAAGCCGCGGTGTACTGGATGCCCGGCCCCCCGTGCGCAATTGCGCACTAGGCGGGGCATGACAGCGGAGCCTGAAGCGCTATTTCTTCTTCCCTCGCGCCTTCGGCTCGGGCGCGAGCGCCTGCGGGTCGAAGCCGACATAGAAGACGTAGGAATCGGCGACCTTGGCCGAAGGCATCGGATAGGCCAGATCCTCGGCGACGAAGGTGAAGGGCACGCTGCCGCCCTCCGACATCTCGACCGTGGTCCGGTAGGCCTTCGAGGCGATCACCTTCTCCCCGACGCCGCCCTGCACCACGGCGATGCGCAAGGGCACCTCGACGGTCGCAGGCGCACCGGCGGGACCGGCGATGACACGGCCCTGGATGCCGATCCGGGCGGTGATATCGCCGCCGCTCCGGGCACATTCACGCGCCATCTTGGTGATCGTGGCCTGGAAGCGGATCTCATTGCCGACGGCCGGCTTGCCAGCGGCGCCGACCGCGTAGGTCGAGGCCCCGGCGCGCACCGTAACCTGCGGGCAATCGACGTCGTCATCGGCCGCCGGCTGGCCGGGCGCGGGCGCCGGCTTGGGCGGGGCCGGCTCGTCGGACTTGCCGCCGAACAGGCTCTTGAAGCGGTCAGTCAAGGACTGGGCCGCCACCGGCGAGACGGAGGCGAGCGCAACCGACAACGCCAACGCGATCCCCGTCCCCCGCTGCAACGCATTCCGCGATGACCGAAGCTTCTTCACCATCAACGCCCATACTCCATGACAATTGTCCGAACGATTGCCGGCCGGCCAGCGGTTTATATCGCCAAAATCGGCGAACCCAAGGCAGCAAACAAGGAGACTTTGGCAGCACGAGGGGCAGCTCAGCCGCGGAAATCCTCGTGCAGCAGGCCGAACAGCAGGTGGTCCTGCCAGACCCCGTTGATGCAGAGATAGCGGCGCGCCAAGCCTTCGCGGGAGAAGCCGCACTTCTCGAGCACCCGGATCGACGGCGCATTGGTGGGGATGCAGGCGGCCTCGACCCGGTGCAGATTGAGCTCGCCGAACAGCGTCGGCAGCAGCACCCGCAGCGCCGCCGTCATGTAGCCCCGATGGGCATGGGGCTTGCCGACCCAATAGCCGATGGTGCCGGCCTGGACGATGCCGCGGCGGACATTGGCGAGCGTGATGCCGCCGACCATGGCGCCGTCGAGCTCACGGAAGATCAGGAAGGGATAGGAGCGGTCCGCGGCGATGTCTTCGGAATAGCGGCGCAGGCGCCGGCGGAAGCCGGACCGGGTCAGATCATCCGACGGCCAGATCGGCTCCCAGGGCGTCAGGTAATCGCGGCTGGACTCGCGCAAATGCGCCCACTGCAAGAAGTCCGACATCTGCGGCGCGCGCAGCAATAGCCCGTTGCCGCGCGGCGCGAGGGCGGCGGGTCCACTGGATGGCAGGCGAAACAGGGCCATGGTGATGCTTCCCGGGGCAGATCAGCCCGTGCGCCGCTCCTAATGCAGCCGCGCCTTGGCACGTGCCCTGGTCAATCCTTCCGCAAAAGATACCGCCGTGTCCAGACCCCTGCCACTGCCTAATGCGACAACTGCAGGGCGGCTCCGCGAAAGCAGCGCACGCGCGGCGTCCCGGGTTGATTCGACGCTGACGGCGTCGATCCGGGCCACCAGCTCCTCGACCGTCTGCGGCCGGCCATAGGCCAGCACATGCCGGGCGAGCTGCTCGGCGCGGGAGGAGCAGCTCTCCAGCGCCATCAGGAGGCCCGCCTTCATCTGCGCCTTGGCCCGCGCGATCTCGGCTTCGGTCAGCGTCTCCACCGAATCATTCATGATGTCGACCACGACCTCCATCATCTCCGGCGCGTCGGCCGGATCGGTGCCGGTGTAGAGGCCGAAGAAGCCCGTGTCGGTGTAGGGCGCGTGGAACGAGTAGATGGAGTAGCAGAGGCCGCGCTTCTCGCGCACCTCCTGGAACAGCCGTGACGACATGCCGCCGCCGAGGATGTTGGTGAAGACCTGGAGCGAGAACAACGACAGATCGCTCTGCGGCACGCCTTCCAGCGCCAGCGTCAGATGCGCCTGCTCGAGCTCGCGATGCACCACCTTGGCGCCGCCCTTGCCGAACTGGGCGGCTTGCGGCTTCGGACCCGGCGTCCCCTCGAAGCTCGCAAAGCGCTTCTCGACCTCGGCGACGACCTGCTTGTGATTGACCGCGCCGGCTGCCGCCACCACCATGTCGGGGCCGCGATAATGCGTCGACAGATAGCCGCGCAGCATGTCGCGGTTGAAGGCGCGCAGGGTCTTGGCGGTGCCGAGCAGCGAGCGGCCCATCGGCTGGTCGGGATAGCAGAGCTCGTTGAGATGCTCGAACACGACGTCGTCGGGCGTGTCCTGCGCGGCACCGATCTCCTGCACGATGACGTTCTTCTCGCGCTCGAGCTCGTCGGGCTCGAAAGCGGGATTGGCGAGGATGTCGGCGAGCACGTCGAGCGCGAGCGGCACATCGGCCTTCAGCACCCGCGCATAATAGGACGTGGTCTCGGTCGAGGTGCCGGCATTGAGGTCGCCGCCGACCGCCTCGATCTCCTCGACGATCTCGCGCGAGGAGCGCTTGGTCGTGCCCTTGAAGGCCATGTGCTCGAGCAGATGCGAGATGCCGTGCTCGTTCGGCTTCTCGTCGCGCCCGCCAACGCCGGCCCAGACGCCGAGCGCCGCGGTCTCGAGATGGGGCATCTCGTCGGTGACGACGGTCAGGCCGGAGGCAAGCTTGGACATCTCGACACTCATCCGGCAACTCCCTGTTTTGCGGCACGGCTGACCGACAGCACGAACCGCTCGACCTCGGCCTGATCGTTCTTCATCACCTTCATGTGTTCGGATTTGGTCATGAGACCGTCGAGCCAGGCGGGCAATTGCGGCCGCTGGCCGCAGGCTGCCTCGACCGCATCGGGGAATTTGGCCGGATGGGCGGTGGAGAGCACGATGCTGGGCACCGTCGTGTCGGTGGTGTCGCGGTCGGCGACCGCGAGCGCGACCGCCGTATGGGGATCGACCAGCTCGCCCGCCTCGCGCCAGGCGGCGCGGATCGCGGCTGCGGTTTCGGTCTCGTCGGCCCGGCCGGCGTCGAATTCTTCACGGATTGCGGCCAGCGTCGCGTCAGGCAACACGAAGCGCCCCGACTGCTTCAGCGAGTCCATCAGACGGCGCACGCCGGCCGCATCGCGCCGGCCGGCCTCGAACAGCAGCCGCTCGAAATTCGAGGAGATCTGGATGTCCATCGATGGCGACGCGGTGGCGTGCACCTCGCGCACCTCGTAGATCCCGGTCTTGAGCGTGCGCGCCAGGATGTCGTTGACGTTGGCGGCGATGCGCAGCGTGCGCACCGGCAGCCCCATGCGCTTGGCGACATAACCGGCAAAGATGTCGCCGAAATTTCCGGTCGGCACGACGAAATCCACCGTGCGCGCCGGCGCGCCGGCGGCGACGGCGGAGGTGAAGTAGTAGACCACCTGGGCGACGATGCGCGCCCAGTTGATGGAGTTGACGCCGGACAGCGAGGTCGCATCGCGGAAGCGATGGTTGTTGAACATCCCCTTCACGAGCGCCTGGCAGTCGTCGAAATTACCCTCGATGGCGAGCGCATGAACGTTGGCCGCGCCCGTCGTCGTCATCATCCGCCGCTGCACATCGGAGATGCGGCCGTGCGGAAACAGCACGATGAGATCGACATTCTCGAGTCCCGCAAACGCATCGACCGCGGCGCCGCCGGTGTCGCCGGAGGTCGCGACCACAATGGTGGTGCGCTGGCCGCGCTTGGCGAGCACATGGTCCATCAGCCGCGAGATCAGCTGCATCGCCACGTCCTTGAAGGCGAGCGTCGGGCCGTGGAACAGCTCCAGCACGAATTGATGCGGCGTCATCTGGCGCAGCGGCACCACCGCCGGATGGCGGAAGGTGGCATAGGCCTCGTTCGCCATGCGGCCGAGCTCGGCATCCGAAATCTCGCCGCCGACGAACGGACGGATCACGTCGACCGCGACCTCCCAATAGGGGCGGCCGAAGAAGCCAGCGATAGCCTCGGTCGAGAGCTGCGGCCAGGTCGCTGGCACGTACAGGCCGCCGTCGCGGGCGAGCCCAGTCAGCATCACGTCGCAGAAGCCGAGTTCTGGGGCCTCGCCCCGGGTCGAGATATAGCGAGTCAAACTGCCCTCCAAAGGCCGGCCGGCCCTGAGCCAGATCCATAAGCCTTTGATTTTATGAAACTACTTGTTAACGGCCAGAGGCGTTGAGCCACCATAAAGTGTTTTGCGGCATCGGGAAACCGCTTCCCGTCCGTGCCCCGCTCAACGAAAAAGGGCTGCGGCGATGCCGCAGCCCTTCTCTTGGAAGGTCTGTCGTTGATTTGTGCAGACCGGTTTGCCTCGTGCGGGTTGCTGGCCCGCCAAAACTGTCGGCCAAGTTCTCGGCGCCCGTCACGAAATCGTCAAGAGCCAAAACGGCGAGAGCAAGAAAATGTTCCTATTTTTCCCGGCACGTTTCGGGTTTCGCAAAGGCATCCCTGCGAGGGCTCGCGCACCATTGCCGCTTTTTCCCGAATTTGTGGGCGATTCAGGAACGAATATCACTCCGGCCCATTGTGTCGGCGGATGGTGTCGGCGCTGTCCATGCATTGCCCGGCTACGCGCCGAGACCCGATCCGCCCGGCCGGACCGGCTGCATCCTGGAGCAGCCGGTTCGGCGCCGGGCCGCCAGTGTCCGGGCCGCCAGTGCCCCGCGCGTCAGCTCATCCCGATTTCCACCGCGATCCTGATCAGGTCGGAATGGTTCTTGGCGCCGAGCTTCTGCTTGAGCAGGGACGTGGTGTTGGCGACCGTCTTGTAGGAGATGCCGAGCGCCTCGGCGACCTCGACGATCTTGTCGCCACGGCCGAGCAGGCGGAGAATCTCGAGCTCCCGCGGCGTCATCTGCGAGGCCGGATTGGCCTTGATCGCTGCACCGGAGAACGTGACCGCCTCCGCGAGCTGCGGCGAGATGAAATTGTCGCCGGCGACCACCTTGCGCACCGCCTTGAGCAGAATCCGGGGATCGTCGCCCTTGGAGACATAGCCCTGCGCGCCAAGCTCGACCGCCCGCACCACGAAGGCCGGATCGTCGTTCATGCTGAACATGATGATCTTGGCATCAGGGTCGTCCTTGCGGATCCGCCGCATCAGCTCGAAGCCGGAGACGTCGGGCAGGCTGATGTCGATGACAGTGACGTCGGGCCGCTTGCTGATATAGGCGCGGTGCCCGGATTTGGCGTCGGTCGCCTCGTCGATACGGATCGAGTGGTCGGACGCGAAAAGGGTGCGGCATCCTGACAGCACCACAGGGTGGTCGTCGACGATCAGAACTCGGGTCGCCGGCTTGGCGGTATCTTGCATCGCGCGCTCTCTCGTTTTTCGACTCATAGACCGGCGGGAACAAATGGAAAGAGCAAATCCCGCCAATGCGCGTTAGAATTGACCTAATGTGGCAGCGGCTCTCATTCAGAACACAATTGTTTCTTCCGCTCGGCTTGAGCTTCCTTGCCGCGCTGGTCATGGGCGGGGTGCTGCTCCAGACGTTCGCGACAGGGCAGCTTGCCGACGAGAATGAGCCGGGCCGACGCTCGACCCGGACGGTCGCCGAGGCGCTCAACAACAGCCTGAGGGCCTCGGACGACCCGCGGAAGATACTCGATGCATTTGTCCATTCTTTGGACAGCTCCTCGGATATTCAATTCCGTCCAGCGGAAGCAGGTCCCGCGCCCTCTCCAAAGGACAGCCTGCGCGATCTGCATGGCGTGCCGCATTGGTTCGTGGACCTGATCGCCATCCCGGAGATGGACGCGGCATCTCCCGTCATCATCGACGGCAGGCGCATCGGCGACATCGTGTTCATGCCGGACCTGTCAGCCGATCTGTTCGAGAAATGGGTCGGCTTCCTGGCGCTGACGAGCCTCATCGCCGTGCTGATGATCCTGACTGGGACCATTGCCTATCTCTTTGCGGGATCGGCGCTGCGTCCCCTCCAAGATCTCGGCGCAGGCCTCACGCGAATCCGGCGCGGCGATTATGCAACGCCTATTCCGGTCACAGGACCGCAGGAGATCCGGCAGAGCTGCGAGGAAGCCAATGCGCTGGCGATGACGCTCGCACAATTGAGTCAGGATAATCGCGACCTGTTGCACCGCCTGGTGTCGCTCCAGGACGACGAGCGGCGCGATCTCGCGCGCGAGCTGCACGACGAGCTCGGGCCGCTGCTGTTCGGCATCCGCGCCGGCACGATCGCGCTGAGCGAGGCCTCGCCGGCGGGAAATCTCGGCAACCGGGCGCAGGAGGTGATGCGATCGGTCGAGGCGCTCCAGCAGACCAACCGCCGCATCCTCGACCGACTGCGGCCGCTCTACATCGAGGAATTGGGGCTCGAGACCAGCGTGCAGACGCTGCTCCAGAACTTTCGCAGACAGGCGCCGCATATCAGCCTGACGGCCACGATCGATCCTGGACTGAACGAGATCGACCGACCGCTGGCCCAGACCGTCTATCGCCTGATCCAGGAGGCGCTGACCAACGTGCTGCGCCACGCCGGGGCGAACAATGCCCATGTGCTGGCGAGCATTGCCGGCGAGCTGCTCACGATTGAGATCTCCGACGACGGTGGCGGCTTTCCCGCCGACAACGTCTTCGGCCGCGGCCTGACGGGCATGCACGAGCGCGTGCGCGCGCTCAGCGGATCGCTGTCGCTGCTGCGCGCGGACGAGCGAACCTATGTGCGCTGCCGCCTGCCGGTCGAGACGGCGCGAGACGAGCCGAGGGCCGGCTAGCACGCGCAGCCGTCGTGCGGCGTCTGCTCCGCCGGCTCGCAAAGGGTGCTGTAGATCTTGCCTTCGGGACTGAAGCGAAACGAGGCGTGGATACGCAGCGAACCCGCGACGGAATATTCGAGATCGATGCCATGCGGCACCGGATTGATCTCCTCCAGGCCGAAGCCTGCCGACGAGAAGGTGCTGAGCCGCGGTCCCCAATAGGTTTCGAGCTCGCGCCGTCCGCGATAATGCCGCTTGCCGTTGCACATGCATTCGACGCGGGCGTCGTCCGCATAGAGATCGAGTAGCGTCGCGAGGTCGCCCTTCCGGCAGGCGTCCACCCAGTCGACGACAATTCCCATCTGGTCGAAATCGCTCACACCAAAATCCTGTCTGCCGCGAAAATTTGCGCGCGGCTTAGGACCACCCTCGTGAATATGTCCTGAATAATAAACCCCGGGCGATACCGGGTTCCCTCCGGGAACCTACGGAAATTTTCAGGCCGGACGCCGTCCCCTCGCCCAGACGCCGAATGCGATCAGCACCGCGCCGGCGAGCGCGAACCAGGTGATGGCGTATTGCAGATGATCGTCCTTCAGATGCACGTCGAGCGGGCCGGGACGCGGAATGCCGTTCTCGGGCACCGGCCGCTCCAGGTCGATGTAGAACGGCGCGACCGTGCCCCAGCCGAGCGCCCGGGACATGGCGAGATGATCGCGGGTGAACCACAGCCGTTTGTCACGCTCAGCGTCAGGCATCAGCACGCTGGCTATTTCGGGGAAACGGACGTAGCCGGTCAACATCGCCGGCTTGTTGGTAATAAGTCGCGCGACCGCCCGATCCTGCAGGGCGCGGTCCTGTTGGGTGTTCGGCACGAAGCCCGCGTTGACCGCGACCATATCGCCGCCAGGCAGCCGTGCGGGAAGGAAAGCCCAGGTGCCGGGGCCGGAAATGTCGGAGCGGATGGCGGAGCCGGAACTGTAGACCATCGCATCCAGACGGGACTCGTAGGTCGCCGTAAATGTGACCCGACGGAATTCGTCCCGCTCCGGCGTCAGCGTGCTCCATTGCGACGGCGGCGGCAACGCAACAGGTGCCGCCGCGAGACGCTCGGTCAATGCGGCGATCGACTGATGTTTCGCGACGCGGCGCTGCAATTGCCAGACGCCGAGCGCGACCAAGACGGCGGCCAGGAAAAGCGTGAACAGCGCGAAGCCGGCCACGCGGGGCTTGCGCGCGGTCTCGTTCATTTCGCGCGGTCGACCAGCCGGCCCGGCGCCGCCTTGTGGTGGAATTGCAGCGCGATCAGCAGCGACTTCATCGCGCGCAGCGGCAAGAGCGTGGTGGCGAGGATCATCGGCAGCCACAGCGCGGCATGCAGCCAGTACGGCGGCTGGTATTTGATCTCGACGATCAGCGCGCACGCAACGACGATCCCGCCGGCCAGCATGATGATGAAGATCGCAGGACCGTCGCCGGTATCGATGAAGGCATAGTCGAGGCCGCAGCGGTCGCAGCTGGGCGCGAGCGTCAGGAAGACCGCATAGAGTTTGCCCTGGCCGCAGCGCGGGCACTTGCAGGCAAGGCCGCGCAGCGCGCTTTGCAGGACGGTCGTCTCGGGCTCGGATGGGCCGGCGGTATCGTTCATGATGACGCACTCTAGAGCATTATCGGTTCTGATTGAATCAGAACCGAAGCTCTGGATTCTTGTTTTGACGCGTTTTCTTCACGCGAACCGGTATCCACTTCGCTCGAAAACGCTCAATCACAGTTTCCGCCAAGGCTTCCGGCGGCCCAAAAGCGAAAGGGCGGCCCTGCGGCCGCCCTTTCTGATCGGTCCAAGGCGGCTCAGTGCGCGCCGTGGGCCATGGTCTCGGCGCCGTGTCCCCACACATAGATGCAGAGGAACAGGAACAGCCAGACCACGTCGACGAAGTGCCAGTACCAGGCGGCGAACTCGAAGCCGAGGTGCTGTGTCGGGGTGAAGTGGCCGGCATAGGCGCGGAACAGGCAGACCAGCAGGAAGATGGTGCCGACCAGCACATGGAAACCATGGAAGCCGGTCGCCATGAAGAAGGTCGCGCCATAGACGTTGCCGCCGAACGAGAACGCCGCGTGGCTGTACTCATAGGCCTGCACGCAGGTGAAGAGCGCGCCGAGCACGACGGTGAGGATCAGGCCGTATTTCAGGCCCTGGCGATCGTTCTCGAGCAACGCGTGGTGCGCCCAGGTCACGGTGGTGCCTGATGTCAGCAGGATCAGCGTGTTCAGGAGCGGCAGATGCCAGGGATCGAAGGTCTCGATGCCATGCGGCGGCCAGGTGCCGGGCACGGCGCAGGCGCCAGCCGCGGTGCCGAGACCGCAGCCGAACACGGCGTCGCGCGTGGCGTGGACGGCGTCGGCCGGGAACAGCGCCGCGTTGAAATAGGCCCAGAACCAGGCGACGAAGAACATCACCTCGGAGGCGATGAACAGGATCATGCCGTAGCGGTGATGCAGCTGCACGACGCGGGTGTGATCGCCCTTGTACTGGGCTTCCTTGATCACATCGCCCCACCAGCTCGCCATGGTGTAGATCACGCCGACGGTGCCGGCACCGAAGATGATCGGCGCGGCCGAGAACATGTGGTGCATCCAGGTGATCGCACCGACCGCCATGACAAAGGCCGAGATGGAGCCGACGACGGGCCACGGGGAGGGATCGACCAGGTGGTAGTCGTGATGCTTGGTGTGCGCCGTTGCCATTTGCGGTCTCTCTCCTCAATCCCGTGCCTGTCCGGCACTTATCCCCTTGTGTCCAACCCCCGCGGCATGAGCCCGGCGGTCAGAGATTTCCCTTGCGTTTGTCGCCTTCGCCCGACGCCAGCGGCTTCACCACGGGATCGCGCACCGGATAGAACGTGTAGGACAACGTGATCGTGTTCAGCCCGTCGTTCTCGTGATCGTCGGCAATCGACGGATCGACGTAGAACACGACCGGCATCTCGCGCTTCTCGCCGGGTGCCATGGTCTGCTCGGTGAAGCAGAAGCAGTTGATCTTCTGGAAGTAGGAGCCGACCGTCAGGGGCGCGACGTTGTAGGCCGCCTGGCCCGCGGTGGTGCGCGCAGCCTGGTTGGTCACGGTGTAGAAGACGGTCACGACCTGGCCGATATTGACCTCGATCTCGCTCTGCTCCGGCTCGAACTTCCAGGGCAGGCCGGGCGCGACGTTGGAATCGAAGCGCACCGCGATCTTGCGCGCGATCGGGCCGGTGGCGGGCGCGGACGTCGCGACCTGCGTCGTGCCGTTGAAGCCGGTGGCGCGGCAGAACCAGTTGTAGAACGGCACCGCCGCGTAGGAGGCACCGACCATCAGCGCCACCACGCCGCCGCAGATCGAGGCGACCAGCACGTCGCGGCCAAGACCCTTGGCAAGCCCCTTGGAAGGCCCGCGCTCCTGCTTGGCTGTCCGGCTCTGATCCCGCGATATGGTGGGCTCTCGATCCATGTTTCCTACATCGGCCGGACGAGGACTGCCGGTCCCTTGACGATGGTGACGGCGAAGAACAACACCACGAGCACGCCGAGCGCCAAAGCAATGGCAATCGAGCGCTGGCGGCGGCTCTTCTTCTGCGCCTCCGTGAGGACGATTCCATTCATCTCAGGTTTGTCGGCCATTCCAGCGATCATGCGCCCCCTACCATCGGAGCAAGCGCCCGGAACACGACTTCGGCCAGCAGGGTCGCAAACAGCGCGAACAGATACAGGATGGAGAAGGCGAACAGCTTGCGGGTCGCGCGCAGCGATTGGCTGCGCTCGCGGCGCATATAGACGTTGATCGCGAGCACAAGCATGCCGGCGCCGAGGATCAGCGAGACGATGCCGTAGATGGCGTCGAAATAGCCGAGCACCCACGGGGCGGCGGCGACCGCGATCAGCACGATGGTGTAGAGCAGGATCTGAAGCCGCGTCGCGTCGGGACCGGCGACGTTGGGCAGCATCGGAATGCCGGCACGCGCGTAGTCGTCGGAGCGGAACAGCGCCAGCGCCCAGAAGTGCGGCGGCGTCCAGAAGAAGATGATGGCGAACAGCAGCAGCGGCTCGACGTCGACCGTGCCCGTGACCGCGGCCCACGCCACCACCGGCGGCAGCGCACCGGCGGCGCCGCCGATCACGATGTTCTGTGCGGTCCGGCGCTTCAGGATCATCGTGTAGATGACAACGTAGAAGAAGATGGTGAAGGCGAGCAGCGCGCCCGCGATCCAGTTGACGAGGATGCCGAGCGTCATCACCGAGAAGAAGGCGAGCGTCATGCCGAACGCCATCGCCTCGGGACGGGTGATGCGGCCGCGCGGTATCGGCCGGTTTGCCGTGCGCGACATCTTGGCGTCGATATCGCCTTCGAGCGCCATGTTGAGCGCCCCGGAAGCGCCGGCACCGACTGCGATGCAGAGCAGCGAGGTGATGGCCAGCACCGGGTGGAAATGCCCGGGCGCCATCGCCAGTCCGACCAGCGCGGTGAAGATCACCAGCGACATCACCCGCGGCTTGAGCAGCGCAATGTAGTCGCCCACCTCCGCTTCGGAGATGCGGGGATCGATGTCGATGGCGTTATGGTCGAGGACGGACACTAGTTTTGACTCGCTTCGGTAAAGAGCCGCGGCGCCCGTCACGGGCGCCGCGAGCGTTGGCTTACTGCACGCGGGGCAGCACTTCGAACTGATGGAAGGGCGGCGGCGAAGGCAGCGTCCATTCCAGCGTGGTCGCACCCACACCCCACGGATTGTCGCCAGCCGGCACCTTTTTCGCGAAGGCGTCGAACACGCAATAGAGGAAGATCAGCACGCCGAAACCGGAGATGTAGGAGCCGACCGAGGAGACCAGGTTCCAGCCGGCGAACGCGTCGGGATAGTCGACGTAGCGGCGCGGCATGCCCGACAGGCCGAGGAAGTGCTGCGGGAAGAACACAAGGTTCACACCGATGAAGGTGACCCAGAAGTGCGCCTTGGCCAGCGTCTCATTGTACATGTAGCCCGACATCTTCGGGAACCAATAGTACCAGCCGGCAAAGATCCCGAACACCGCACCGAGCGACAGCACGTAATGGAAGTGCGCAACGACGTAGTAGGTCTCCTGGAGCACGCGGTCGACGCCGGCATTCGCCAGCACGACGCCGGTGACGCCACCGACCGTGAACAGGAAGATGAAGCCGACCGCCCAGATCATCGGGGCACGGAACTCGATCGAGCCGCCCCACATCGTGGCGATCCACGAGAAGATCTTCACGCCGGTCGGAACCGCGATGACCATGGTCGCGGCGACGAAATAGGCCTGCGTCGCCGAGGACATGCCGACCGTGTACATGTGGTGCGCCCACACCACGAAGCCGATGCCGCCGATCGCGACCATGGCGTAGGCCATGCCGAGATAGCCGAACACGGGCTTGCGCGAGAAGGTCGAGACGATCTGGCTGACCATGCCGAAGGCGGGCAGGATCAGGATGTACACCTCGGGGTGGCCGAAGAACCAGAACAGATGCTGGAACAGCACGGGATCGCCGCCGCCGTCGGGCGCGAAGAACGTCGTGCCGAAATTGCGGTCGGTGAGCAGCATGGTGATCGCACCAGCAAGCACCGGCAGCGACAACAGCAGCAGGAACACAGTCACCAGGATCGACCACACGAACAGCGGCATCTTGTGCAGGGTCATGCCCGGTGCGCGCATGTTGAAGATCGTGGTGATGAAGTTGATGGCGCCGAGGATCGACGAGGCGCCCGCCAGATGCAGCGACAGGATCGCGAAGTCGACGGCCGGGCCCGGATGGCCGGAGCTCGACAGCGGCACATACATGGTCCAGCCGGCGCCGACGCCGTTGGCACCCGGCTCGCCCTCGACGAAGGTCGACATCAGCAGCAGCGCGAAAGAGGCCGGCAGCAGCCAGAACGAGATGTTGTTCATGCGCGGGAACGCCATGTCCGGCGCGCCGATCATCAGCGGCACGAACCAGTTGCCGAAGCCGCCGATCATCGCGGGCATGACCATGAAGAAGATCATGATCAGGCCGTGAGAGGTCACGAACACATTATAGGTGTGCGTTTCGTGGAAGATCTGCACGCCCGGATACATCAGCTCGGCACGGATCGCGATCGACATCGCGGCACCGATGACACCGGCGATGACCGCGAAGATCAGGTACATCGTACCGATGTCCTTGTGGTTGGTCGAATAGACATAGCGCCGCCATCCGGTCGGATGGGCGTGCTCGTCATGTCCGTGGTCTTGCGCGTGATCGCCGTGTGCCGCTGCGCTCGTTGCCATTTTCAAATCCTGCCTTGCGTCCCGTTCGGACCTTGTGCGGTCCCGCCCTTTATGTCGCTTTCAGTCCCCTCGAGCCGTCGCCCGGCGCTTACTGCGTCGGGCCGGCCGCGGAGGCGAAAGTGCTGGTGCCGCCGCTCGCATATTTCTTCTTTGCCGTTTCGACCCAGGAGGCGAAGTCCTTGTCCTCCACGACGCGAATCGCGATCGGCATGAAGGCGTGGTCCTTGCCGCAGAGCTCCGAGCACTGGCCGTAGAACATGCCGGTCTTGGTGGCCTTGAACCAGGTCTCGTTCAGCCGCCCCGGAATGGCGTCGATCTTGACGCCGAAAGCCGGCAGCGCAAAGGCGTGGATGACGTCCGCGCCGGTGACCTGGACACGAACCACCTTGTTGACCGGCACCACCATCTCGTTGTCGACGCCGAGCAGACGGGGCTGCTTGTCCTGGGCCATAAGCGAGTCGAACTCGAACTTGCCGTTATCAGGATAGGCATAGGACCAGTACCACTGCTTGCCGGTGGCCTTGATGGTCAAATCCGCCTTCGGCACGTCGAGCTCGAGGAACAGCAGGCGGAACGACGGCACCGAGATACCGACCAGGATCAGCACCGGAACGAGCGTCCAGGCCACCTCGATCAGCGTGTTGTGCGTGGTCCGCGACGGCACCGGATTGGCCTTCGCGTTGAACTTCATGACCACGATCACCAGCAACGCCAGAACGAACAGCGTGATCAGCGTGATCAGCACGAACAGGAAATTGTGGAACCAGACGATGTTGTCCATCACCGGGGAGGCGGATTGCTGAAGCGTCCATTCCCACGGCGCCGGTTGCCCGAGTTCAGCGGCGAATGTCGCACCGCCCGTCGCCAGCGTCAGACCCGCCACGGCCAATCCCAGCAAGTGCCGGCCCACCTGGCCCATCGACATCCTCATGCCGTTCGCGCTCCCCTAACGAAATCACCCCAAGTGCATCCCCCTATTTCCGGGAAACGCTTATTCGATCCGCCCGTCTGACAAACCGCCGCGCAAGAATACCTCTAAGAGGAATTGGGGCCAGATCGCTAGAACGCCGAAATCAAGCCTCTCAAACCATAATTCTTGATCTATCGCAATGCAGTCTTGAGCCCCGTCTGTCAGCCATCACCCGCAAGATATTTCCTAGTAACATCAGAGAAAAATACCGTTTCCCGGGATGCCGCGGCTTGACAGCGGCATTGCCCGCGGTAGGCACTGGCAGAGAGCCGCGCAGGAACCTGATTCGTGCGGGCGATGGCGGTGTGGGCGGCGCGGAATTTGCTTGCGAATCGCCTTCAAGACGCCGTCATTCCCGTATCAGTCCGCCAGGCGCGAGCGACCCAGGCGAGCAGAGGGACCGACCCGATGGGGTTTTCGAGAAGCATGGCAAGGCGGGCTAGCGGCCTCACGATGCTGGCCGCCCTCTTGGCCGCGGTCGTCGTCATGGCGCTGCCGGGCCTCGCCCATGCGCAGGGCGCGGTGCGCTCCGTCCATGGCGACTGGCAGATCCGCTGCGACACCCCGCCGGGCGCCCAGGCCGAGCAATGCGCTCTGATCCAGAGCGTGGTGGCCGAAGACCGCTCCAATGCCGGCCTCACCGTGATCGTGCTCAAGACCGCCGACCAGAAGAGCCGGCTGATGCGGGTGGTCGCCCCGCTCGGCGTGCTGCTGCCCTCCGGCCTCGGGCTGAAGCTCGACAATCAGGACGTCGGCCGCGCCGGCTTCGTCCGCTGCCTGCCCAATGGCTGCGTCGCCGAGGTCGTCATGGACGACAAGCTGCTCGGCCAGCTCCGCACCGCCAAGACCGCGACCTTCATCATCTTCGAGACCCCGGAAGAAGGCATCGGCTTCCCGCTCAGCCTGAACGGGCTCGGCGAGGGCTATGACAAGCTGCCGTAGGGCGGCAGGCGCGTCCGCACGCGGCGAATCCTATCGTTTCGTAATGTGGCACCTGGCACCCTCGCGGAACCGCCGGGAAACCATTATCTTGCCCTACATCTTCCGATAATGGACGGACGCATGACCAATCCAGCCACAACTTCCCTGCTCGACCGCGCCAATCTCGACCGCGACCAGGTCCGCAACGAGGTCGCACGCGGGCTTGCCGGTGCCGACGACGGCGAACTGTTCCTGGAATACAGCCAGACCGAAGCGCTGATGTTCGACAATGGGCGGCTGAAGCAGGCGACCTATGACACATCGCAGGGCTTTGGCCTGCGCGCCGTTAAGGACGACGCGGTCGGCTATGCCCATTCCTCCGACGTGTCGCTGCCGGCGCTGATTCGCGCCGCCGACGCAGTCGCCGCCGTGCGCGGCGGCTATTCGGGCAGCTTTGCGGCCCCGCCCCCGCGCACCAATGTGCGGCTCTACGCCGACGACAATCCGCTGGATGCGCCGGGCTTCGAGACCAAGGTGAAGCTGCTCGCCGAGATCGACGCCTACTTACGCGACAAGGATCCGCGGGTGCGGCAGGTCAGCGTCAGCCTGGGCGCGACCTGGCAGGTGGTCGAGATCCTGCGGCCCGACGGCGAGAGCTATCGCGACATCCGCCCGCTGGTGCGCGTCAACGTCTCCGTTGTCGCCGGACAGGGCGACCGCCAGGAGAGCGGCAGCAAGGGCTATGGCGGCCGCGCCGGCTATGCCGAATTCATCGAGAGCAAGAACTGGCGCGATGCCGCCGACGGCGCGCTGCGCGAGGCCCTGGTCAATCTGGAATCGATCCCCGCCCCCGCCGGCGAGATGGACGTCGTGCTTGGTGCCGGCTGGCCCGGCGTGATGCTGCATGAGGCGGTCGGCCATGGCCTCGAAGGCGATTTCAACCGCAAGAAGACGTCCGCGTTCGCCGGCCTGATGGGCCAGCAGGTCGCGGCCAAGGGCGTCACCGTGGTCGACGACGGCACCATTGCCTCTCGCCGCGGCTCGCTGTCGATCGACGACGAGGGCACGCCGACCAACCGCACCGTGCTGATCGAGGACGGCATTCTGGTCGGCTACATGCAGGACCGCCAGAACGCGCGCCTGATGAACATGAAGCCGACCGGCAACGGCCGCCGCCAGGGCTATGCCCATGTGCCGATGCCGCGCATGACCAACACCTACATGCTCGCGGGCGACCGCGATCCGGCCGAGATCCTGGCGTCCGTGAAGAACGGCGTGTTCGCCGCGAATTTCGGCGGCGGCCAGGTCGACATCACCTCGGGCAAATACGTGTTCCAGTGCACCGAGGCCTACAAGATCGAGAATGGCAAGATTGGCGCGCCGCTGAAGGGCGCCATGCTGATCGGCAACGGGCCGACCGATTTGCATCGCATCCGCATGATCGGCAACGATCTCGCGCTGGATACCGGCATCGGCACCTGCGGCAAGAACGGTCAGGGCGTGCCCGTCGGCGTCGGCCAGCCGTCGCTTCTGATGGAACGTATTACTGTAGGTGGAACGGGCGCATGAGCGTTGAGAAGGTAACTGTCACCGCCAAGCGGAAGAGCAGCGGCTGGGCTGGTCAGCTGATGCAGCTCGCCGGCATCGTCGCCGCCGTGTTCATCGCCAAGGGCGCGCTCGCCGAGCCGTTCTACGTGCCGTCGGGTTCGATGGAGCCGACGCTCCTGATCGGCGACGCGCTGCTCGCCTCGAAATTCCCCTATGGCTACGGCACCTCGTCGCTGCCGATCCAGATCAACCTGCCCGAAAGCGGCCGCGTCTTCGCGGAGACGCCGAAGCAGGGCGACGTCGTCGTGTTCCGCTGGCCCGGCGATCGCTCACAGGCCTGGGTCAAGCGCGTCGTGGGTCTGCCCGGCGACCGCATCCAGATGCGGCAGGGCCAGCTCTTCATCAACGACCGTCCCGCCGAGCTGAAGCCGGATGGCGTTGGCGCCGCCGAAGACGACAATGGCGGCAGCGAGCCCGCCTACCGCTACATCGAGACGCTGCCGAACGGCGTGTCGCATCTGATCTTCAAGATGCGCGACAACGGTCCGCTCGACAACACGCCTGAAGTGACGGTGCCGCCCGGCCACCTCTTCGTGCTCGGCGATAACCGCGACAATTCCGCCGACAGCCGCGTGCCCCTCCGCTCCGGCGGCGTCGGCCTGTTGCCGATCGACAATCTGGTCGGACGCGCGGATGCCGTGCTCGGATCCTGGGATCTCGGCATGCGCGGCCAGCCGGTGTGGACCTGGCTCTCCGGCTTCCGGCTCGCGCGGTTCTTCACCGCGGTGCACTGACGAAGGCCCTCATGGTGAGGAGGCGCGAAGCGCCATCTCGAACCATGAAGCCCCGATCTCTCGAGCAGCCATCCTTCGAGACGCCCGCTTCGCGGGCTCCTCAGGATGAGGGCGTCAATTGCGGAGACGGCAGATGACCTTCGACGACGTCAGAAAATTTGCGCTGACGTGGCCGGAGGTCGAGGACGGCACCTCCTACGGCACGCCCGCGCTGAAAGTGCGCAAGAAGATGCTGGCGCGGCTGAAGGAGGACGGCGACACCCTTGTCATGCCCGACGTTCCCATCGACGAGCGCGCGATGCTGGTCGAGAGCCAGCCAAAGATCTTCTATTTCACCGATCACTACGCCGACTATCCGATCGTGCTGATCCGCCTGTCCAAGGCGAAGCGCGCGATCGTCGAGCTGTTCCTGCGGCGGCGCTGGCGCGGCCTCGCCTCGAAGACGGCACGCGCCACGTTCGATGCCAGCGCGTGAATGATGGCTGCGATGGATCGCGACCGCTTCCTCACGCTGGCGCTGAAGAACCCGGTCAATGTTGCAATCATCGGCGAGCTCGCCTCGCTCGCGCTGCCCGATGCGTGGCTCGTGTCAGGGTGTCTGGTGCAGACGGCGTGGAACGTACTCACGGACCGCGCGGTCGATCATGGCATCGCCGATTACGACGTGTTCTATTTCGATCCTGACACCTCATGGGAGGCGGAGGACACGGTGATCCGCACGCTGCACGCGCGGCTCTCGCATCTCGGCGTCAAGATCGAGACCCGCAACCAGGCGCGCGTGCACCTTTGGTATCCCGGCAAGCACGGCCTGCCCTACCCGCCCCTGACATGCTCGACCGGCGGCATCGACCGCTTCCTCACCCAGAACACGCAGGTCGGCGTGAGGCGCGCAGGCGACGGCTTTGAGGTCTACGCGCCGCACGGCTTCGACGACATTGCAGGATTGATCGCGCGGCCCAATCCGGGTCCGAATTTTTCAGCGGCGAGCTACGCGGTGAAGGCCGTGCGATGGAAGGCGCTGTGGCCGGAGCTCACGGTGATTGCCGCGGAGTGATCACGCCGCCTTCGCCTGTACATTGTCGCAGAACTCCGCGAGCCGATCGGCAAGCCGCAGCGTTGCGGGGCTGGCACCGGGCGAAGCCATCAGCGCCACTTCGGTCCGGTTGATCGGCTCAAAACCGTCCTTCGCGGTCAGCACGCGATGGTCGGACTGGATCGACATCTCCGACAAAATGCTTAAGCCCATGCCGGCGGCGACCGCAGCCTGGATGCCCGCGAGACTCGATGACGAGTAAGACATGTGCCAGGCGCGGCCCGCGCTTTCCAGCGCGTGGATGGCGCCGGCGCGGTAGAGGCAGCCGAGCGGAAATCCGATCAGCGGCACGGACGAGGCGTTGACGTCGACCGGATGGCTCTTGCTGGTGACCCAGTGCACCCGCTCCGGCCAAACCGCGATGGCGCCTTTCGCGCCGGCCTCGCGCTTGAACAGCGCCAGGTCGAGCTCGCCGCGTTCGAGGTCGCGGGACAGGTTCTTGCTCTGGTCGGCGCGCACATCCATTCGCAGACCCGGATGTGAGCGCGAGAAGGCGCCGAGCAGTTTTGCCAGCCGGTACGCCGCAAAATCCTCGGGGATGCCAAGCCGAATCGCGCCTTCACTGTCGGGCTCGCGCAGCACGTCGCGCGCCTCCTCGGCGAGCGTGAGCAGCCGCCGGGCATAGGACAGCAGCCGTTCGCCGGCCTCAGTGGGGCGCACGTCCTTGCCGTCACGGTGCAAGAGGACCTGGCCGACGTCCTCCTCCAGCCGCTTGATCTGCTGGCTGACGGTCGATTGCGTGCGGTGGACCCGCTCGCCGGCGCGGGTGAAGCCGCCGGCCTCGACCACCGAGACGAAGCTGCGCAGGAGCTCCAGGTCGAGCATGGCCGCCTCCATTCGAAAATCCACTGATTGGAAGTTAATCATTTAATTTCCAAATGACAAGCCGGCTCCCTAGATCGAAGGCTCAGGAGAATGCCCTCATGTCCCTCGCCCCCTCGATGTCCGTCCCCCGCAGCCGGTTCAACACGCTGCCGCTCGCCATCGGGCTGTTTTGCCTGCTCTGGAGCTATGCCTTCGTCGCCGGCAAGATCGGCGTCACCCATTGCCCGCCGCTGATCCTGCTCGCCGCGCGCTTCTCGCTCGCCGGCATTTTGATCCTCGGTGCGACGCTGATCCGCGGTGATGGCTGGTCATTGTCCTGGCGCGATGCCACGATCTTCGCCGTGCTCGGCATCGCCAACAACGCACTCTATCTCGGGCTCGGCTACACCGGCCTGCAATCAGTCTCCGCCGGCCTCGGCGGCCTGATCGTCTCGGCAAATCCGGTATTCACGGCGGCGCTCGCCGCATTGCTGCTTGGCGAAGGCATGAGCTGGCGCAAGGCGGGCGGTCTCCTGCTCGGCATCATCGGCGTGACCCTGATCGTCTGGCATCGCCTGTCGGTCGGTACCGACTCCCTGCACGGCATCGTCTTCACGCTGGCCTCGCTCGCCTCCATCGTCGCCGGCACGATTCTGTTCAAGCTGCTCGCGCCGAAGGGAAGCCTGTGGATCGGCAATGGCGTGCAGAACCTCGCCGCCGGCATCGTGCTGACGCCGGTCGCGTTCACCTTCGCCGACGTGCACGCGATCGATTTCACCCCGGGCCTGGTCGGCGCCTTCGCCTTCCTCGTGCTCGGCGGCTCGATCCTCGCCTACTGGCTCTGGTTTCATCTCCTGAAAGTGTGTGGCGCAACGGCTGCGAGCGCCTATCATTTCCTGATGCCGCCGCTCGGCATGCTGTTCGCCTACATCGTGCTCGGCGAGCATGTCGAGGCCCGCGACCTGCTCGGCATCATCCCGGTCGCGCTCGGAATTTACCTGGTGACGCGCCCCGCAAAGCCCGTCGCGTAAGAGGAGCTTTCTGATGCCCATTTCCATCACCCTGATCGGCGGCCCTACCGCGCTGATCGAGATCGACGGCTTTCGCCTGCTCACTGATCCGACCTTCGATGCGCCCGGCGCCTACCAGCTGCCGCATGTGACGCTGGAGAAGACCATTGGTCCCGCGATGAAGGCCGACGCGATCGGCCCGATCGATGCCGTCCTGCTCAGCCACGACCAGCACTCGGACAATCTCGACAATTCCGGCCGCGCGTATCTCAAGCACGCAAAGCGCGTGCTGACGACCGAGGCCGGCGCAAAACGTCTCGGCGGCCATGTCGAGGGCCTCGCGCCCTGGGCGACCTCGCATCTGAAGGACCGTGACGGCAACACGCTGACGATCACCGCGACACCGGCGCGCCACGGCCCGGCCGGCATCGAGCCGCTGTCGGGCGACGTCATCGGCTTCGTGGTGTCCTCGAGCCGGACGGACACGAGCGACGTCTATATCAGCGGCGACACCACCTGGTTCGACGGCGTCACCGAGGTCGCGCGCCGCTTCAAATGCGGCGTCGTGCTGCCGTTCGCCGGCGCCGCGCAAACGCGCGGACCGTTCCACCTCACCATGGACACCAACGACACCATCGAGACCGCGCGCGCCTTTCCGGATGCGATGATCGTGCCGGTGCATACCGAGGGCTGGGCGCATTTCCGCCAGAACAGCGAGGATCTGCGCAAGACCTTTGATGTGCTCGGCTTCGGGACCCGGTTGCGATTGCTGGTGCCGGGCGTGCCGACGGTGGTTGAGGCGCCGTGAGGCTCAGCTGTCATGCCCCGGCTTGACCGGGGCATCCAGTACGCCGCGGCGGTCGTTGCGAGAGCGAGCTATTCGACGAAGGCCTCTGGAATACTGGATCGCCCGGTCGAGCCGGGCGATGACGGGAGGAGAGAGCGGTGCTCCTCGCAATGACGGACGCTAATCCTTCCGAAACACGATCGACGCCATCCACCCCGTCATCAGCGCCATCGCGGCGGTCGCGAGGCCATAGATCAGCCCGTGCTGCCGCGCGCTCGTCGCGACGAACTGCTCGAAGCCCACCTTGACGATCTCGAACGCGGTCTCGGTCTTGGTGACCAACGCGCCGTTCGCGAACAGCTTGATTTCCACCTCATAGGTGCCGATCGGCACCTCCTCCGGCAGGGGAATGCCGGTACGGAACAGCGTCGGGGTCAGGAACGTCACCGCGCTCGGGTCCTCGCGGTAGAGACCTTTCTGGGTTCGCAGGCGGATGAAGGCCGAGCGGAACGCATCGTTCGGCACCACGTCGGCATAGTCGCCGCTGACCCGTTGGGTTAGCAGCACGTTGTTGAGCCCGATCTGCTGCCGCCGCGCGATCTCGGGCGAGGTGATGACATCGAAGGGGCGGTTGGCGAACAGCGCGAGATAGCTCGGCACCGCCAGGAACTGCCGGTAGTCGGTGTTGATCCAGATCCCGAAGGTGCGCTCCTTGCGCCGCGTCACCATGTCGGCGCGCGGGCCCATCACGGTGACGACGAGATCGTAGCTCTTGCGGTCCGCGGGCGTGGAGGCGTCCTTCTCGACCGAGCCGAACAGCACCAGTTCCTCGCCGGAATAGTTCGGCGTCACCGTGACGCGATGGTTGGAGACCGACACGATCAGTCGCTCGGCACGCGCGGCCGAGCCGAGCAGCAGGACGAGAAGGATCGCGAGAGCTGCGCGCATCATCCGCTCACTCCCAATTCACGGATGGTGAAGAGATCCTCGGGCCGGATCACCAGCTCGATGGCGAAGCGGACGCCGACTGAAAGGATCAGCAGGCCCAGCAACAGCCGCAGCTGCTCGCCGCGGATCTTCTGGCCGGCGCGGGCGCCGAACTGCGCGCCGGTGACGCCGCCGACCATCAGGATCAGCGCCAGCACCGCGTCGACGAGGTGATTGGTCACCGCATGCAGCAAGGTCGCGAACAGCATCGTGACCAGCGTCAGAACCATCGAGGTCCCGATCACCGTCGAGGTCGGCACCCGCAGCAGATAGATCATGATCGGCACCAGGATGAAGCCGCCGCCGATGCCCATGATGGCGCCGATGAAACCGATCACGATGCCGACGATCACGACGGGAATGACCGAGAGGTAGATCTTCGAGCGCTTGAACCGCATTTTCAGCGGCAGGCCGTGAATCCAGCTGTGCGTGCGCCGTGGCGGCACCGCGCCGCGACGGGTCCGCATCAGGGCGCGCAGGCCCTCGGAGAACATCAGGCTGCCGACCGTGGTGAGCAGCACCACGTAGGACAACGCGATCATCAGATCGAGCTGGCCGAGCGCGCGAAGCTGCGTGAAGGTCCACACCCCGAGCGCCGTGCCGGTGACGCCGCCGCATAACAGCACACTCGCCAGCGCCGGGTCGATCGCACGCCGCCGCCAATAAGAGAGCGCGCCGGAAAAGGAGGAAGCCGCGATGTGGCTCGCAACGGAGGCGACCGCGACCGCCGGCGTGATTCCGATGAAGATCAGAAGCGGCGTCATCAGGAAGCCGCCGCCGATCCCGAACATGCCGGAGACGAAGCCGACCGCCGCGCCCATCGCCAGCACCAGGAAGATGTTGACCGGCAGATCGGCGATCGGGAGATAGAGCTGCATCGAAGGACCACACTCCGGCGAAATGGATCGATTGCGCGGAAATGCTCGCCGGACGGTCGGAACGATTGCCGCGCCCCTCAATAGCGGAATTCGCGGGGACGCGGATCAGGAATTTTGATGCGTGGTGAACGGCCTAAGATGGATCAGGTCGCTGTTTCTCTGCGAGCCTGGGATTTCGCCACTTGCTTCGCTGTCATGCCCCGGCTTGACCGGGGCATCCAGTACGCCGCAGCCTCTCCGCATCAAACCGGCGTCTCTGGAATACTGGGTCGCCCGGTCAAGCCGGGCGACGACAAGAGGAAAGTCCGTACCAAAACTGTTTAGTGCGCCGCCGAGGCCGAGCGCTTGGTCGCGACCGGCTTCGGCGCGGGCTTTGCGTTTGCCTGCGGCGCACTGTCCCAGCCGCCGGCGGGCGCCGTGACATTGACGGCGTCGTCGGGCTGCGGCTCCGCGCTGAACGTCTGGATCGCGAGCTTGGCGGCGGCGAGCGACTGCGGATCGAGTCGCTTGGCGACGTCGTCGCGCTTGCCGGACGCATCCGCGTCACCCTGGCCGGCCGCAAGCGTGAACCATTTGTAGGATTCGGCGAGGTTCTGTTCGACGCCGATGCCGCGGGCATAGAGGATGCCGAGGTTGAACTGGCTGTCGGCGACGCCGCGATCGGCGGCCTTGCGGAACCACTGCGCCGCGCTCTTGTAATTGGCGCCGCGTCCGCCGCCGTCGGCGTCGAGCACGGCGAGATTGTGCATCGCCTTGGCGTTGCCGCGCTCGGCGGCCTGCGTGTAGTAGCGGCGGGCGATGTCGGCGTCCTTCTTCACCCCGAGGCCCTTCTCGTAGAGCGTGCCGAGGCGGAAGGTCGCGGGCACCACGCCGGCCTGCGCCGCGCGGTCGTACCATTTGGCGGCTTCATCGTAATTCGCAGCGACGCCCTTGCCCTCGGCAAAGCGCACGCCGATCTCGTAGGCCGCGGTCGCATCGCCCTTCATCGCGGCGGTGCGCAGCACCGGACCGCCGATGCCGTCAGGAAGCTTCTCGCTCGGCGGCACCTGGATCATGCCGAGCTTCGCGCGGCTCGTGCCCGACAGCGCGCCAGTGATGTCGTTGCTCGCCGCAGGCGGTGGTGGCGTCGCGGGGACCGGCGGGATTTCGACCGAAGCCGAGCCACCCGCCCCTGCCACGGGAGCCGGCGCGGGATTATTCAGCGACTGCTTCCCGATCGGCGTCGGCGAGGTCATCGACGGCGTAACCTGCTCGGGCGTGGCGGGCTTGGTCTCGACCGGCGGCGGAGCCTGCGGCATGGGCGCGGGCGACGAATTCTCCATCGCCTGCGGTGACGGCGGCGGACCGCCCCCATCGAGCAGATTCATCGCCATCTTGAACGTGCCGAGCACGATCACGACCACGCTCGCGCCGACCAGCAGCGAACGGATCTTCGAGGTGATGGTCGAGCCGCCTTCCTGGCCCTTGTCCTTGGCGCGGCCTGCGATGGCCGCCTTGGCGGCTGCCTTCGCACTTGCCTTGGCGCCGCGGGCCGGCTTTTCCGGCTGCGCGGCGGCGGCCTGCGCGGCGCGGCGCGCGGCCGCGATGAAGCTCGACGACGACACCGGCTCTTTCGGCGCGGCGGGGATTTCGCTGATCGCGCTTTCGGACGCGGCGATGCGCTCCGACGGCGTGGCGACGCGGCCGCCCGGCCGTGTGCCCGGCTCGAGCGGATGGTCCGGCGGCAATTCCGGTGCGAGCGCGGCGCGCGCGGGCGCCGTGTGCGGCTCGAGGATCTCGCTGATCGCACGCGGCGGAACGGGCGGTGCCGCTGGCACCGGCGGCGGCGCGGCCGGTGCGGCGGCATGGAATTCGCGCGGCGCGGCAACGAAAGCGCCCTGTGGCGGCTGTTGCGCGGCGGCCGGGTTCTGCAGCTCCGGCTTCGGATCGTATTTCGGCTGCTGCTGTGGCTGCTGCCACGGCTCGCGCGCGACAGGCGCGGGCTCCATGGGCGCGGCCATCGGCATCGACATGGACGTCGACATGGGCATCGGCTGCGGTGCGGGTGCCGCCGGCGCCGTGCGCACCGCGCGCAGATCACCCTCGATCATTGAGAGGCGATCGACGACATGGCCGAGCGCGCTGTGCACGGCCTCGAGCGAATCCTGGGTGCTGCGGTTGGTCTCGGCCTGGCTGAAGCGGATGTCGGAGAGCTCGCGCTTGACCAGATCGACCATGCCGGAATCGGCAGACGGTGCCGAATTGCGGCTTTCGGCGAGGGCGGAATAGGTCGCCTGCTGCCGCTCCAGATGCCGCAGGATGTCGTGCAGTCCATCCTCGACGCGGCTTAGATTGCCGTTGCGCGGATCGGAGGCGGCCTCGATCCGCTCCAGCAGATACGAGACCCGCTGTTCGAGATGCGCAAAGGTCGAGGCGGAATCGTTGCCGACCTGCATGCGGTCGAAACGGTCCGACAGCGCACGGATCGCGGCTTCGAGATGCTCGCTGCTCTCGGTGGGCGCCGGCCGCTCGCGCGTTTCCAGCGCGGCGGTGAGCGCCGCGATGCGCTGCTCCAGCACCGCAAAGCTGTCGCTGGGGCCGGACGAGCGGGTGACCTGGTCGACCTTGGACGACAGCAGCTGCACGTCTTCGGAAAGACGCGCCAGGGCTTCGTTGGAGGCGACGTTGGAGACGATGCCGCGCAGCGCCGAGATCGCGCCTTCGAGCTGCCGCACCGTCGACGGGTCGTCATTGGCGCGCAGGATCAGATCGAGCTTGGCGCCGAGGTTGCGGATCGCCTCGTCATAGCCGGTGAGCTGCTCGGCCGGCGTCAGCGTGCGCAGCACCTGCTTGATCTCGGACAGCGCGTGCTCGATGCCCGACAGGACCTGGCCGTCCGTCCCGGACGAGCGGGTCTCGTCGATGCGACGGTGCAGCGAGCGGATCTCGTTCTCGATCGATTCGATCGCGCGGCGCGGCATCGCCTCGGTGATGGCGTGGCGGATCTCGGCGAGCTCGCTGCGGAACGCGTTGATCGCCTGCTCGGTGTTGTCAGGTCGCTGGAGCGACTCGATCTGGCTCGTGATCTTGAGCAAATGGCGCTCGAGCGACGTGAAATCCGGCCCCGGCTGCGGGGGCGGCGGGGCGTAGGCAGGCGCGGGCGGCGCCATCGGGGGCGCGAAAGGAGCTGCCGCCGGTGCAATCGACGGCGCGGCACGGGGCGGCATCTGTCGCGGCGCAAAGCCGTCGAGCTCGCTCTGCCGGGCCGTGATCTCGGCGACGGCAACGTCGAACGACGCCGGGCTCAACGGAGGTGAATTGCGATAGACTTGTGCGGCCGCGCGCTCGACCATATCGGCCTGGCGCTGGCGCGTCTCGACGGGTGCCGGAGCCGGTGCCGGCCGCTGAGGCTGCTGCGGCTTTGAGATTTGCGACAGCCGGGCATCAAGCCGCGAGATCGCGTCGTTGAGCTGGCGCGCGACGCCCTGCTCGCGCGAGACGTCTGGCCGCGACGCGTCCTGTCGTGAAGCATCTTGGCGCGGCGCGGGCTTTGAAATCCGTTCGATCTGCTGGGTGATCGCGTCGAGCCGCTGGTGGATGTCGGCGACGTCGCGGCTCTCCTGGCTCGGCATCTGTTGCGGGCGCTGCTCTTGACGCTGTTCTTGGCGTTGTTCTTGGCGTTGATCGTAAGGTCCGCGAAAATTCGGCGGGGCGGTCTCGCCGAGTGTGGAGTTCAGCCAATCGTTGAGTGACATGCCGGCGCGACGCGCAGCAGCTTCGGCCCGCTCCCTGACGGATGGATCGATGCCGTCAACACTCCACGATACGCGCGAATTCATGACTCTGTCCGGTTCCGACTCCGGCGCCCCACCCGGCGCCTCCAGCCTCCCCACGCGTGCCGGTTGTAAAGACAATCGGATTTGGCGCGGGTCGTCTGCCTCGAAAACCGACTTTTGTCTGTTACGGTAAATAACGGGTTAAGGAACCCGTTGACGGTGTCTTAAAGTTGGGCGCCGGGAACCTGCTTGCCGCCAGGCACCGGCCCCAAAGCCGCGCCCCGACAAAGATTTCGCCACTCGCCCGATCCGCACGTCTCAATGGATAGAGAACGGCCCGATCCACGGGCAGGTTCTTGCCTGACTGGATTGTTGGCTGACATGAAAAGGTTGCTCGTGGCCGCGATGGCGGCCGGACTGGCATCGCATGCTGTTGCCGCCGATGCCCCGGCGGCGGCGCCTGCGGTGAAGGCGCCGGCGCCCGCGGGATACAATTGGACCAGCTGCTATGTCGGCATCCAGGGCGGCGGCAACTGGGGCAAGAGCGAGCATGTCCGGCGCGTCGGCGACGCCTCAGGGCCGACGATCACAGGGACTTTCAATCTCAGCGGCGCTGCCGTCGCGGGCGGAGTCTTCGGCTGCGATTTCCAGATCGAAAAGACCGTGCTCGGCTTCGAGAACGACGCGTCATGGACCAACCAGCACGGCAAGGTGCAGGATCTGCCGCCCTTCAATGTCGGGGTGACGAGCGGCACGCGGGAAAAATGGATCGATATGTTCCGCGGCCGTGTCGGTTACGCGCTCGATCAGTTTCTGATCTATGGCACGGCCGGTATCGCCTTCGCCGGCACCGAGGTCACCGTGTCCAACCAAGTGGTGCAGGTCACCAGCTCCCAGACCCGCACCGGCCTGGCGGCCGGGCTCGGTGGTGAATGGGCGGCCTATGTCGATACCTGGGGCGCCGTGACCCTCAAGCTCGAATATGTGCACGTCGATTTTGGCAGCAAACGATATGTCGATCCGCCGATCAGCGGCGCCGTCACGCGCGACGTCAGGCTGACGGACGACATCGTCCGCGCCGGCGTCAATGTCCGGTTCAACTGGGATAAGCCTGTCGTCACGAAGTACTAGGGCCGCTGACGAGCTAGCCTTTCCCCTCGCGCTTGCCGTCCTCCAGCGGCACGACCGTGCCCTTGCCGCTCATCGCCGATAGCGCCTGGAGCGCCTCTTCGCAGAAATCGGCCACCATCTGCTCGTGGCGGGCACCGAGCTGAAGCAGCAGCAAATTGCCGAGGTCGAGCACGCCCGACGCCGAGCCGTCCGGGAATCGTTTCTTGAGAATCCGTTCGTAGTTCTCGTGCCGGTCGCGGTGGTGCTCCAGCCGGGCCATCAGATCGGTGCGCATGGGCTCGATGTCGATGCTGTCGAGCGCGTGCAGCCGCACCAGCAGGTCGTCCTTGATCGAGGGCGGTGTGCTCGGCCGCGCGGCCCAGTGCCGCAGCGCTGTTCGGCCCTCGGGAGTCAGCGTATAAATCAGTTTGTTGGGCTTGCCCGATTGCACGACCTCGCGCCCCTGGATGAAGCCGCGGTCGCGCAGCTTCGAGAGCTCGCGGTAGATTTGCTGGTGGTCGGCTTTCCAGAAGAAGCCGATCGAGGAATCGAATGTCTTGGCGAGCTCGTAGCCCGTCATCGGACGTTCCGTCAGGCATGCGAGGATTGCGTCGCCGAGCGCCATGACACCAGCTCCCTTTCGAGGTCCCGACCAATTGACTTGACTTTATGCGCATCGGTGCATATGCGTCAATGTGCATATGAGGCGGGCTTCAGACCCGCCCTTATCGGCCATCGCGCTACTGTGCATGGGGTTGTTTTCGCGTTTTTGCCAAGGCCTTTCGATCAGGAAGGCCTTTGATCAAGGGAGGCACCTGAGAATGACCGGCCTCGATTCCTGGTACGCCTTTATGAAGTCCCACGACCGCGCCGCGCTCTGGGACCTGCTCCATCCTGACGCCGTGTTCGAAAGCCCCGTGGTGCATTCGCCACAGCGCGGCCGCGACATCACCTTCAAATATCTCACCAGTGCCGAGAAGGTGCTCGGCGGTCCCGGCTTCACCTATGTCGGCGAGTGGAAAAGCGCTGACGGCGCAGTGCTCGAATTCAAGAATGTCATCGACGGCATCGAGATCAACGGTGTCGACATCATCACCTTCGATGCCGAAGGACGCATCACCCATTTCAAGGTGATGGTGCGTCCGCTCAAGGCGATCAACATGCTGCACCGCCTGATGGCGGAGCAGTTGGCCGCCGCGCAATCCTAAGCCAACATCATCACTTCAGACCGCCTGCCGGGAGACCACCATGCCGATCTATAAAGCCCCCGTCGAAGACGTGAACTTCCTGCTCAACGACGTCTTCCAGATCGATCGCTACGACAATCTGGCCGGCTTCTCCGATGCGTCGAGCGACGTGCGCGAAGCCATTCTCGGCGAAGCCGCGAAGCTCGCGGAAGAAGTGCTGCAGCCGCTCAACCGCGTCGGCGATCTCGAAGGCTGCAAGCGCGCCGATGACGGCAGCGTCACCACGCCGACGGGCTTCAAGGACGCTTTCAAGCAAGTGGCAGAGGGTGGCTGGCTTGGCCTGTCGGCGCCGACCGAGTTCGGCGGCCAGGGCCTGCCGGTGACGCTGAGCCAGGCGGTCAACGAATTCCAGATCTCCGCCAACATGGCGTTCTCGATGTATGGCGGCCTCACCATGGGCGCGACCGCGGCGCTGATCGTGCACGGCTCGCCCGAGCAGAAGCAGACCTACGTGCCGAAGATGGTGGCGGGTGAGTGGACCGGCACCATGAACCTGACCGAGCCGCATTGCGGCACCGATCTCGGCATGCTCCGCACCAAGGCGATCCGCCAGCCCGACGGCAGCTTCAAGATCACGGGCACGAAGATCTTCATCTCGGCAGGTGAGCATGACCTCGCCCCCAACATCATCCACCTCGTGCTCGCCCGCATCGAGGGCGCACCGGCCGGCATCAAGGGCGTGTCGCTGTTCGTGGTGCCGAAATTCCTGGTCAATGCCGATGGTTCGGTCGGCGCACGCAACGGCGTGGTGTGCGGCTCGATCGAGCACAAGATGGGCATTCACGGCAATTCCACCTGCGTGATGAACTACGACAGCGCCACCGGCTGGCTGATCGGCGAAGAGAACAAGGGCATGCAAGGCATGTTCGTGATGATGAACGAGGCCCGCCTCGGCGTCGCCGTTCAAGGTCTCGCGCAGTCCGAGGTCGCCTATCAGAACGCGGTCGCCTATGCCCGCGACCGCATCCAGGGCCGCTCGCTGACCGGCGTCAAGGCGCCGGACAAGCAGGCCGACCCGATCATCGTGCATCCCGACGTGCGCCGCACCCTGCTCTCGATCCGCGCCTTCAACGAGGCCGCGCGCGCCTTCGTGATGTGGACCGCGCTGAAGAGCGACGTCGCCCATCGCTCCGAGGATCCCAAGGACCGGCAGGCCGCCGACGATCACATGGGCCTGATGACGCCGGTACTGAAAGGCTTCCTCACCGACTACGGCTTTGCCAACGCGGTGCAGGCGCAGCAGATGTATGGCGGCCACGGCTACATCGCCGAGCAGGGCATGGAGCAGTTCGTGCGCGATGCGCGTATTGCGATGATCTATGAAGGCGCCAACGGCATCCAGGCGCTCGACCTGGTCGGCCGCAAGCTGCCGCGCGACGGCGGCCGTGCCATCATGGCCTTCTTCGGCGAGGTCATGGCCTTCGCCAAGGAGAACGGCGGCGACGAGGCACTAAAACCCTTCATCGCGCCGCTCTCGGCTTCGCTCGGCCATCTCCAGCAGGCCACCACGTGGCTGATGCAGAATGCCATGGCGAAGCCGGACAATGCCGGTGCTGCCGCAACCGATTACCTGCATCTCTTCGGCTTCGTCGCGCTCGGCTACATGTGGGCGAAGATGGCCAAGGTGACGCAGGCGAAGATTGCCGCGAGCGGAGCGACGCCCTATCTCTCGACCAAGCTCGTCACCGGCCGCTTCTTCATGGAGCGCATGCTGCCGGAGACCGCCGCCAATCTCGCGCGCATCCAGGCCGGCTGCGCCACCATCATGGAACTGCCGGCGGAAGCTTTCTGAGGCTTCCCGCTTCGCCAATGATCCGACCGCGCCGCGGTCGTAACCAATAACTGCAATCAGGAGGCTCCCATGGCAGATGCCTATATCTACGACCACGTCCGAACCCCTCGCGGCCGCGGCAAGGCGGACGGCGCGCTGCACGAGGTGACGGCGCTCGCGCTCGCTACCGTGCCGCTGAAGGCGCTGAAGGACCGCAACAATTTGCCGGAAGATTCCGTCGACGACGTCGTGCTCGGCGTGGTCGACCCCGTCGGCGAAGCCGGCTCCGACATCGCGCGCTTCGCCGCGCTCAAGGCCGGCCTCGGTGAAGCCGTGCCCGGCGTGCAGATCAGCCGCTTCTGCGCTTCCGGCCTCGACGCCGTGAATTTTGCCGCAGCCCAGGTGATGAGCGGCCAGCATGAGCTCGTGATCGGCGGCGGCGCCGAATCCATGAGCCGCGTCGGCATCGGCGCCTCCGGTGGCGCCTGGCCGATGGACCCGTCGATGGCGGTGCCGGCCTACTTCATGCCGCAGGGCGTCTCGGCCGATCTGATCGCCACGAAATATGGCTTCTCGCGCGACGACGTCGACGCCTATGCCGTGCAGAGCCAGCAGCGCGCCGGCAAGGCCTGGGATGAGGGCCGGTTCAACAAGTCCATCGTGCCCGTGAAGGACATCAACGGCCTCACCATCCTCGCCAAGGACGAGCACATGCGTCCCTCGACGACGATGCAGTCGCTGGCACAGCTCCAGCCGTCGTTCACGATGATGGCGCAGATGGGCGGCTTTGACGGCGTCGCGGTGCAGTCGCACCCGGAAATCGAGCGCGTCAATTACGTGCACCACGCCGGCAACTCGTCGGGCATCGTCGACGGCGCCGGCGCCGTGCTGCTCGGCAGCAAGGAAGCGGGTGCGAAATACGGCCTGAAGCCGCGCGCAAAAATCCGCGCCTTCGCCAACGTCGGCTCCGAGCCCGCGATGATGCTGACCGGTCCGGTCGACGTCACCGAAAAGCTGTTCGCGCGTTCGGGCATGAAGAAGTCGGACATCGACCTGTTCGAGCTCAACGAAGCCTTTGCCTCGGTGGTGCTGCGCTACATCCAGGCGTTCGACATCGACAACGCCAGGATCAACGTCAATGGCGGCGCGATCGCGCTCGGCCATCCGCTTGGCGCCACCGGCGCGATGATTTTGGGCACCGTGCTCGACGAGCTCGAGCGCACCAACAAGTCCACCGCCCTTGTGACGCTGTGCATCGGCGGCGGCATGGGCACCGCGACCATCATCGAGCGGGTCTGATTTCTTACCCTCTCCCCTTGTGGGAGAGGGTGGCGCGAACACGCGGAGCGGGTTCGAGCCGGGTGAGGGGTCTGTCTCCGCGGATGCAGACCCCTCACCCCCTCGCTTCGCTCGGACCCTCTCCCACAAGGGGAGAGGGTAAGACGAGATCTCAAGTCAACCGCCGCGCCTGAGATCGGCTGCGGCACCGAGGAGCAACCAACATGGCTTACAAGAACTTCAAGGTTGAAACCGATTCCGACGGCATCGCGCTCGTCACCTGGGACATCCCGGGTCGTTCGATGAACGTGCTCGACGAGACCTCGACCAGTGAGCTCGATGCGATCGTCAAGGAAACCACGGCCGACGCCGCGGTGAAGGGCGTCGTCATCACCTCCGCCAAGGAAGCGTTCTGCGCCGGCGCCGATTTGTCGATGCTCGAGGGCATGAACCAGGCCTACGCCAAGGTCCTGAAGGAGCAGGACGAGACCGCCGCGAACCAGATGCTGTTCGACCAGAGCCGGCGCTTCTCGCAGGTGCTGCGCTCGATCGAGACCTCCGGCAAGCCGTGGGCGGCCGCGATCAACGGCCTCGCGCTCGGCGGCGGTTTCGAGATCACGCTGTGCTGCCACTACCGCGTGGCGGCGGAAAATCCCAAGACGCGCCTCGGCCTGCCCGAGGTCAAGGTCGGCCTGTTCCCCGGCGCCGGCGGCACGCAGCGCGTGCCGCGCCTGGTACCGCCGCAGGACGCGATGACGATCCTGCTCAAGGGCGATCCGGTCACGGTCGAGAAAGCCAAGGCGCTGAATCTCATTCACGCCATCGTCCCTGCGGCTGATCTCGTCAAGGCAGCGAAAGACTGGATCAAGGGCGGCGGCAAGGCCGTCGCGCCCTGGGACGAGAAGGGCTTCAAGCCGCCGGGCGGTCCGGTGTTCTCCAAGGCCGGCATGATGATGTTCCCGGCGGGCAACGCGATCTATCGCCGCGAGACCTACGACAATTATCCCGCCGCGCGTGCGATCATGAGCTGCGTCTATGAAGGCCTGCAGCTGCCGATCGACGCGGCACTGCGCGTCGAGTCGCGCTACTTCACCTCGGTGCTGCGTTCGAAGGAAGCGGCCGCGATGATCCGCAGCCTGTTCCTGTCGATGCAGGAGCTGAACAAGGGCGCGCGCCGTCCGAAGGACGTAGCCCCGACCCAGGTGAAGAAGATCGCGGTGATCGGCGCCGGCTTCATGGGTGCGAGCGTCGGCTACGTCTCGGCCCGTGCCGGCCTCGACGTCGTCCTGATCGACCGCGACCAGGAGAGTGCCGACAAGGGCAAGGCGCATGCGCAGAAGGTGATCGAGGAGCAGATCAAGAAGGGCCGCGCCAAGCCCGGTGACGCCGATGCGCTGCTCGCGCGCATTACGCCGACTGCGGACTACGCTGCGCTGAAGGACGTCGACCTCGTTATCGAGGCCGTGTTCGAGGACCGCAAGGTCAAGGCCGAGACCTTCGCCAAGGCGCAGGAATATCTGAAGCCGGACGTGATCTTCGCGTCGAACACGTCGACGCTGCCGATCACCTCGCTGGCCGAAGGTTTCAAGGACCAGGGCAAATTCGTCGGCATCCACTTCTTCTCGCCGGTCGAGAAGATGATGCTGGTCGAGATCATCAAAGGCAGAAACACCGGCGATGTCGCACTCGCGACCGCGCTCGACTACGTCCGGCAGATCGGCAAGACGCCGATCGTCGTCAACGACAGCCGCGGCTTCTTCGCCAACCGCTGCGTCGGCCGCTACGTCGCCGAAGGCAACGAGATGTTCCTGGAAGGCGTGCCGCCTGCGATGATCGAGAACTGCGCCAAGTTGGCCGGCATGCCGGTCGGCCCGCTCTCGCTCTCGGACGAAGTCGCACTCGACCTCGGCCTCAAGATCATGAAGGCGACGGAAGCCGATCTCGGACCGAACGCCATCAATCCCGATCAGAAGAAGCTGATGGTGGAGATGGTCGAGAAGCAGGGCCGTCTCGGCCGCAAGAACAGCAAGGGCTTCTACGACTACCCCGAGAAGGGCAAGGGCCAGAAGAGCCTGTGGCCGGGGCTGTCGGCGCTCCAGCCGAAGCAGCTCGACCCCGATACGCTCGACATCGAAGAGCTGAAGCAGCGTTTCCTGGTGGTGCAGGCGGTGGAAGCCGCGCGCACGGTCGAAGACCACGTCATCACCGACCCGCGCGAGGCGGATGTCGGCTCGATCCTCGGCTTCGGCTTCGCGCCGTTCACCGGCGGCACGCTGTCCTACATCGACTTCATGGGAACGAAGAAATTCGTCGAGCTCTGCCACAAGCTGGAGGCGAAGTACGGCTCGCGCTTCACCCCGCCGAAGCTTCTCGAGGAGATGGCTGCCAAGGGAGAAACCTTCTACGGCCGATTCGCGCCGAAGAAGGCTGCGGCCTGACCGCTTTCTTCGTAGCCCGGATGGAGCGCAGCGAAATCCGGGACGATCTCACCAGATGCAAAGACCCCGGATTACGCTTCGCTCCATCCGGGCTACGCATCCAGGAACCGAAAGGCCGGATCGTCGATCCGGCCTTTTTGTTTGGGGAGACATCATCACGGTTGCGTCAGATTTGTTCCCGGCTTGTGGAACCAGTCACAGAATTCGCGTAGGAACCGTGCCAGAGTCCCTGCTGCCGCAGCGTCGCGCAATTGTCATAGGCGTGTCAAAGCTGCGCCGTTCTTTTGCTCGGCCCTGGCACTAGTCTTGCTCTGGGTCAGGGCCACGAACCCGGTCGGGACACTTGCCGAGCCATCGGCAGGTTGAAGACAAAATAAGAAAGTATCCTTGATGAACTCTTTGGTGCTGCGGAAGACCGCGCTCGGTCGCGATCTCACCGCGAAGTATGCTGTTGAACCCGCCACTCCCCGCCTCTCCCCGCAACAGAAGCCGGCGCGCCTGCGCCGCAAGGGACCGATGCTTTGGGCCGCTTTGGCGTTACTTGTGCTGGCGGCGGATTTTATGCTGGCTTCCCTCGCCTGGCTCGCCGTCGACTTCGTCATGGGCTGAGACCCCCCGCGCGTGCAGCAGGTAGGCCGCCGCGAAGTAGGCGAGCTGGCAGGCGGCAAGACAGATGGCGATGACGGTCACACCCGCCATCATTCCGAATTCGTAAACGCGAAGAATGATTGCCGAGAAAACTGCGATCGCCGGCGCAATCAATATCAGCGCCCAGATCCTGAAAACATAACCTGTCGCTATTCCCACCAAAGCACTTGCGACGATCAGGACCAAGGCAATCGTCAAGTTCAACTCCGATGAAAGTACAAACAATCCTCTAACAATTCCGCCAAGCTCGCGCGCTTTACGGGTACTGACAAGACAGCACTACTTACATTTGGCGAACAGTAGTTCATAAGTCTAATGATAGGTACGATGATCCGGCGAGATGGGTTCGCACCCACCCCGCTCGGGGCAGAATACGAAGGGGCCGGATCGTCGATCCGGCCTATCGCGTGTTGCACGTTGCGATGCGCTTACCTCGCCTGCGCAAGGCCTTCCTTCTTCAGCGCCTCCTGCACCTGCGGCCGCGCTGCGACGCGAGCCTTGTAGGCGGTCAGGTTCGGCATGGCCGAGAGGTCGAACTTCATCCGGTCGCCCCAGGTCAGCATCGTGAAGAGATAGCCATCGGCCACCGTGAACTGCTTTCCCATGAGGTAGTCGCGGCCGGCGAGCTGGCTGTCGATGTATGTCAGCTTGCCCATGACGCGGTCCTTGAAGAAGGCCTTGGCCTCGTCGTTCAGCGCCGGCGCGAACAGCGGGCCGAAGCTCTTGTGCACCTCCGAGGTGAGGAAGTTCAGCCACTCCAGCAGCTTGTAGCGCTCGGAACTGCCGTGGGCGGGCGCCAGCGCCTTTGCGGCGGCCTGGTCCGCGATCATCTGGACAATGACCGGGCCTTCGGTCACGATCTCGCCGCTGTCGAGGCCGAGCGCAGGGACCTGGCCCTTCGGGTTCAGCTTCAGATAATCCTCACCATTTTCGAGCTTCTTGGCCCGGATATCGACCTTGACCAGCTCATAGGGCAGGCCGGCTTCCAGGAGCGCGATGTGGGGAGACAGGGAGCAGGCGCCGGGCGTGTAATAGAGTTTCATGGAATTTCCTCCTCTTGACGCTTGGTTAGGGCGAAAGAACGACTACATGCGCCTGCATCCAATAGTCAAGATTGATGCAGGTGCATCGAGTAGGGTAAGAGACGGGCGACGAGCTTGAGCGGGACCATGAAACGCAAACCATCGACCGAGGCTACTTCCGCCTGGATCCGCCTGATGCGGGTGCAGAGCCGCGTGCTCGATTGCGTCGAGCAGGACTTGAAGAAGGCGGGATTCCCGCCGCTGGCATGGTACGACGCGCTGCTCGAATTGTCGCGAGCGCCCTCGGGTGAGCTGCGGCCGGTGGAACTCGAGCGGCAGATGCTGATCCCGCAATACTCCACCTCGCGCCTGATCGACCGCCTGGTCGACGAGGGACTCGCCTCCCGGCGCGAATGCAAGATCGACAAGCGCGGCCAGTTCGTGGAGATCACGGAAGCCGGCCGCGAGTTGCAGAAGCGGATGTGGGGCGCCTATTCGGCCGCGATCGAAAAGTATGTCGGCTCGAAACTGTCCGATGCGGATGCCGTCAAGCTCAGCGGTCTGCTCGACCGTCTCGGCTGCTCGTGCGGCGAGATGAAACTGCCGCCCGTCCACGTCAACGAAACCACGCCGTCGCGATGATCGTGCGGCACACCAGCTCGTCCGTGCACCCCCTGGGTTCGCGGACCACCCCGTCACCCGCGCGCCTTCGATCGAAGCGCCCTTTTTGATTAGAGTTTGATATGGCGCGAGACCAGATCGATATGACGCCGCTGCAATCGCGCGACGAACTCGTCGCGTGGTTCGAGGCCGGCTGCAAGGACCCGTCCGAATTCCGCATGGGCACTGAGCACGAGAAGACGCCGTTCACGCTCGAAGGCCACCGTCCGGTGCCTTACGAGGGTGCGCGGGGCATCGGCGCGCTGCTCGAAGGCATGAAGCTCCTGCTCGGCTGGGAGCCGATCATGGAGAAGGGCAACATCATTGGCCTCTACGACGTCACCGGCGGCGGCGCCATCTCGCTCGAGCCCGGCGGACAGTTCGAACTCTCCGGCGCGCCGGTCGAGAACGTGCATCAGACCCAGAGCGAGCTGATGGCGCATCTGGCGCAGGTGCGCGAGATCGCGACTCCGCTCGGCATCGGCTTCCTCGGGCTCGGCATGACGCCGTCCTGGTCGCGCGCCGACATCCCGGTGATGCCCAAGGGCCGCTACAAGATCATGACCAATTACATGCCGAAGGTCGGCCAATACGGCCTCGACATGATGTACCGGACCTGCACGGTGCAGACCAATCTCGACTTCTCCTCCGAAGCCGACATGGTCAAGAAGCTGCGCGTCTCGCTCGCGCTGCAGCCGGTCGCGACCGCGCTGTTTGCCAATTCGCCGTTCACCGAGGGCAAGCCGAACGGCTTCCTGTCGTTCCGCTCCGAGATCTGGCGCGACACCGACAATGCGCGTTCGGGCATGATGCCGTGGGCATTCGAGGACGGCATGGGTTTCGAGCGCTATGTCGACTACGCGCTCGACGTGCCGATGTATTTCGTCAAGCGCGACGAGGATTACATCGACGTCTCGGGCTCCTCGTTCCGCGCCTTCTTCGACGGCCGCAACAACAATCTGCCCGGCGAACGTCCGACGCTGTCGGACTGGGCCAATCATCTTTCGACGATCTTCCCGGAAGTGCGCCTCAAGCGCTATCTCGAGATGCGCGGCTCCGATGGTGGCCCGTGGGGCCGCCTGCCGGCGCTGTCGGCGTTCTGGGCCGGGCTGCTCTACGACGATGTGTCGCTCGATGCCGCCTGGGACCTCGTGAAGCACTGGACCGCGCATGAGCGCCAGGCCCTGCGCGACGACGTGCCGCGGTTCGGCTTCAAGGCGCGGATCAAGGACCGCTATCTGTTCGAGATCGCCAAGGAATGCCTCGTTCTGGCCCATGCCGGCCTGCGCCGCCGCGGCCGGATCGACCAGCTCGGCCGCGACGAGACCCGGCATCTGGAGCCGCTCGATCGCATCATCGATTCCGGCCGGACGCCGGCCGAGGAGATGCTGGAGAAGTTCAACGGCGCCTGGAACGGCTCCGTGGAACCGGCCTACGCGGAATACGCGTTCTAGGCCAGAGGCCGACGACCAGGACCGGAGCCGTTCATCGCCCATACAGGTTTGCGGCGATCAAATGACCGGCTGAAAAAACCTGAGCGCCGTCAATAACTCGAAAGCTGTTCCGATGGGGAAGGGCCGCCTGCGTGGGGCCGTCATGGCAAACGTCGTGGCCTGCGCCACGTTGCTTTTGCTCGTGTTTGCGAGCGTGCCTGCGCGCGCCCAGACGGCGTTCGACCGGCCCGGCGGCGACTATTTCAGCTCGCCGGTGACGTCAGGTGACCCCGAGGATTGTGCGCTGCTCTGCGAGCGCGACCGCCGCTGCCGCTCCTGGAGCTTCAATTATCCCGACGTCGAAGGCGGCTCGGCAGTGTGCTGGCTCAAGAACACGGTGCCGCCGCGCGTCCCGGGCAGCTGCTGCATCTCCGGCGTGCGTGGCGCCGGCGTGATCGAGCCGCGGATCGAAGGCGTTGAAACGTCGATCGACCGCCCCGGCGGCGACTTGCGCAATTTCGAGATCAAGGACGGCGAAGGCGAAGAGGCCTGCAAGGCCGCCTGCACCGCCGACAACAAGTGCCGCGCCTTCACCTATTCCCGTCCCGGCTACACCGGGCGTGAAGCGCGCTGCTTCCTGAAAAAGGAAATCAAACCGCCGCGCCGCAAGGCGGGCTTCACGTCGGGCGTGATCAGATAGCGCACAGCGAAGCCAGCGGCCCGCTCCTCAATTCGCCGCCGACACCAGCCTGTCCCCGCACGCATTCGCGTAGAACTTGCCGCCGCACTAGCGCTTGATGGCGGCGCAGCGCACCGCGGGAGACACACTTTCCGGAACGCTGAAGCGGCAGCTCAGGCCGTCGGCACTGCGGCCCGGCTTGCCGGCGGCAAAGGCGGCGCTGGAAGCGGTGATGCAGATGACGAGGAAGGCCGCGGCGGCGATTTCGATCAGCAGTCTCATGGACGTTTCCTCCACACTGAGGGCTGAATCTGCCCTCAATCTAGCACCGAATCCGCATCTCCCCGTACGCTTCCGGGTTCCCAAATCGGCCCGTTCCTTGCATAAATTTACGCCAGCGCAGTGCACAGCCGCGCCAGCGATGGTTCCGGTGCCGTGGCAAGACGCGTAGAGTTAGTGGTGTTCTCGCGACCAGGAAGTGACGGCCTTGCAAGATCAATCGTTCCAGCCAAGTTTGCCGGCCTCCAGCCAGCCCATCGACGAGCTCGCGCTGGCTGACGTCAAGGGCGCGATCCTGGCGAAGCTGCGCCTTGCCATCGGCAAGGATGCGGGCATGGCGACCAAGCACGACTGGTACCAGGCCGCAGCGCTCGCGCTGCGCGACCGCATCGTGCATCGCTGGCTCACGGCCGAGAAGCACAGCTACGATGCGGGACGCAAGCGCGTCTATTATCTCTCGCTCGAATTCCTGATCGGCCGTCTCTTCACCGACGCGCTGAACAACATGGGGCTGCTCAAGATCTTCGAGGTCGCGCTCGGCGATCTCGGCGTGTCGCTGCCTGAGCTCCGCAAATGCGAGCCGGATGCCGCGCTCGGCAATGGCGGCCTGGGACGGCTCGCCGCCTGCTTCATGGAGAGCATGGCCACGCTCTCGATCCCCGCGATCGGCTACGGCATCCGCTACGATTACGGCCTGTTCCGCCAGATCATCAATCAGGGCTGGCAGCAGGAATATCCGGACGAATGGCTGAGCTTCGGCAATCCCTGGGAATTGCAGCGGCCCGAGGTGATCTATCACGTCCATTTCGGCGGTGGCGTCGAGCATGTCGACGACAAGGGCCGCGACCGCGCAATCTGGCATCCGGCCGAGACCGTGCAGGCGATCGCCTATGACACGCCGATCGTCGGCTGGCGCGGCCAGCACGTCAACGCGCTCCGCCTGTGGTCGGCACGCTCGCCCGATCCGTTGAAGCTCGACGCCTTCAACAAGGGCGACTATGTCAGCGCCAGCGCCGAGCAGTCGCGCGCGGAAGCGATCTGCAAATTCCTCTATCCGAACGACGAGAGCCCGGCGGGACGCGAGCTGCGGCTGCGCCAGGAGTATTTCTTCGTCTCCGCCTCGCTGCAGGACCTGGTCAATCGCCACCTGACCTCCGACGGCCAGCTTCGCAGCCTCGCGATGAAGGTCGCGGTCCAGCTCAACGACACGCATCCGAGCCTCGCCGTCACCGAGCTGATGCGCATCCTGGTCGACCTGCACAATTTCCGCTGGGACGAGGCCTGGAAGATCACGGTCGCGACGCTGTCCTACACCAACCACACGCTGTTGCCCGAGGCGCTGGAGACCTGGCCGGTCGAACTGTTCGAACGGCTGTTGCCGCGCCATCTCGAGATCATCTACCGCATCAACGTGCAGCATCTCGCGCTGGCCGAAGCGCGCGCGCCCGGCGACATCGATTTCCGTGCCTCGGTTTCGCTGATCGACGAGAGGAGCGGACGCCGCGTGCGCATGGGCCAGCTCGCCTTCGTCGGCTCGCACCGCATCAACGGCGTCTCGGCGATGCATTCGGACCTGATGCGCGAGACCGTGTTCCACGATCTCAACCATCTCTATCCCGGCCGCATCACCAACAAGACCAACGGCATCACCTTCCGCCGCTGGCTGATGCTGGCGAATCCGAAGCTGACCGACCTCTTGCGCGAGACCTGCGGCGAAGCCGTGCTCGACGATCCGACCCAGCTCAGCCTGATCGAAGCCCGCGCCAGTGACGTCGAATTCCAGAAGAAGTTCCGCAGCGTCAAGCTTCACAACAAGACCGCGCTGGCACGCCTGATCGGCGAGCGGCTCGGCATCAAGGTCGATCCGACCGCGCTGTTCGACGTGCAGATCAAGCGCATTCACGAATACAAGCGCCAGCTCCTCAACGTCATCGAGACGGTCGCGCTGTACCAGTCGATCAAGGACGATCCGAACGGCAATTGGGTGCCGCGGGTGAAGATCTTCGCCGGCAAGGCGGCGGCGAGCTACCGCTACGCAAAATTGATCATCAAGCTGATCAACGACGTCGCGGAGGTCGTCAACAACGATCCCGCGATCGGCGGCAAGCTCAAGGTCGTCTTCCTGCCCGACTACAATGTCAGCCTCGCGGAGGTGATCATTCCCGCGGCCGACCTGTCCGAGCAGATCTCGACCGCCGGCATGGAGGCCTCCGGCACCGGCAACATGAAGCTGTCGCTGAACGGCGCCCTCACCATCGGCACGCTCGACGGCGCCAACATCGAGATCCGCGACCATGTCGGCGCGGAGAACATCGCGATCTTCGGCATGGAGGCCGGCGACGTGATGATCCGCCGCAAGCAGGGGCTGGACGCCTCCGACGTGATCCGCAATTCGCCAAAGCTCCAGCGCGCCATCAATGCGATCGGCACCGGCGAGTTCTCGCCCGGCGATCCCGGCCGCTTCGAATCCATCGCGCACGCGCTGCGCTATCTCGACCACTACATGGTCACCGCCGATTTCGATTCCTATTACGAAGCGCAGCGCAGCGTCGACGCACGCTGGCAGGTGGCGCCGGCCTGGACGCGCGCCTCCATCCTCAATGTCGCGCGCATGGCCTGGTTCTCCTCGGACCGCACCATCCGCGAATATGCCGAGGAAATCTGGAACGTGCCGGTCAATCCGACCACGCCGTTGCTGCCGGATCTGCGCGACGTCGCGGGTTGATTTTTCCGTAGCGCGGACTTCCATTATCTGCGACGTCATTGAACAAGACGGTGCCGACTGTCATATGATGACCGTCAGCGCACACCGCTCGTCATTGCGAGGAGCGCAGCGACGAAGCAATCCAGACTTTTTCTGCGGAAGGACTCTGGATTGCTTCCGCCTTCGCCAAGGCTTCGGCGGACAAGTCGCTTCGCTCGCAATGACGAACGGGGAGACACCGAGGACCAACAATGCACGCCAAGCTCCCGCACCCGTTCGACGACGCCACCCGCATCAGCGCCGGTGACTCCAGCTGGCAGGGGCATACCAGCGACGACTACTGGGCCTTTGTCGGCCCGTTCGGCGGCGCCACGGCCGCGACCATCCTGCGTGCGCTGATCGACCATCCACAGCGTGCCGGCGATCCGCTGGCGCTGACCGTCAATTACTGCGCGCCGATCGCCAAGGGGCCGTTCGATCTGGACGTGCGGCTGGTGAAGGCCAATCGCTCCAGCCAGCACTGGAGCGTCGAACTGTCGCAGGGCGGCGGAGAGGTCGCAACGCTCGCCACCGCCGTGTTCGCCGAGCGCCGGCCCTCCTGGGAGCACAGGGTGGCGCAATATCCGGACGCCACGGCGTTCGAGGCAACGCTGCCCTTCCCCAAGATCGCGGCGTCCTGGGCCAACCAGTATGAATTCCGCTTCGTCGAGGGCGAGATGCGGATTGGCCCACCGCAGACCGAGCTCGCTGGCACCTATTCCAAGCTCTGGATTGGCGACCGCACGCCGCGCAAGCTCGACATGCTGTCGCTGATGTCGATGTCGGACGCCTTCTTCGGCCGCATCTTCCACGTCAGGCGCGAGCTGGTGCCGTTCGGCACGGTGTCGCTGACGACGTATTTTCATACCGACAGCGAGGAGCTCGCGGCCGAAGACATCACGCGCGTGCTCGCGACGGCCGATTCGAAAATCATGCACAAGAGCTATGCCGATCAGAATGCGGAGCTGTGGTCGCCGAACGGCAGGCTGCTCGCGACCACCACGCAAATCGCGTATTTCAAGGCGTGACTCTCTTCTCCCTCTCCCCGTTCTTACGGGGAGAGGGTTGGGGTGAGGGGCCGCTTCCGCGGGCCCGGTGAGAGACGGATTCGCGGAGAGTCCCCTCACCCGCCGCGCTACGCGCGTCGGCCTCTCCCCGCACGCGGGGAGAGGCGGAGATCCACAAACAAAAAGGGCGGCCTCGCGGCCGCCCTTTTGCATTTCGAATGATGCGAGCGATTACTCCGCCGCGAGCTTCACGTCCGGCGCGGCTGCGCGCACCTCGGCGTCGACCTGGGCTTCGAACTTGGCAAAGTTCTTCTGGAACATGCCGACCAGCGCGCGGGCGGTCTTGTCGAACTCGTCCTTGTCCTTCCAGGTGTTGACCGGGTTGAGGATCTCGGCCGGCACGCCTGGCAGCGCGGTCGGGACCGCGAAGCCGAAATATTTGTCGGTGCGGAATTCGACGTTGCGAAGCGAGCCGTCGAGCGCGGCGGTGAGCAGCGCGCGCGTCACCTTGATCGGCATGCGCGAGCCTGTGCCATACTTGCCGCCGGTCCAGCCGGTGTTGACCAGCCAGCAATCGACATTGTGCTGGGCGATCAGGTCGCGCAGCATGTTGCCGTAGACGCTCGGATCGAGCGGCAGGAACGGCGAGCCGAAGCAGGTCGAGAATTCCGGCTGCGGCTCGTTGCCGAGACCGCGCTCGGTGCCGGCGACCTTGGCGGTGTAGCCGGACAGGAAGTGATACATCGCCTGCGCCGGCGAGAGTTTTGCGATCGGCGGCAATACGCCGAAGGCGTCGGCGGCGAGCATCACCACGTTCTTCGGCTGCGGCGCGCGGCCGGTGCGCGAAGCATTCGGGATGAAGTCGAGCGGATACGCGGAGCGCGTGTTCTCGGTCTTGGAGCCGTCGTCGAAATCGACTACGCGGGTATCCTCGTCGAGCACGCAGTTCTCGAGCACCGCGCCGAAGCGCGTCGATGCCGCGTAGATCTGGGGCTCGGCTTCCTGCGAGAGCTTGATGCACTTGGCGTAGCAGCCGCCTTCGAAGTTGAAGACGCCGTTCGGGCCCCAGCCATGCTCGTCGTCACCGATCAGCGTGCGGTTTGGATCGGCCGACAGCGTGGTCTTGCCGGTGCCTGATAGCCCGAAGAAGATCGCGGTGTCGCCATTGGCACCGACATTGGCCGAGCAGTGCATCGGCATCACGCCGCGCTCGGGCAGATAATAGTTCAGCGTGGTGAAGACCGACTTCTTCATCTCGCCGGCATAATAAGACCCGCCGATCAGGACGATCTTGCGGGCGAAATCGATCGCGACGACGTTCTCCGACTTGCAGCCGTGGCGTTTCGGATCGGCGCGGAAGCTCGGCATATCGATGATGGTGAGCTCCGGCGTGAAGCTCGGCAGCTCGACCGCCTCGGGGCGGATCAGCAGCGTACGGATGAACAGCGAGTGCCAGGCGAGCTCGGTGAAGACGCGGGTCTTGATCCGGTAGGCCGGATCGGCGCCGCCATAGAGATCCTGCGCGAACAGGCTCTTGCCTTCAGCGTGCTTGAGGAAGTCCTGGTAGAGCGTCTCGAACTGTTCGGCGGTGATCGACTGGTTGCCCGCCCACCACATCTTCTTGTCGGTGGTGGCGTCACGCACCGTGAACTTGTCCTTCGGGCTGCGACCGGTGAACTCACCGGTGTCGGCGCAAAGCGAACCGTCTGCCGACAGCACCGCCTCGCCCGCGGAAAGCGAGTATTGATAGAGTTGCGGCGCGCCGAGGTTCCAGTGAACCCGTTTGAGATTCTTTAAGCCGAATTTGTCGGCACCGAAGGCACCGTTGCGCACGCCCGTCTCTTGCACGAAAAATCCTCCTAGAACCCGCGACACTCAGCGCGACCAAGCTTTGGCGCCATCGCGGTCACCGTGAATTATAGGCCGTCCGGCCTCGGTTGAACGACGTAATAATGGTGAACGCTGGCGTTGCCAAGCCGATCCCGCAGGATTTGGTTTATTCAAGGACCGCGCCAAACGTCGCGCATGTCAGCTCTGAGCGAGCGCATCAAAAAAATACGAATGATCGCGCAACCAAATGCGCAATTCGGCGTTTCCTGTGGTTATTGCGACGCACAATCGCAGGGCCGTCCTATCGTACCTCGCCTTCGCCGATGAGCGCGAACGGGCCCCACATCGCGGGATAGGCGTTGCGCGGTGACGAGGTGTCATCGACGTACGTTAACATCGCGCGGCGCAAGGCTTCGGCACGGCCGATTTTTGGTTCGTTCTTGAGCAGTTCGAAAGTCGAAATGGTCAAGCGGGTGGCAGCTTCCGAATCCACGGCCCAATGCGAAACCAGCAGCGCGCGTGCACCCGCGTAGAAGAACGAGCGCGCCAGTCCCGACAGGGCCTCGGCGCCGGGCTTGTCGCCGGCGATGGTGTTACAGGCCGACAGCACAACCCAATCCGCGTTGAGCTTGAGCTGAGCGACTTCACTTGCCGTGAGCAAGCCGTCATCCAGCTCGGTCGGCCGATCGGGAATGGAGAGCGCAAGCGAGGGCTCGCCCAATCCCTTGATATCGCCGGCGACGAGACCGTGGGTGGCAAAGTAGATGATGCTGTATTGAGCAAGCGCTGCACGCTTCAGCGTCGTTTCGCTGGCATCGCGGCCGAGATGGATGTCGGCCTCGGCCGCGCCGACATCCTTGGCCACGGCGTTCAACTCGTCCGCGGTATCCGGCAGTTGCGGCAGCGCCTGCGCAAGCCGCGCGCGGTCGACGCCGGCACCGCGCCAAAAATCGCTATAGGCAATTGTTGCAATGTTGCGTGCGGCGACCTTGCCGCCTGCCGCGCGACGATCGGCCGGCCCTTCCAGCGCGGGATTGAACACGGGATCGCCAAAGCCGGTCATCGGCTTCACGCCCTGCTCCCGACGCGCGACGGCACGCAGCGATTTCAGGCTGACCACCGAGGGCAGCACCGACACCGCCTGACGCCGCAACAGCCAGGCGGCGCTGCGATAGCCTTCGAGCGTGTCCGGGATCGCGGCTTGCGGCGTCTCCGTGACGAGCAGATGAAACGGCAACGCCGTCAGCGCGGCCGACGGCACCACCAGCAGGTTGCGCTTGTCCTTCGTCAGCGCTTCGACCGGGCCGAGCAGCGCGACATAGAGCTCGTTGGCGAGCCCGAGATCGAACAATCCTGATTTGCCGGAGGCATCGCGCGCCTTGCCGACATCGAGCCCCTTGCGGAAGGCAGTCACCTTCTGCGTCAGCGCATCCGCGCCGAGAGGAATCTCCTTCCATTCGACGCCTTCGCGCGTGATCGCGACGACATAGCTCTGCTTGTCGACGACGGAGTAGAGCACCATCGCCTCGTCGGGCGACAGCAAGGGCTGGATATCCTTGACCGCCAGCGGCAGGGGGTTGGAGAGCGACGCGTAGTCGGGAAACTCGACCGCGAGCGTCTTCTGCAAGCCCGTGCGCTCGTTCGCTATCGCCGCGATCCGCACCCGGCTGCGCTGCTCGGCCGCGACGTCGCGCTGGGCCGATTGCTTCGACACCGCGGCGATGATCGCCTTGTCGAGCGCCTCGGACTCGGCCGCAAGATCCTGGTCCCGGCGCACGAGCTCGGCGAGCCGGTCGCTGCCGGCAGCAAGGCGCACGGCCAGCTTGTTCACGGCGGACGCGGCGGAGGATTGCGTGCCGCGCTGGATCGCGGCGAGCGCCTCGTCCAGCGCCTTGTCGTCAGCCAGCAGATATTGCTCTCGCGCGGCGAACAGAACCGGCAGCACGACGCGCAGCTGCGCGCGATTGCTCGCAAGCGTCTTTTCCGCGAGCGGCAGCGCGTCGGCGTTCCGCCCGGAGACGTAGAGGAAATAAGCGAGATTGCTGGTCGAGGTCGCGACATCAGGATGATCGGGACCGAGCGCACGTTCGCGGATCGACAGCGCACGGCGATACAGCGGCTCCGCATCGGCATAGCGCCGCTGGTGCTCGTAGAGACCGGCGAGATTGTTCAGCGAGCGCGCGACGTCGGGATGGTCCGGTCCCAGCACCTTTTCGCGGATCGCGAGCGAGCGCCTGATCGGCGCCTCGGCATCCGCATCGCGGTTGAGGTCGCGATCGAGCTGGCCGAGATTGTTCAGGAGCGTCGCGACCGCCGGATGCTCGGGGCCACCGGCCTTCTGGTAGATCGCAAGCGCGCGCTGAAACAACGGCTCGGCTTCGACCTGACGCTGCTGCTTGACATAGTATGTGGCGAGATTGTTGAGGGACTGACCGACGTCGGGATGCTCGCGCGACAGCGCCTTCTCACGAACGGCGAGCGCACGCTTGAACAGCGGCTCGGCCTCTGCAAAGCGGCTCTGCCTCTGATAAAGCGCGGCGAGATTGTTCAGCACCGGTGCGATCTCGACGCTGTCGAGACCGGTCCCCTTCTCCATCAGTGCAATGGCGCGCTTGTAGAGCGGCTCGGCCTGGTCGTCGTGACCCTGATCGGCGTAGATCTGCGCGAGGTTGTTGAGCGCGCCCGCGAGATCACGATTGTTGGTGGTCTTCTCGAGAGACGCCACCATGGCCTGCGCCAGCGGCAGCGCCTCCGAATATTTGCCGGCGCTTCGGAGTGCGTTGATCCGCGCGCTCTCCGCGGCGAGACCCTTCTGGGCAAAGCTGGGCGTGGCAAGCGATGCGGTGATCGCGAGCGCCAAACCCGCAACCAGCGTCAAACGACGGCGTCTCATGAACCCTCTCGCTGCCGACTTCGAACCATTACGGTCTTGGGTCGCAGCGATGGGGGGCGGCGTTCAAATTGTTGCGCGCTAGTCCACCTTCGCGCGCGCTTCGCCAGCAAGACGGACCAGCATCTTGCGCAGCGCCGTGCCGTCAGTCACCCGCTCCGGGAAGTCCAGCCGCAGCGCAGTCTGGCCATCCTGCATGTCGAGGCCTTCGGGGTCGCAGCCGGTGCAGCGCCAGTCGCCCTCCGCCGCGCCGAGGAGTTTTGTTGCATAGAGGCCCATGGCGTCGCGGTGGTCGGCATTCATGTGCGCGACCGCCCCCTCCTCGGCCGCCAGCAGATCCTCGGCGCCGGTAAGGTCCGTCAGGAACTGCTCGGGCTTGAGATCGACGATGCGGCCGAAGCCGGCCACCAGATGGGTTCCCGTGGGCCGAATTCTGAAGAAAGAGAAATCCTGAAACGAAACAAAGGCCTCGGCCGATGGATGGGCATTGAGATACCGCCGCTGGAGCAGATCCTTGTCGGCATCGGCCTGTTCCGCCCGGCCGGACAGCATGATTCGGGCGCCCTCCAGCGGATCGCCGGCCGCGCGTTCGTCCAGCATCAGGGAGACCCGGTGATCTGCCAGGATGTTCCTGGTGTGCACGGCGAGGCCCGAGATCAGCAGGATCGGCGAGCCGTCGGGGTGGCTCGCCAGATTGACCAGGGAGCAATAGGGATCGCCACTGCCGGCCATCAGCGTTGCCAGCGCCCCCTGGCGCGAGCGCCTGAGCAGCGATTTGGCGAGCGTTCCGGGGTCGAAATCGGGGGTCGGTTGCATCGGCTTTCTCGGGTCAGGTGGTTGCAAGGGAGGTCTTTTTTCGGGTAAACGGGGGTCAGGTTATGGGTCGAAACGCGGCGAATCTGCCGCGCTTCGTGGAACTTGGTCACACTTCAGCCCAGCTTGCATTGCTCGGTGACAAGGTTCGACCGCCGACTTCGGCACCCATGTATGCGGCGCATCAGTGGATTGCTCGCCGTTTCAAGCCACGACCCAAACGGAAAGCAGAAAGCAGAGGCTCATGCCCACAATCGCTTTGGTCGACGACGACCGCAACATTCTCACATCCGTCTCGATCGCGCTGGAGGCCGAAGGCTACCGCATCATGACTTACACCGACGGCGCCTCCGCGCTCGACGGCTTCCGCACCACCCAGCCCGATCTTGCCATTCTCGACATCAAGATGCCGCGCATGGACGGCATGGAAACGCTGCGCCGTCTCAGGCAGAAGTCCGACCTGCCGGTGATCTTCCTGACCTCCAAGGACGAAGAGATCGACGAACTGTTCGGCCTCAAGATGGGCGCCGACGACTTCATCCGCAAACCGTTCTCGCAGCGCCTGCTGGTCGAGCGTGTCAAGGCCGTGCTGCGCCGCTCGGCGCCGAAGGACCCGACCGTCGCGCCGAAGGAGAACGATGCCAAGGCGCTCGACCGCGGCCTGCTGCGCATGGACCCCGAACGGCACACCTGCACCTGGAAGAACGAGCCGGTGACGCTGACCGTCACCGAATTCCTGATCCTCCAGGCGCTGGCGACGCGGCCCGGCGTGGTGAAGAGCCGCAACGCGCTGATGGACGCCGCCTATGACGACCAGGTCTATGTCGACGACCGCACCATCGACAGCCACATCAAGCGGCTGCGCAAGAAGTTCAAGGTGACCGACAACGAGTTCGAGATGATCGAGACGCTCTACGGCGTCGGCTACCGCTTCAAGGAAGCCTGAGGCTCACGCGCCTTCACGAAAGACTGAGAGCATCGCCGGTTCTCGTTCCATCGGGACCGGGATGGCTCTAGGATGCGGGGACCCTTCGCACGAGATGTCCTAACGCGGGCGTAAGCATTGCTTGACCGAACGCAGCCTGACGAGAACCAGAACGCCGGGGATGTCGCATCCGACGGCGTTTCGGAGCACGTCGCCGACGACAAGCCGTCCGCGCAAGGCTGGCGACCGTTCTCCTGGCTGACGCGCGCCGGTCAGTATTTCTTCGCGCTCTCCTTCTCGAGCCTGACCCGCCGCATCGTCTCGCTCAACCTCGCCGGCCTCGTCGCGCTGGTCGCGAGCATTCTCTATCTCTCGCAGTTCCGCGCCGGCCTGATCGACGCGCGTGCGCAGAGTCTGCTGGTGCAGGCCGAGATCATCGCCGGTGCCATCGGAGCCTCGGCGACCGTGCAGACCAACGCGATCACGGTCGATCCTGACCGCCTGCTCGATCTGAAGCTCGGCGACAGCTATGGCGAATCCGACGATTATTCGGCGCTGAACTTCCCGATCAGCCCAGAGCGCGTCGCCCCCGTGCTGCGCACGCTGATCTCGCCGACCAAGACCCGCGCGCGGATATTCGATCCGAACGGGACGGTGCTGCTCGACAGCCGCGACCTCGAGAACGTGCTGATCTTCCCGTTGCCGCCGCCATCGCAGAAGCCCGGCGTGATCGAGCGCGGCCTGACCTCGGTGCGCCTCTGGATCAACCGCGGTGACCTGCCGCTGTATCGCGAGCTCGGGCGCGAGAACGGCAATGGCTACGCGGAAGTGGGCGACGCGCTCCAGGGCCAGAAACGTTCGATGGTGCGGGTCAATTCGCGCGGCGAGGTGATTGTATCGGTCGCAGTCCCCGTGCTGCGCTCGCGCGCCATCCACGGCGCCCTGATGCTGTCGACGCAGGGCGACGACATCGACCAGATGGTCACCGCCGAGCGCCTGGCGATCCTGAAGGTCGGCGGCGTCGCTGCCGCGGTCATGATCATGCTGTCGCTGCTGCTCGCCAGCACGATCGCAGGTCCGGTGCGCCGGCTCGCCGACAGCGCCGAGCGTGTCCGCCGCCGTATCAAGGCGCGCATCGAGATTCCCGACTTCACCCGGCGCCGCGACGAAATCGGTCACCTTTCCGGCGCCCTGCGCGACATGACCAGCGCGCTCTACAGCCGCATCGAGGCGATCGAGATGTTCGCCGCCGATGTCGCGCATGAACTGAAGAACCCGCTGACCTCGCTGCGCTCCGCGGTCGAGACGCTGCCGCTGGCGCGCAACGAGACCAGCCGCGCGCGCCTGCTCGAGGTGATCGAGCATGACGTCAAGCGGCTCGACCGCCTCATCTCCGACATCTCCGACGCCAGCCGGCTCGACGCCGAATTGCAGCGCCAGGATGCGGTCCGGGTCGACCTGCGCCGCCTGCTGACGACGCTCGTATCGGTCGCCAATGAAACCAAGCTCGGCCATGACGTCGCGGTCGAGACCCGCTACGAGGGCCGCAGCGCGACCGACGCGTTCTCCGTGACGGGCCACGATTCACGGCTCGGGCAGGTGGTCTCCAACCTGCTCTCCAACGCGCAGTCGTTCTCCGAGCCCGGCAGCAAGGTGCGCCTCACCTGCCGCCGCGTCCGCTCCGAGATCGAGATCGTGGTCGACGACGACGGCCCCGGCATCCGCGACGACGCGCTGGAGCGCATCTTCGAGCGCTTCTACACCGACCGTCCGCACCAGGGCTTTGGCCAGAACTCCGGCCTCGGCCTGTCGATCTCCAAGCAGATCGTCGATGCCCATGGCGGACGCATCTGGGCCGAGAACCGCCCGGGCCCGGCGGACGAGGACGGCGCGCCTACGGTTGTCGGCGCGCGTTTCGTGGTGCGGCTGCCGGCGCTATGAGCGGCGGTGGCCCCAGCGTTCACGCCTCCGCAGTCAAGGTCGGGACTCTGGCGGTGCTGATCCGCGGACCCTCAGGCTCCGGCAAGTCGCGCCTTGCCTTCGATTTGATCATGGCGGGGCGCGCCGGCGTGGTCGAAAGAGCCGTTCTGGTCGGCGATGACCGTGTCCATCTGGCGACAGTCGGCGATGAAATTGAAGTCCGCCCCGCGCCGCTGTTGGCCGGCCTGATCGAGATTCGGGGACTGGGAATCCGCCGCTGCGACTTCGTGGAGCATGCGACCGTCGGTCTCGTGGTCGATCTGGACGCCGCCGACGCGGAACGCCTGCCTGCGGCGGAATCGCTGAAAACAAGCATTTCTGGTGTCGAAATACCGCGAATCCCCGTCGGGCGCGACTATTCGCCCCTCCCTTTGGTTGTTGCGGCCTTGACCACTACCAAGAGTTCATCTTCCGTTAACCCTTCAGGCGATTGTTTGAAGGGAAATGGTAACCATATGAACCCCACTATCGCGACCGAATAGACCGGCGCAGCTCCCCTCATCCATCCGTCTAGATTCAGGGAGATACGCAACATCCCCTCTTGCGCGGGGGCTCTGGATGGTCAAAGTGGCGCGTTCGTGCGGTGCACCAAAAGCGCCCGCGAGGAGTTTTCCGATGATTGGTCTAGTACTTGTGACCCACGGGCGCCTTGCCGACGAATTCAAGGCAGCGCTTGAACATGTCATGGGCCCACAAAAGCAAATCGAAGCGATCACGATCGGTGCCGAAGATGATTCCGATCTCTGCCGAAGCGACATCATCGAGGCGGTCAACCGCGTCGATTCCGGCGACGGCGTTGCGATCCTCACCGACATGTTCGGCGGCACGCCGTCCAACCTTGCAATATCCTGCATGAGCCGGCCGAAGGTCGAGGTGCTCGCGGGCATCAACCTCCCCATGCTGGTGAAGCTTGCCAAGGTGCGCGAGGAGCGTCCGCTGCCCGACGCGATCGCGATGGCCCAGGAAGCGGGCCGCAAATACGTCACCATTGCCAGCCGCGTGCTCGCCGGCAAATGAGCGACGACGCGCCGCAAGCCGGGACGGGCGTGCCCGCGGGCGCGATCTCCAAGGAGCTCCTGATCATCAACAAGCGCGGCCTGCATGCGCGGGCTTCCGCGAAGTTCGTGCAGGCGGTCGAGCGCTTCGACGCGCAGGTGTGGGTGACGCGCGGCGGCGAGACCGTCGGCGGCACCTCGATCATGGGCCTGATGATGCTCGCCGCGGGTCCCGGCACGACGATCACGGTCGCCGCCGCCGGCACCGAAGCGGAAGCCGCGCTTGCGGCGATCACCGAGCTCGTTGAAAGCAAGTTCAACGAGGAAGGGATTTAATCCTCGGTCACTTCGCCGGCGGCGCGATGTAGATGTTCCAGCTCATCGCCGGGCCGGCCTTGCCGTGGGTGAAGCGGCGCGTCGTCATCACGATGCGCTCAGCGTTCGGCGCGATCTCCGCGACCCATTTCTCGAACGCCGGCAGGCGGCCATCGGTTGGATCGAACACGCCGATGAAGCCGTATTTCCTGGCATCGTCGCGCGACGTCAGCCCGGAATCCCAGGCTTCGAGCGGCATCAGCGCGGCCGGATGATCCGGGCTGTAGAACACCATCGGCTGGATCGACTCCATGGTGCCGGCGACGACCGCCCAACGCGAGCCGAAACGCGTGTGCCAGGCCTGCGTCAATTCATGCGCCAGCTCCGAGCGCGCGCCGTAGGTCGCCGTGTTGCCGGCATTGGCCGCCATCTCGCGCGCGGCGATCCAGGGCGAGGCGGCGAGCGTGGCGACACTGAGCACGAGCCAGATCGCGGCGATGTTGAACAGGGCCGCACTCTGCACCCGCAGCGCCGGAATCGCGACCAGCGCCAAGGGCACCAGGAAGAACAGCGAGATGCCCCAATCGGTCTTCATGTAGATGCTGAAGGCCAGCGCGCCGAGCGGCGGGCCGATCGCGACGATGATCTGGATGATCCAGACGTTCAACGCCTGCGCAACATTGACGCTCGCGTTGGCGCCGCGCCCCCAGGCGCGCGTGACGATGCGTATCGGTGCGCGCAGCAGCAGGGTGAACCAATGCGGCACCAGCGCCATTGCGAGCGCGGCCAGCGCCACCGGCAGCGCCAGCAGCGCGAAATTATGCAGGGCGTAGCCAGCCACGAGTTGATGGACCTGGCGGCTGTCATCGAGGCTGTAGGTATCGCCGGCATAGGTCAGCGGCACGAAATGCACGCCCGCAAGCCAGACGATGTGCGGGATCATCGCCACGGCCATCGTCGCAATCGCCACCCACGGCGCCGGCGACAGCAGGAATCGCAGCCGGTCGGGATGGATCAGCGCGGCAAGGCCGATGGCGCCGATCATGGTCAGCACCCAGTATTTGGTCATCAGCGCCAGCGCGCCGGCGAGCCCGAACCAGATGCCGGATTGCCAGGTCCGCTTCTCGAAGGCGTTGAGATAGGCGAGCACGAGCAGCGGCAGCGTGACGAGCTGGAGCAGGTCGGGGTTGTACTTGAAACCCTTGAAATTGAAGATCGGGTAGAGCGCGACCATCACCACGACCAGGAACGCGCGCCGCGCGTCCACGACGCGCAAGCTCAGCAGCCAGCAGATCACCATGCCGACGCCGACGGTCGCCATCGCCAGCGCATAGGTCGCCCAGTCCGCCGCCGGGAACACCTTGAACCAGAGGCCGGCGACCCAGCCCGACAGCGGCGGGTGCTTGCCGTAGCCCCAGAGGAATTGCTGGCCCCAGCCATAGGCTTCTGCGACGTCCATGTGAACGTCCTGCGCTGCCTTGAGATTGATCAGGATGAAGGTCCAGATCACCGCATGCAGGATGGCGAGCTGGATCACCAGCCAGAGCCGCGCTTCGGGGCGGATCGCGCAGGCGACCAGCCAGGCCCGGAAGCGGTTAAAGCTCACCCGGGCTTTTACGCGTGTTCGGGCGGAGGGGATCGAGGTCGTGGACATGAGCCTGGACATGGGCCGTTGCGTAGCGCGTTTTGGGCCCTCGTGGAATCAGCTTGGCGTGAAGAAAGGCCCTGAAAATACAGCAATATGGTTGCCGCACGGGGATGTGAGTGGTATCCCGCGCCCATGACGACCGTCCCCATTTCCAACATCCGCAATTTCTCCATCGTCGCCCATATCGACCATGGCAAGTCGACGCTGGCCGACCGCCTGATCCAGATGACCGGCGGCCTCACCGACCGCGAAATGGCGGGCAAGGAGCAGGTGCTCGATTCCATGGACATCGAGCGCGAGCGCGGCATCACCATCAAGGCGCAGACGGTGCGCCTCGCCTACCACGCCAAGGACGGCAAGGACTACATCTTCAACCTGATGGACACGCCCGGCCATGTCGACTTCGCCTACGAAGTCTCGCGGTCGCTGGCGGCCTGCGAGGGTTCCCTGCTGGTGGTCGACGCCAGCCAGGGCGTCGAAGCGCAGACGCTCGCCAACGTCTACCAGGCGCTCGACAACAATCACGAGATCGTCCCGGTCCTGAACAAGGTCGACCTTCCCGCGGCCGAACCCGAGAAGATCAAGCAGCAGATCGAGGACGTCATCGGCATCGATGCCTCCGACGCCGTGATGATCTCGGCCAAGACCGGCCTCGGCGTCCCCGACGTGCTGGAAGCCATCGTCACCCGCCTGCCGCCGCCGAAGGGCGACCGCGACGCGACCTTGAAGGCGCTGCTGGTCGACAGCTGGTACGACGTCTATCTCGGCGTGGTCGTGCTGATCCGCGTGGTCGACGGCGTCATGAAGAAGAACCAGCGCATCCGCATGATGGGCACGGGCGCGGCCTATGACGTCGAGCGCGTCGGCTTCTTCACCCCGAAGATGGAGCAGGTCGACGAACTCGGCCCCGGCGAGATCGGCTTCATCACCGCGGCGATCAAGGAAGTCGCCGACACCCGCGTCGGCGACACCATCACCGACGACAGGAAGCCCGTCACCGAAATGCTGCCGGGCTTCAAGCCGGCGATCCCGGTGGTGTTCTGCGGCCTGTTCCCGGCCGACGCCAATGACTTCGAAACGCTGCGCGGGGCGATGGGCAAGTTGCGCCTCAACGACGCGAGCTTCTCCTACGAGATGGAAACCTCGGCGGCGCTGGGCTTCGGCTTCCGCTGCGGCTTCCTCGGGCTGTTGCACCTCGAGATCATCCAGGAGCGGCTGTCGCGCGAATTCGACCTCAACCTGATCGCGACCGCGCCAAGCGTGATCTACAAGATGCACCTGACCGACGGCCAGGAGATCTCGATCCACAATCCCGTCGACATGCCCGACGTGGTCAAGATCGCCGATATCGAGGAGCCCTGGATCGAGGCCACCATCCTCACTCCAGACGAATATCTCGGCAGCGTTTTGAAGCTGTGCCAGGACCGCCGCGGCGCGCAGAAGGAGCTGACCTATGTCGGCTCCCGCGCCATGGTGAAGTACGATCTGCCGCTCAACGAAGTCGTGTTCGACTTCTACGACCGCCTGAAATCAGTCTCGAAAGGCTACGCCTCGTTCGACTATCACTTGACCGACTACAAGGTGGCCGATCTCGTCAAGATGCAGATCCTGGTCAACAACGAGCCGGTCGATGCGCTGTCGATGCTGGTGCATCGCACCCGCGCGGAGGGGCGCGGCCGCGCCATGGTCGAGAAGATGAAGGAGCTGATCCCGCCGCACATGTTCCAGATCCCGATCCAGGCGGCGATCGGCGGCAAGGTGATCGCGCGCGAGACGGTGCGCGCCCTGCGCAAGGACGTCACCGCCAAGTGCTACGGCGGCGACATCACGCGTAAGCGGAAACTTCTGGAGAAGCAGAAGGAAGGCAAGAAGAAGATGCGGCAGTTCGGCAAGGTCGACATCCCGCAGGAAGCCTTCATTGCCGCGCTGAAGGTGGACAGCTGAGGCGAATGCTCAGGCCACTCCGGACCCGACGAGATCGGGGGCCCGGCCCGGATATCCGGGGCCGACAAACAAGATTCGCGAAAACAACCCCATGCACAGTAGCCGGGCCCTTGTCGGCATTGGGCTTTTCCGATTTTACGAAATCTATTTGACCCGTCGGGCAAAACACCGGCAGAATGTCATCATGGCAGCGGGTGTGCAGCAGGCGTCCATCAAGACGCACCATCTCGACCGCCGACCGGTTGGCAACCTCTGAATTCGATATCCAGGCGCCATGTCGGTGACGGCTTGCGTCGGCTTCTGGCCCGTCAACCGACCTGCCAAGCACTGCTCCTCGAAGTCCGCTTTTGGCCGATTGTGTTGCAAAAGTCGAAAGTTGCAGGGCTCAAGAATTTTCGCGAAAATACTAAGCAGCGAGCGATCGCTGATTCGTATGACCTCAATCGCGTTACCGAAGTCGCCTGTGAATTTTGCGTTGGGCCGTGAGGTCCCTCGCATCTTGTACGCGAAACTCGCGCCCACGGCCCGTAGAATATTGGTCATCGGCGAAAATCGACTTTTGCAACAATATCGGCCCTTCGCGGACCTGAACCGCGGATCCGGTGATGTCCGCTCACAGTGGCAGAGCAGACCATCTACCATGGACCCGCCGACTTCCGAGCTTGACCCATCTGGGACATCACCCCTTGGGCACCCCGGCCATGCGCAGGCCCTCATAGGTACGCTCGCGCCCGGCGAGGTAAGTCGGATGGTCACCCAATGCGCCGGCGCGGAAGCGGCGGATGGTGAAATTTGGATTAAGCGTAAGCCCCGCTTGGACCGCGGACCGCGCCTCATCAAGCCGACCGAGATGCGCCAGCGCGGCGGCGAGAAAGAAATGCGTACGTGGATGATTTCGGTTGATCTCGACCGAGCGAAGAAACCGCACGACCGCCTCGTCGTCGGCCCCTATCTGCAGCTTGGCGAGGCCCGCGAACATCATCCAAACAAAGGCGTCCGTATCGCGAGGACTGAGGCGGAGTGCCTCTTGGACATGAGCCTCGGTCTCCGCGCCGCGACCAAGAAAATACTTAGCGTGACCGATCTCCCCGTGCGCGTTGGCCAAGTTTCGATCCAGCGCCAATGCCTGCTCGCAGTCAGCAATGCCTTGGACCGCGCGGTTGGTGAACATCTTGACGCGTCCCAGGAGCCAGTGGGCCCGCGCGTGCTGTGGAGCCAGCGACAGAGCCTTGATCAAGGCCGTCTCAGCCGCCGCGAAGCGTGCGGCCCGGTCATCGGCCAAAAAACTGGTACCAGTTGCTTCATCAACCTCCGCCATGGTGACCAGCGCCTCGACATTTTTGGGATCGAGCGCCAAGGCACGTTCAAAAAAGCCACGCGCCCGTGTCGTGTATTCGGCGGTCCTTCCCTTGTTAAAGCAAGCCATGCCTTGGAAATACAACTCCATCGCGTCGGGATGTAGCGAACGTTCCGCCCGTCTTGCCTCAGCCTCAACGAGTTGGGCGTCCAGCGAATTGGCGAGCCGCGACACGATTTCGTCTTGCATATCGAATAGATCGGCGATCGGCTTATCGAAGCGTTCGGCCCAAAGGTGATTACCGCTTTCGGTATCAACAAGTTGGACGTTGACCCGAAGCCGATTGCTGCTGCGCTGTACAGAGCCTTCCAGCACGTAGCGAACGTTCAATTCGCGACCGATTTGTTTGAGGTCAGCCGCCTTGCCCTTGTAGGTGAACGCGGTGTGTCGGCCAATGACGAACGAGCCGCTGATACGGGAGAGGTCCGTGGTCAGGCTCTCGGTCACACCATCGACGAAGTAGTCTTGCCCTTGATCGCCACTCAGGTTGGAGAACGGCAAGACAACGATGGAAAGGCGAGGCGGTGAAGTTAACGTGGGCGGGTTGTGGCTGTGCTCACTCAGGACGCCGAAGTGGGTTGCAGGCCCCCGCATTTCTTGGACCGAACCAATGAAGCGGAAGCCCTTGCGCGGCAAAGTTTTGATCAGGCGCTGCTCCTCGCCCGTGTCGCCAATGGCGCTGCGAGCGGCATTCAGACGGGTTGTCAGCGCGGAATCGGAAACGATACGTCCGTTCCAAACGGCGTTGATGAGGTCGTCTTTGCTAACGACGCGCTCCCTGTTGCGGATCAGGTAATCGAGCACGTCGAATACCTGCGGCGCGACGAAGACGACCTCGGCCCCGCGACGCAGCTCGCGCAGGCTGGTGTCGAATGTGTACTCCTCAAACAGATACCGCAAGCTGCCAATTCCTTGGGTGGCCGCCGACCGTCCAGCGTTTGAAACATCCTAGATGATCGGGTGCTGTAAGGCGATGTCGCCTGTTGGGCCCTTCGCGGACCTGAACCGCGGATCCGGTGATGTCCGCTCACAGTGGCAGAGCAGACCATCTACCATGGACCCGCCGACTTCCGAGCTTGACCCGAAGCTGACGATGGGCAGTGCACCGGCTGAGGGCAGCTTTTGGGTAGTGGGTCGGTTTGATTATGGCAGCCGGACGGGCTGGAAACGGGGCGACTCCAAGCGCATATTGATAGGATATGACGCGGAGCAACCCCGTGGCCTTGATCAGATGGGTGTTAGGCGCAGCCTTGGTTGGAATTACATTCGGTGGCTACCCCGCTAAATGGTGGTCCGCCTCCATTGCCGTCGCGCTCTGTGTCGCGGCTGCCTTTGCCCTTCACTTCGTCGCGCCCTAGTCCCCGCAACAAACTTGTTTCAGTTGACTTGAGCCGGACGTCCGCTGTTAGAATCTGCAGACATGCATTCCTGCCGCCTAGCCGGGCGAACTTCCTGTGCAAGACGCTGCCGAAGGTCGCCACGGAGATGGCGCGGTGTGCGCTGACCTACAATCTGACGCGCGTGCTCAACATCGTCGGCGTCGAGCCTCTGGTCCGTTATTTGCGCAATGATCGGAAGGCTGCGCATACCTCATCTGAAAACAGCTTCGGCTCCTCCCAGGCGGCGAAATGTCCGCCACGTTCGACCTCGCTGAAGTAGGCGAGGCCGGGATACATAATCTCGACCCAACTTCGGGGCGCAGCAAAGATTTCGCCGGGGAACGTCGTAAATCCCACGGGAACCGCGACCGCTGGAGGAGACTTGCCGGCCGCACGAATTGCGGCCTGTCCGGCCTCCCAGTACCACCGTGCGGCCGAGGCCCCAGTGCCCATCAGCCAGTACAGCGTGATGTTGTCGAGGATGCTGTCCCGGGTGAGACTGCCCGCGGGCATACCCTCCACGAACGCTCGGGAAATCTTGTAGTAGCTGTCCGTGTCATGGTCGAGCATCCAGCTCGCGAGCCCGAGGGGTGAATCCAGCAGGGAGTAGCCGATCGTCTGTGGCCGCGTCGACTGCTCCAGGAAGTAGCCAAAGCCACTCGCCCTAAACGTCGCGGCTGCCTTCTGCGCCGCGCGTTCCTTCTCGGATTCTGCGGGCAGCTTGTCGGACATTGCCGCCACACCCGCGAGCAAGTTGACGTGGATGCCGAGAAGTCCCTTGGGTGCCTGGCGCCCCATCGCATCCGTTACTGCGGCTCCTACGTCGCCACCCTGGGCGACGTAGCGCGTGTAGCCGAGGCGATCCATCAGCATCGCCCACGCACGCGCGATGCGGGCGGTGTCCCAGCCGAGTTCGGTCGGCTCACCCGAGAAGCCGTAGCCAGGCAAGGACGGCAGCACCAGGTGAAATGCATCGTCGGGAGTGCCACCATACTTGGTCGGGTCAGTCAGGGGACCGACGGTATCGAGGAGTTCGATGACCGAGCCAGGCCAGCCGTGCGTCGTGATCAGCGGCAGCGCGTTCTCATGCCGGGACTTGACGTGGATGAAATGGATCTTCACCCCGTCGATCACGGTCGTGAACTGTGGCAGCGCGTTCAGCCGTGCCTCGCACTTGCGCCAGTCATACTCAGTCGACCAGTAGCGGGCGAGCGCTCGCAGCGTCGCCAGCTGCACACCCTGCGACCGATCCTCAACGAGCTCTTTGGTGGGCCAGCGCGTGGACGCGAGGCGCCGGCGGAGATTAGCGAGGTCTTCACCCCGGACATTGATGCGGAAGGGAAGAATTGCGTCGGCTTTGGTCGTACCAAGCGGGGACCCTCCTTGCTTCGATTGCGCGCGTGCGGCGACGAAATGTATTGGAAGCAAGCTGACGGCACCAGTTGCTGCTGACCCTGCGAGGAGGCTTCGCCGGGTGGGTGAGGAGGAGATTGCAGTCATGTTAGGCCTCCTTGTCTACAAGCCCGCTCCTAGACCAGTGAACTGCGATGCGTCGGCCAGCTTCGAACTTTAAAAATGATTGCAGCTGTGCCTAGGGCCAAGCGTATGAGCGACTATTCGGATGATACTGCCCAGTGACCGTGCTACGAACGGTATATAACAGGGACCGTGCTACAAGCAGTATATAGTAGAATCCACCCACCATCTGATGACGTTGGGGGCAATATCTTTCGAAGAGATTGCCGCCTTGGGCTGCGCTGGGCCACCCAAGCGTTACGCATGGTCGCCTCAAATAAATGACGTCGAGTATTTGGAGACTCAATAGTCACCCGCTTTCCTAAGCGGCAGTGTCGCTTCGGGACTGATCTCAAGTATCGTGCAACGCGTTTTCGGTTCTGGCCCAAGCGGACCCAGCATGGGGCGCGCGGGAAGTCCGGTTCTGGCCCATCAGCGAAGTGGCGACACCTTTCATTGAGGTCCGCTTGGTGGGGCGGAGCGGACTGACTTTGCTCACTCTGAGTTCTTCGCCTTTTGCCTCATCGCCGGCATCACCCCTCCGGTACTCCGGCGATGTACAATCCCCTAACCAAGCGCCTGGCTCCTGCAACGAAATTCGCGTCGCCGCGCACTGGAACGTTTCTGACGCGACGGATCGTAAATGTTGGATCAAGTGCAAGTCCGGTTTTGGCGGCCACTTGCGCCTCGTCCGGCCTCCCAAGAAGCGCGAGCGCTGCAGCGTACCCGAAATGCAGCAGCGGATAGTTTCGGTTGGCCTCGATTCCTCGGGCACACCAAGCGGCCGCTTCAGCGTCTGCTGCGATCTGGAGCTTGGCAAAGCCCGCCGTATTCATCCATCGGAAGGCGGAGATATCGCGAGGGGAAAGGCGCAGTGCTTCGTTGACGTGGAACTCGGTATCCGCACCGCAACCCATATAAAATTTGGCCTGACCCATCATCTCGTGAGCGTCAGCCAAATTGCGATCCAGGGCCAAGGCTCGCTCGCACTCAGCCACGCCTTGGGCCGTCCGGTTCGTATAGATGAGCACCGTGGCCAAGGTGAAATGAGCCCAGGCATGGTCCGGAGCGAGGCGGAGCGCCTCCAGCACCATGGTCTCTGCCGCTGCCAAATACGGAGGCCCGTTGTCTTTCAAGAACGCCGCGACAAGCACTGTCTCGACCAACGCTCTCCAACTCATGGCGTCAACATTTTGCGGATCAGTCGCCAGAGCCCGTTCAAAAGAATTGCGGGCTTCTGTCAAATTCTCGAGTGTCACCCCCCTATTGCAAGAATGGCGGCCTTGGAAATAGAGATCCATGGCATCGGGATTCAACGTTCTCGCCGCGCGACGCGCCTCGGCCACGATGAGCTGGTTGTCTAAGGTCCGCGCAATCCTGGCTACGATTTCGTCCTGCATATCGAGCAGATCGGCGAACGGCTTGTCGAAGCGGTCGGCCCACAGATGATTGCCCGTCGTCGCGTCGATCAATTGAACATTCACCCGGAGACGATTATCACAACGCTGCACCGAGCCTTCAAGCGCGTAGCGAACATTCAACTCACGACCAATCTGCCTGACATCGACCGATTTGCCTTTGTAGGTGAACGCGGTGTGTTGGCCGATAACAAATGAGCCACTGATGCGTGACAAATCCGTGGTGAGGCTCCCGGTTACACCATCGACAAAGTAGTCCTGCTCGGGGGCGCTGCTGAGATTGACGAAGGGCAACACAACGATGGAAGGGCGAGGTGGTGAAAGCGACCTCTGTGCTGCATCATCGTTCTGCGCCACATCGCCAAGGGGGACGGTTATGGGCCTTTGCGCCTCCTGCACCGCGCCAACGAAGCGGAAACCCTTGCGGGGCATCGTCTTGATCAGGCGCTGTTTCTCGCCCGTGTCGCCAATTGCGCTGCGAGCTGCATTCATGCGCGTCGTGAGCGCGGCATCCGAGACGATGCGACCACTCCAGACAGCACCGAGGAGGTCGTCCTTGCTGACAACCCGCTCCCTGTTGCGAATGAGGTATAGGAGCAAGTCAAACGTTTGTGGCGCAGTCGCAATCAGCTCGGTTCCGCAGCGCAGCTCGCGCTGGTCCGTGTCCAATGCGTAATCCTCGAAGAGATAGCGCACGGCCGTCTTCTCCGCCCGATAGACCTCATTTCATCGCAAACACGCTCATCGCAGAACGACGCCAAGAATAGGCCGGAGACGAGAGAAAAGTAAGCTGTTCGTTCAGAGATGACCGACGGCGGCCGATATGGAGCGGCTAGGCACTTCCGCTCGTGCCCCATCGCTTCCGTTGACGCGGTGCAGCTATATCGGGTGATGGCGGCAGAGCGGAAGTTTGCCCCTGAGCGCCAAACCGACGCTTTTGACCCAACCCGGACATCGCAGAGCCACCTTTGATTTTCAGTATCGCCTCTTAGACGCTAAGATGCGTTGACCTAGACTCTAGCTAGGGGGCGAACATGAGGCGGCGTGCTTTTCTCGGTGCCGTTTGTGGTGCGGTAGCATTGCCGCGGCTGGCTGCGGCGGCGGAGAGCGCCAAGAAGAAACGTCTTGCTATTTTCGTGCCGTCAGAGCCGAGCGCGGACTGGCACGAGCTTAGCGGGAAAAGGTATCCTCGAGCCCTCTTCGCCGAGCTGCGACGGTTGGGACAGATCGAGGGACAAAACCTCAAAGTCGAAAGTTATGGACGAGAGCAAAACACGTCCGGCCTCGAGGCCTTGGCGATGGAAATCGTTAGCAGCAACCCGGACGTCATTCTCCTCGGTGGTCCTGGCGCACTCATCTTCAAAAAACTGACATCGCGTATTCCAATCGTAACAATAACTGCCGACCCCGTTCGACTGGGGATTGCCGAAAGTCTGGCTCGCCCGGGCGGAAATTTCACGGGAGCCAGCATCGACGCCGGTCCATCAATTCATGGAAAGCGAATTGCACTGCTGCGCGAAATCTTTCCTTCAATATCAAAACTTGGCTTGCTCGCTCTTCACATCCAATACAGCGGGCTCGTCAAGGGTTCGCCTATCCCCGCAGCGGCCCAGGAGGCTGGCCTACCTATCGCGGTGTCGCTACTGGATGTTGGTGCTCAAGAAAATGACTGGCGGGCAGCGATAGCGAGCCTTTCCGGCGAAGGCGCAAATGCAGTCATGGTGGTCGACTCCCCTGAAACTTTTCAAAACAGCGCTTTGATCGCCAAGTTGCTGACCGACGCGAGACTTCCGGCGATTTTCGCGTTCACCGAATCCGTCGAAGCCGGGGGCCTAATGGCCTACTCCTTTGATCTAGTCGAATTGTATAAGCGCGCTGCCAACAACATCGACGCAATTTTCCGCGGAGCAAAAGCTGGCGATATTCCATTCTACCAAGTGACCAAATTCGATCTGTCCATCAACTTGAAGACGGCCAGGCAGCTGGGCCTTTCCGTCTCTCCTGCACTCTCGGCCAGTGCCGACAAGGTCATCGAGTGAACAGGTCCGGTTATGGCCCGCGGGTGACATGCCGGTGCAGTCTGACGATTTCCGTTCACAGGGGTAGACCGGAAGAAAGCAGCACGCGGCCATAGCATACGCGATTGACCCGAAGGCGACATACGGCAAGCTTCAACTTCGGGACGTCAACCCCTATTGGCCAATGGTAGTTCGACCGCGAAGATTACTGAACCTGCCTCAAGTAGGCTTCAACCTCGCGCAGGTCGTTCTGCGGAGGAAATGACAGGAGAGCCTGGGACGGACTGCACCACGGATAGGGAAGCGAAGATAGCCAGCGCATCACGCCATCGAGTTCGGCGCCCGATAAGACTTTCATGACTTCAATGGTGATCACCAGCCTCACCACTTTTCCGTGCTCGTTGAAATGCCAGTCGTAACGCCCGCACCCAACGCGCAGCGGTTGCCCGCTGGCCTTAGCGGACATCCCCACCAACCAATGGCACTGAAAGCGCGCTCGGTCAGTCTCGGAAGGCTGCGACAGGCAGAACGTGTAGATGTTCTCGTATTCGATCCCAAAACGACGCACCAGAATTTCTTCCACGGCGTTCAAGCCGGAAGCCGTGTTGGGGAACGAAATGGCGTCGGTCTTGACCACCATTTCGAGTGCAACGTCTTCAGAGAACGCCTGCCTCATCAAGAACGGTCGGTTGCCGTCCTTGGCCAAGATGTAGGTTCTTACGGCTTCGGCAGGTGTGGGCATGGTGCCTCAGGCTAGCACACTCAGGCTACGAACGGGAATGTCCGCTTCTGACCCATCAGCGAAGTGGCGACACCTTTCATTGAGGTCCGCTTGCTGGGGTAGAGCGGACTGACTTTGCTCACTCTGAGTTCTTCGCATTTTGACCCAGACCGGACCACCCGTTCGCCGCGCAGGCATTGGGCTTAGGCTCGACTGGTCCTCGCGCTAGTTTGAAGGACCTCGTATTGCCAGACGGAGCGGTCGTCCCCATCGTATAGTGATCAGAAACCGCCAGCCACGAAAAGACCAGACTACTGGCGATTGCCGCGCTTGCGCCGCCTGCTTGGGCGGAAGGGCGCAATGGTCAAACGCGAGCCAGGGCGAGCCCCTGGTACGGTATTGCAATCATCCCTCGACCATGGCCGATGAGTGCCGGTCATGCCAGTCCCGTGGATTATCGAAGAGCTGATCTATGGCCAAAGGCATTCTTGTCATCGTTGCTATTCTCGCAATTTCTACTTCTGGCGCTTTGGCCGCACAGAGGACCCATCATGGCCACGCGTCGCCTGCGCCGTCGCCGAGCGAGGGGTCGAGGGGGCTGAGCCCATATGCTGTGGGCCCAGGTAATTCCAACGACCGCGACATGTACATCAAGAACCTGCGCGACTCCGGGTATAATCCGGAGAACAACTTCAACAGGTTCGGGAACGTGCAGGCAGTACCTTATGGGGGCGGCTAAACCTCGAATCCCCTTAACCCGGCCCGGCTGCCGTTGCTAGGCCCGCCAAAACGGCTTTTCGAACTCGTGCGCGATGTCGCTCCGGGAGACGCGGATATCGTGCAGGTCGGGCTCGGTCCAGCGTGCGAGTTCCCGGCGATCGCGATAACGCTGCCGCCAGAGATGAAGGGTCGCGCCAACGCTGGCCCAAACCTCGTAGAGGTTGACGAGAGCCTCGATATCAGCGGAGATCAGGCGTGTTGAAGCAAACTTCACAGCTTTATCTCCCCCTATAAGTTCGGGAGGACTGTATCGCTGTGCTACTGACAGCATACTGTCAGCAGCGGGTAGCATCTCTGGCCCGAGGAACGGAGATGCCCCGGCTTCGGCTGGCAATCACTTTGCGTCATGTCTTCTTGGGAAGTCCGATGTTGGCCCATCGCGACAATTGTGGGAGGCTTGCCGAGGTCCCCTGTCAGAGGCGGAGCGGACTTGATTTGCTCACGGCAGTATTACTGCTCGACACCCATACTTTGAGGAGCACTCCGAGTTCTTCGCATTTTGACCGAAAACGGAAGTCGGCCGGCCAGGTTTTCTCAAGCGCGCGCCCGCCACAGCGTAACCGCAAGCAGCATATAGGCGGCACAAGTCCACAGCGACTGCCAATTGGCCGGTCCTTCGCTCAGCGCCGCATAGATGGCTGCCACCAGGAATACGCCGGCAAATATCGCTTCCGCCATGGGGCGGATTCCTTTCTTCGGGCGATTGAGCTGCGTCATAGCCGCAAAAGGGACCGCCGCCATAGTGAGGGCCGCAAAGGGAAAATCCCTTTCGCGCGGGTCGAACATAAAGCCCAGCGCGGTCGCCGTGCCGATCACGATGGTTACGATCAGGATCAATCCGTGCATGATCGCCAGCCCCGATGGGGTCCGGTAGTCCTTCGGACCCAGCAATTCCAGAAATGTGGGCGGTGCGCGCCCGGACATCAAGGCGTTGGCGCCGAACAGCGGCGAGGCAGTTGCCGCCACCAGAAGTGCGCCCCACAGAAGCCAGCTGCCCGCGTCGTTGCTTTCATAGAACATCTTTTGAGCGGCCACTCCAAACAGGACTCCGGCGGTGGTTGCCGATATTCCGACCGCAAGCCATGAGACGAGCCGGGGCGGCGAGAGCTTCCGGCGCGAGGTCAGCCATGCAGCGCCGAACACCAGGATCGCGAGCGCCATTCCGCCGCTCATTTGCAGTTTCCAGAGCGGATAATTGCTGACGGGGATGCCGGGCGGATATTTCAGCGCGCGCTGCGCGGAATCGAATAAGCCCCACGATCCGCCGACGGTGCCCTCGAACTGATGCTTCCACAATTCATCATACGCCTCGAACAGGTTGACGCGGAAATGCTCGCGCCGGGCAAGATCGAGGACCTCAGAGATCACTCGCGCCTGATTGGTGCGCGATGGCAGCGCCGAATCGCGCATCCGCCCTTCGCTCGGCCAACCTGTTTCTCCAATCAGGATTTCCTTGCCCGGAAACGCCGACGCTACCTGCTTTCGGACGGCGTCGACGTGAGCAGCGGCAGATTTCGCCGGGACCGGGACATTTTCCCAATATGGCAGGATATGAACGGTGACGAAATCGACCGCGTCATCGAGCTCCCGATAGCGCAGCCAGTACTCCCAGACGTCGGAATAGGTGACGGGGACCGGCACTTGTGCCTTGACCGAGCGGATCAAGGCAGCAAGGTCGGAAGGCGTCATCTTCCGATGCAACAGAACCTCATTGCCGACCACGAGTGCGGTGATGGTTTCCGGATATTGCCGGGCGAGGCGTATGCCCGTGGATATCTGCGTCGCGTTCTTCTGTCGGTCCCTATCGAGCCAAATTCCCTGAATGACTTTCAGCCCCACCGTGGACGCAAGTTCGGGGATCTGATCGAGACCAAGATCCGTCGCATAGGTACGGATACAGTGGGTTATCCTGGCAAGTTGGGCGAGATCTTCCGCGATCTGGTCCCGCGGCACCGGTGTCGGCGACTCCGACGTTTGGTTGTTGCGGAAGGGCGCGTAGGATATGCATTGCAGTTTGGCATTCGGATCGATCGGTGCGCGCGCCAAGTTGATCGGTATGGCCAGCCACCACCACACCGCGGCGATCGCACCCAGGGATATGATGAGAAGCGCCAGAGGCGTGCGAGGCGAAATAGTTCGACCCTCCAACGTAGAGATCGTCGGTCCACCGGCATGTTGTCGTGACCCGACAACAACAGAAATCATCGTCCGCCGGTACCTGCCTGACCTGTGAAAGCTGGTGCCGGAGCGTCCGTGCCGCAAGAGGCGAGCCAACATCCAACGAGGGCCTTAGGGCTACCGCAGGGCGGGTAGAAATAATCTTCCCCATCTCCCGAGATGGCCTTCCGGGACCGGCAGCAGAGCGGCCTTGCTCTGGCGGTCGCCGTGCCGGCCAACGAACGTCGCCTGTCGGCCCGAATACGAAGTCCAGGTCGGTCACGGGTGGTCCGTTAGTAAGGGCACACCGACAGCGGGCTCACCCAGCGCGTAGCAGACGCGTTGCCTCGAAGGCGACAAATCCCGATTGCGGCCTGCTCGTGTACAGCCCGCCAATTGTGGGCTAGGTTCCGGCGCTGTCGTGTGCCGCACATAGCTGATCCTCCAGCAGGCCTGGGAGTTGGTCATGCAGCCGATGAACGAGGTCCCCTTCGAGACGTCCCTGGCTGAATATGCCGGAAACATGCTCGACGCCTGTACGCGATGCGGGAAATGCGTCGAGGCTTGTCCGAGTGTCGAGCCGGCCGGCATCTCGAGGACGACAAAGTCCGAAGACATCATCGGCGGCATTCTCGAACTGGTCCGTACCGGCAACGGCCCGGAAGCGTCGCGCAAATGGGCGCAGTCCTGCATGCGGAGCGGGGCATGCATCAAGGCGTGCGCCTATGGCGTCAATCCGCGCTTCCTGCTGAGCATGGCGCGGCTTGGCATCGCAAAGTCGGACAATGAGCTTGCCGAACGGCGCCGGCGGGGTGTCGAGAAGTACCGCGACGGCAGTCGTGGTGTGAACGTGCTTTCGCGCCTGCAACTCGACGCGGACGTGCTCGAACGACTGGGTCAGAGTTCGGCGTCGGTCGCCACGCCCGTTGAGACGCCGGATTTCGTGTTTTACACCGGCTGCAATGTGCTCAAGACGCCGCACATCGCCTTGCTTGCCCTCGATATCATGGACGCGCTCGGCGTCAGTTACCAGGTGATGGGCGGACCGAGCCATTGTTGCGGCATTCTCCAGCTCAAGTCTGGCGACGCAGAGATGGCCGGTCGCATGGGATCGAGTACGATGGAAAAGCTGTCGCACTCGAACTCGGGGCATGTGATCTCCTGGTGCCCGTCGTGCTACGTCCAGTACACGGAGACCATCCTGCCAACGGTGGAGCGACAGCAGGGGTCGCGCCCGTTCGAGATGAGCCCATTCATGCGCTTTCTCGACGACCGGCTGGCGCAGCTCAAGCCGCACCTTCAGCGCAGGGTCGAAATGCGGGTCGCGCTGCACAAGCATCCCGGCGTGGCCGGCGTCGTGGAAGCCGCCGCTGAAATCTTGACGGCGGTACCCGGTATCGAACTGATCGATCTGAACCAGCCGGCGGTGGGTTTGCAGAGCGTGGATGTCGGCGTGCTTCCAAACTTCAAGCGCGAATTGCAACTCATGGAGCTTGAGGCGGCGCGCGATGCAGGTGTCGATGCACTGGTCGCGGTCTATCATTCCGACCATCGCGAACTGTGCGCGCACGAGCGCGACTGGCCATTCCGTATCGTAAATATCCTTGAAGTGGTCGGCGAAAGCATGGGCCTGCATCGGCACGATCGCTACAAAGAGCTCAAGATCCTGCAGGACGCCGACCAGATCGTCGCCGACTGTAGCGACCTGATCGCAAAGCACTCGCTTGATCCCGGCAATGCGCGTGACATGGTGGTGAGGGTGTTGCTTGGCGACCAGCCGCTTCCCCTAAAGCGTGGCGCGCCCCCAGAGACGCGCGCGGGGGGTGTGGCGCCGTCGTAGCAGCTTGACGTCGCCTGTTGGCCCGTTGCGTCGGTGAGCGCAACGCAGCGGCATGTCCGGATCCCGGTGTAAACCGGAGGTCGCCGGCTGAGGGGTCTCACCCGAAGCCGGCTATTCCTTGACTGTTCAGTTTCCGTCAGATGCTCCGCGCGGAAAGCCGACGACGCCCGCCGGGGACATCCATCTCCTGCCCCCGCACGGCTTCACGACGTCTTCTGCTTCGCCTGCACGTGTTGTGCGAACTTGTCGAGGATGGCCTGCCAGCCGCCCTGCTGCTGCTCGACCGAGTGCGTCGTTTCAGCATCGAAGACGACGCGGACGACGACGCCCTTCGCCCCGGGCACGAACTCGACTTCGGCCTTGCGATCGCCGAATGCATATTCGATCAGCTTGTGTTCGACGATCGTCGTGTAAGTCCCGGCGAAGTCAAAGCCCATGCTGCCGTCCTTGGCCTCCATGCGCGACGAGAAGAGCCCGCCTTCGCGCAGGTCAACCGTCGCCTTGGTCGTATGCCAGTCGTCGGACGGGGCGTTCCACTCCACGATGTCAGCAGGTGTCGTATAGGCACGCCAGACCTGATCGATGGGGGCTGCGACGGTGGTTTCGACGGTAATCCTCATGAACATGAGCTCCTGGTTCGATTTTCGAGGTGACGGCATCACTGACGTGTGCGGGGTCGATCCAAGGACGATCGAGACTGGTCCATGCCGACACGGTCGAGCCGTCAAAGCGTTGAAAACACAAAAAAGTCAAAACGTCTGTTGGCCACCCACCAGCGGCCGCGAACAAATCGGGGATGAGGGTCACATTTGTCGGCTGGATCTAGAGCCCGCTGTTTCGATTGAACCCGACCCGGGCTCGACGACACTATCTCCCTGCGTCCTGAACCGCCCCGCCCATCCGTGGGCGATAAGGGGGAGTGTCTGTCATGCGAAAGCGAAACTGGCGATTGATTGCCGCGGGCTCGGTGCTGCTGGTGCTCGCCGTCCTGTTCTTCCTCTCGATGCGGGACATGACGCCGTGGTCCAATGATCCTGCCGCCCTGATGCGCACGGTCGGAGAGATCTCGGGCGCTGTCGGCGGCATCAGCCTCGTCATGATCGTCTTCGGTCTGATCGGCAGGAAAGCGCCGGTCTGACCAACGTCGTCCCGGAAGGCCCGACCACGGCGGTATCACGCCTGCGCGATGACAGGGAATAGCAGGTCCTCGATGCAAATCTGAATGTCTGAACCGCACATGCAGGGCGGGATGCATTTGGAGACACCTATGATCACCTCAAGGATGCTGATTGTGGTCACGATCGTATCGACGATGGGCGCAGCTTCGGCGCAACCCTTCCACCCGTCGCTGCCTGGAAAGGAAACGACCACCAGGCCGTGGACGGCCCCGGTCGGTCACCGCCAGCCCCACGCCTCCGACGTGCCTTCGGCAGGTTTGGGATCGCTGGAATTCCTCGACCAAGAGGATGCCAACGTCGATCGCAAGATCTCCGGCGTCTGCCGGGGCTGCTGATCGAAGCAGCGCCAAGGCCTGATGGGATCAGATTCGACTGCCGTCCCAACGGACGGCAGTCAGTGTCCGACCTTTCGGAATTCGACCAGGCTGAACGAGCCGATACCGCTGGTCCAGACGAAGGCGAAGCCGGCCAGGACGCCAAGCCTGCGGTACTCGGCTTCCGTCCGCTCGCGGCCGCCAGGTCCCCTCAGCATATTGAGGTCGCTCATGACGCAGGACCGGTCCTGAGTCTCGGTCGTCGCGGGTTCCGGCATGATCCGTTCGATCACGATCAACGTTCCGCTGGCCGGCAGCGCGTCCCGGCAGTTGCGCAGAATGAGCTCGCAACGATCGTCTTTCCAATTGTGCAGGATGCTCTTCATCAGGATCGTGTCGGCGCCGCCCGGGATCTTCTCGAAGAAACTGCCGGCGACGAACCGGCAGCGATCGGCGATGCCAAGCCGATCAAAATGCGCATACGCTCCTGCCTCGCAGCGCGCGAGGTCGAAGGCGATGCCCTCGAGATGCGGGTTGTGCTGGAGCACGCCGCCGATCAATTCGCCGGTACCGCCACCGAGATCCATGACAACGCGCGCGGTCGCGAAGTCGTGGGCCGCGACGATCCTTGGAACGATGCTCCGCGTCAGGCTGACCATCGCGGCGTTGAAGCGGCGGGTGAATTCCGGCGCATTGCTCGTCGCCGCATAGCGATCGTCGCCATCGCCGCGCAGCTCGCCCGCGCTCTTGCCCGAGCGAACCGACTCGACCAGTCCGATCCAGGATTGCGCGAGCATCTCGCCCTCGAAGAGAACCCAATCCTTGAAGGAGGGGTCGGCGGTCTCGTCGAGCTGCCGGCCGAGCTCGGTCATGGCAAAGCGGTCGCGGTCGGGCTGCCTGCACAGGCCAAGTGTCGTCAGGCCAACCAGCAATCTGCGCAGCGCGCTTTCATCGGCGGACACCAGCCGGGCGAGCTCGGCCACCGATTTCGCCTCATCGCCGATGGTCTCGGCGAGATTGAGCTTCGCCGCCGCATAGATCACCGCGGTGATGCGATGCGACTGCACGAGATCATGCACGGATGCCGGCCCGCTCATGTGTTGCCTCCTGTCAATGCTACTTCAATCGGTCGGGACGAACCCCGTTGCCTGCACGATCGCCTTCCACCGGTCGGATTCGGATGCGATCAGCCGGGCGAAGTCTTCCATGGCGATCGCGTCGGGCTCGACGGCCAGCTTTGCCATGCCGGCCTTGACCTCGTCAGTGCGCAAGGCCGCCTGGATCGCGGTGTTGAGCTTATCGACGATCGGCGCCGGCGTCTTCGCCGGAACGTAGAACGCAAACCATGTGAGGTCCTCGAGCGACGGATATCCGGCCTCCCGCACCGTCGGCACCGCCGGAACAAACGGGCTGCGGCGCGGTCCGGTGGTCGCCAGCGCGCGAAGATCGCCGGACTGGACGAGTCCGAGCGAGCTGCCGATCGGCATGACGGTCGCGGCAATCACGCCCTTGACCAGATCCTGAATCGCACCACCGCCCTGATAGGACACGTGAAGAAAATCGAAGCCAGCGGTGCGGCCCAGCATCGCACCGAGAAAATGCAGCGTGGTTCCGGCGCCCGGCGAGCCAAAGGTGGCTTGCTTCGGATTGGCGCGGCACCAGGCCACGAAGTCCGCCAGCGTCTTGACGTCGGCCGGTACCCTGGGACCGACCGTCAGCAAGGTCGGGGTCGAGGCGACAGTCGATACAGGTGTGAAATCCCGCGGATGGTATCTCAGCGTCTTGTAGACGTGCGGAAAGAACATCATGAAGCCGAGCGGCGCGAACAGCATGACCGACCCGTCGGCGTCGGCGCTCTTCACCGCCTCCACCGCGATGCGCCCGCCCGCGCCCGGCCGGGTCTCGACCACGATGGTTTCGGCATAGCCGCTCATCTGGCCGGCCACGAGCCGCGCCAACCCATCCTGCAGCCCGGGCGTGAAGCCGGTCAGGATATGCGCGGTTCTCGCGATCGGCTGCGCGAGAGCCCGCGGTGAAATATGCGTAGCGGCGAACGCGGCAGCGGCCGCCGAAAACACATCACGACGCGTGATCATCACCCGTCTCCCTGATCGAGCCCAGACCAAATGAGATCGCGGCATGCTACCTGGCCATCGCTGCGGTCTCCGGAGCCATGGATGTCTTGGGCCGCACGAACACGAAACGGGATATCGCAGATATCTGCGCGTCCTCACGGCCATCCTGGCCGATCAGGATGAGGCCTGCTCCGCCGTTCGCTACCGTCAGGACGACCGCTTCACCCGCCCACGTCCCGATGGGCTCCATCCCGATGGTGAGAAATTCACCGATCGGCTGGTCCAAATACTGGAGCCTCAGCTGGGGCGCGATTTCGGCGGGCGCCAGCGCAAGACCGAGCTGTTGCGCACGCAGATAGATCGACCGCAGCGAAGCCTCGCCTTGAAAGCCGAGCTCGGCAACCGACACGGCAACAAGCTCAACCTCCGCCCTCTTGCGACTTAGGGTAAAGGCCGGTCGAGCGAGTATCTCATCGGCCGCGTTTCCGAGGCCGCATCCCATTGCACTCATCGCGCTGCGAAGAGCGAAAGTATCCGTGAATGTTCCTATCCGGATCGTCTTCCACACCAGGATATCTGCAGCGGAGCTGACCGGAATCTCCGATCTGGGAGCCGGCGGATCGACCTTGACCGCCAGCTGTCTCCGCAAAACATCCTGCGCCGTGCATTGAGCCTCGGTGCGATTGACCGAAATCAAGCTGAAGAGGTTGACGAGCAACCAGATCGCAAGCGCACTAGCAATGCGCCAGGGTGCCGGACGATCGGGCTTTGCGCGGCCCTGCTGCAAGGCAATGTAATCAATCTCGGCGCGCGTCGCGCCGATATCCATCAGCTCCCGATCGCTGAGGGCACAGAGAGCGGTTTGTACCTTCAGCCGTCTTCGGCGCTTCTGCCATGCGCTCCAGACCCGCAGGAAAAGGCTGGTGGCTTGCTGCAGGGATGTGGCAGTCCGTCGCATCTGCGTAGAGCCGTAGATGATGCTCATCGGCGATTTCCCTTCCCTCTCCTGGTGGCAGGCTGTCAGGACTTCGCCGCGCACGCTTGACGTGCGGCTTACATTTTCCTTACCGACGGCTTATTTTTTTGGCCCAACCCGTGCAGAGGCAGCGTCATCCGGCGGATGTGTGTCTGCAGGAGTGGCAAGTTGCGCCATCTCATTGATGACTACATGCTCGACACAGATCGGGGAGCCATGGCTGATGCGCATTTTCTGGCGGGCCGCTATGACGCGGTAGCATCATGCGCTGCGAGAGCGGGCCTTCCGGAAAAGCACGGCTCTGCCACCCCCTGACGGGGTGGATCGATGTTCGCGGCTTACATTTTCGCGACCGAAGGCTTATTGTCTACGGATAATTGCCCCCGCGCCCTCGGAGGATAGAGGGCAGGCTTGGAGAATGGTGCCATGCGCTATTTCTTCGAGGACTGTGCGTTGGACACCGAGCGGCGCGAATTGCGGCGCGGGCTCGATGTGGTGCCCACGACACCCCAGGTTCTCGATCTGCTCGAACATCTGATCCGCAGCAGGGATCGCGTCGTCAGCAAGGACGATCTCGTCAACGCGATTTGGAATGGCCGGATCGTATCCGATGCGGCGCTGACGACCCGGCTGAACGCCGTCCGGCGCGCGATCGGTGACTCCGGTCAGCAACAACGTCTTATCAAGACATTTCCACGAAAGGGCTTTCGTTTCGTGGGCGCCGTGCACGATGAGGATCGGCAACCAGGAACCGCGGCAGCAGTTGCGGTCCCGGTTGCCGCTTCAAACGCTGTTGGCGAACGGCGATCCGCCGGCCGGCTGGAGGACCTCAGAGGCCGTTTCAGGCTCGTCGGCAGCGTGCTGGCGTCGGTCGCCGCCATCGGCGCAATTGCCGGTGGCGTTGCCGGATACTGGAATGCCTGGAAGACGGTCCGTACCGACGCACAACGGGAAGCTCAAAATATCCAGGCACAGCCGACAGTCAGGCCCGAGATCGCGCCTCGCCTCTCTCTCGTGGTGTTGCCTTTCGCCAGCCTCAACGACGGTCCGGCGCAGGACTCCTTTGCCGACTCCGTCTCGACAAGCTTGACGACTGACCTCGCGCGAACGCCCGCCACTCTCGTTGTTGGACGCGACACCGCCTTGACCTACAAGAAGAAGGTGATCGATTTGCAGCAGCTCGGGACGGATCTCCGCGTCCGCTGGGCCGTGCGGGGCGCGGTGAGACGCAACGGAGACCAGGTGCGGGTCAACGTATCTCTGACCGACCTTCAGACCGCCCGCGACATCTGGTCGGATCGGTTCGACGGCGACCTCGCAAACCTGGCCGTCCTGCAAGATACCATCGCGGCGCGGCTTCTCTGCGTCGCACACTTGCACCTCCGTCAATATGAGGAAGCCCTCCAACAGTGCAGCCGCTCCCTCAATATGACCGGCACGGATGTTGACGCCTATATGAGCCTGATCTCGGCTTACGGGTGGCCGGGGCAAATGGACCTGGCACGCGGGGGCAGCGAAACTGCGGCACAAAACACCTCCTAAGTCGACGTTGCGGCGGCCCATGGCGCGCGCCAATGCTCAAGGCGCCGCAAGGTAACGAGCTCTGTACCCGCGCATTGCGCGTAACCTTGCCCTCCGCCGACAGATGGGCCACCATCCCCGCGCGCACCATCAACAAGAGCAAAAGCGCAGAGGAAACGCATGAGCAAGCCGTCAGGGTTCGACTATGGCTGGGTCGTGGTCGCCGCGGGAGCGCTGATGACCTGCGTCGGCTTCGGCACGATGCTGTCGCTTGCGGTCTTCCTGCAGCCGATCTCCGAAGCGATGGGCTGGTCGCGCGCCGGCGTGTCGGCGGCGGCGACGCTGGATTTCCTCTGCATGGGCGTTGCCGCGTTCTTCTGGGGCACGCTGTCGGATCGATTTGGCACCCGCATCGTGGTGCTTGCCGGAAGCCTGCTGCTGGGCCTCGGTCTCGTCACCGCGAGCCAGGCGACCAGCCTGTGGCAATTCCAGCTGTTCTTCGGCGTGCTGATCGGCGTCGCCGCCGGCAGCTTCTACGCGCCGATGATGGCACTCGCGAGCGCCTGGATCGAAAAGAACCGCAGCCTCGCGGTGGCACTGGTCTCCGCCGGCATGGGCGTGTCGCCGGTGACGATCGCGCCGACCGCAAGCTGGCTGATCACGGCCTATGACTGGCGCACCGCGATGCTGGTGATCGGCATCGCCGCATGGGCGCTGCTGATCCCGGCCTGCTTCCTGGTGCGGCCGGCGCCGCAAGCGACTGGCCCGGCAAGCACCGACGCGGCACCGGCGATCGAGCTGACCGCGGCGCAGGCGCTGCGCACGCCGCAATTCATCGCGCTCGCAGCCGCGCATTTCGCCTGCTGCGCGGCGCATTCCGGTCCGATCTTCCACATGGTGTCCTATGCGATGGTGTGCGGCATCGCCCCGCTCACCGCGGTGACGGTCTACAGCGTCGCCGGCGTCTCAGGGCTCGGCGGACGGCTGCTGCTGGGCGCGGCTGCCGATCGCATCGGCGCCAAGCCCGTGCTGGTCGGCGGCCTGTTCGTGCAGGCGATGTGCATCGCGACCTATCTCGCGGTGGCGCAACTCGGCGAATTCTACGCGCTCTCGGTCGTGTTCGGCCTCGCCTATGGCGGGGTGATGCCGCTCTATGCGGTGCTGGTCCGCGAGTACTTCGGCGCGCGCATCATGGGCACCGTGTTCGGCGCGGTGTCGGCCTTTGCCAGCCTCGGCATGGCGCTCGGTCCATGGGCCGGCGGGCTCGTGTTCGACAATTTCCAGCAATACACATGGCTGCACGCCGGCTCCTTCGCGATCGGGCTCGCCGCCGTCGCGGTGGCGCTGAGTTTTCCGACAAGACGCAGGCAGCCGTTCGACCTTGGCCGCGCTGCGGCCTGACGAGGTCACGCAGGAACACACTGCAACGCTCAGGCCGCGACGCTCGAGCTGCTTCCGATGCAGGACGTCTGATGCCGCCGGTCCAAAATTCGTAGGATGGGCAGAGCGAAGCGAAGCCTATCCTGCGAACTGCCATCAGCCGCTTCGCGCAAGGAAAACCGCAGAAGGCTCCACCTCGATGAGGAACTCGTCCCTGGCGAGGCTTGGCACTCCAATCCAGGTGGTACACGGCGGGTTATCGCCGAACGCCGCTTTGAGAGCATCGCCGATGGCCTTGCCCTCGTGCATGTGGCTTTGCCTGATGTAGAGCCGCAATGCACCGACCTGATCGAGTTTCGCACCAACCGACGCCAGCGCAACGCCAAGATTTTCGAGGCTCTTGCCGAGTTGAAGACCGACGTCGCCGGCGCCAACGACGTTCTGATCTGCGTCCCAAGCAACCTGGCCGGACACATACACGATGTCACCGAACGGTGTGGGGACGGTAGCAACCTGCGCGAAACCGTAGCGCAAGCTATCGAAGATTCCGCTAGGAACATGCATCGTTCGGCTCATGAGAGCTCCCTTGGCCAGCCCGTCAGTCAGCGGACGCTGACACCAATAGAGCAGAAAGCCGGCAGGGAGAAAATCGACCTGTCGAGCGTCCGCCGGGACCACCCTCACCCGATCGCGAAATCGGCCGCCGTCTCCGCATGGATCGCCGTCGTGTCGAACGTCTCGACCGACGTGTCGTGCGCGCCGACCAGCATCGTGATCTCGGTGCAGCCGAGGATGATGCATTCGGCGCCCGCGGCGACGAGTGCGGCCATCACCTCCTGATAGCGGCGGCGCGAGGAAGCGGTGACGTTGCCGAGGCATAGCTCGTCGTAGATGATGCGGTTCACGTCAGCCCGCGCATCCGCCGGCGGAACGAGGACATCGAGGCCGTGGGCGCGCAGCCGGTCGATGTAGAAATCTTCCTCCATCGTGAATTTCGTGCCGAGAAGCCCGACTCGCCGGTATCCCCTTGACCGGATGCGTTCCGCCGTTGCGTCGCCGATGTGAATGAAGGGAATGGTCAGCTTCGCAACGATGTCGGGCGCAAGCTTGTGCATCGTGTTCGTGCACAGCACGATCGCGCGCGCACCGCCGCTTTCGAGCCGCCGCGCGACTTCGGCAAGGCTGGCCGCGGCCTCGTCCCAGCGGCCGGCATATTGCATCTCCTTGATCGCCTGGAAGTCGTAGGAATACATCAGCAACGGGGCCGAATGCAGCTTGCCGACGCGATCGCGGACGCGCTCGTTGATGAGCTTGTAGTAGAGCGCGGTGCTCTCCCAGCTCATGCCTCCGATCAGGCCAATCGTCTGCATTCCGGCATCTCCACAAATTGCGCGCGCAAATCGTAGACGAAGACGCCGACGCCCGCCATCGCGATCGAAGCGCAATCCGGGTTCGTCGCCACGGACATAAAGGCCCCGGATTTCGCGTCGCTCCATCCGGGCTACGAGGAATTGCAGGACCGGGATGCGGATCGCGCCCGCATGCGATCTTGATCCTCTCCGCCAAATGGCCCACCATCGCCTCTCTGACCGCTCACGACAGAAGGGGCGAGGAAACGCGCATGGACGCAACTCCCGGAGTTGACCTCGTCGAACGTGCCCGCGCCATCGCGCCGCTCATCGCGCGCGAGGCGGATGAGATCGAGCGCACCCGTCGACTGACGCCGGCTGTCGTCTCAGCACTGATTGAAAATGGGTTCTATCGCGCGCTGCTGCCGCAAAGCCTCGGCGGTGCGGAAGCCCCCATCGAAACCTTCATGCAGATGCTGGAGGAGATCGCGAAGGCAGATGCCTCGACGGCCTGGTGTCTCGGCCAATGCAGTGTCTGCGCCATGATCGCAGCCTCGCTCGACCACCACACCGCGCATGAGATCTTCAACACCGCGCCCGGCATTCTCGCCTGGGGCGCGATCGCGCATGAGGCGCGGGCAGTCGAGGGCGGCTATCGCGTCACGGCGCGCTGGGATTTCGCCTCGGGCTCGCGGCAGGCGAGCTGGCTGGGGGCGCATGTTCGCATCGTCGGAGCCGACGGGACGCCGCGGAAAAATGCCGACGGTTCGCCGGAGGTTCGCACTATCCTGTTTCCCGTTGCGAGCGCGGTGCTGCATGACGTCTGGCAGGCCATCGGCCTCGCCGGCACCGGCACGGATTCCTATGAGGTGAGCGACCTCTTCATCCCCGAGCGTTTCACAGCGTTTCGTGACGTGCCGTCCGCGCTACGCGAGACGGGCCCGCTCTACAGGATCGGCACCGGCTCGACCTTCAGTCTTGGCTTCGCCGCGGTCTCGTTGGGCGTCGCGCGCGCGACGCTGGATGCCGCCATCGCCTTGTCGCGGTCAAAGCACCAGTCGCTGGCAGCGAGCGCCATGCGCGACAACCAGGCGGTCCAGGGCCTGATCGGCCGCACCGAGGGGGACTTACGCGCTGCGCGCGCCTATCTCTATGCGACGGCGCATGCGATGTGGCACGACCTCTGCGCGACCGGCCAATTCAGCGCCGCACATCGCAGCGCCGTTCGCCTCGCCGCGACCTGGACCATCCATCAATCGGCCAAGGTGGTCGACACCGCCTATCACATGGCCGGCGCGACCGCCGTATTCCGCAACAATCCGTTCGAGCGGCGGTTTCGCGACATGCACGCCATCGCGCAGCAGATCCAGGCGCGGGATACGCATTATGAGGATGTGGGGAAGGCGATTTTGGCGGGCAACTGACACGGAGCGCCGATGCGCTCCCTCGCCCCGCCCTTCGCGGGGCCGCGACGAGCTTCGCTCGCGCTGAGAGGGTTAGGGTGAGGGCCTCTCTCCACAGATGAGATCATCGAGGGACCTGTACCCCCTCACCCGGAATCCGCGCTACGTGCGCATTCCGACCTCTCCCCGCAAGCGGGGCGAGGTAAGGGGCAGCCCGCCTTACGCCACCATCGCGGTCTCGCCGTCGATCCCGCGCTGGGCAGCGAGCAGGCTGATGATCTCGGCGTTGGGCCGGGCCTTGCTGAACAGAAAGCCCTGGCCCTCGTCGCAGCCCTCAGCGCGGAGGCAGCTCAATTCGGCTTCGGTCTCGACGCCCTCGGCGGTGATGGTGACGCCAAGGCCTTTGCCGAGGCTAACGATGGAGCGGATGATCGCCTGGGCCTCGCGGTTGGCGGCGAGATCGCGCACGAAGGACTGGTCGATCTTGATCTTGTCGAAGGGGAAGCTGCGCAGATAGCTGAGGCTGGAATAGCCGGTGCCGAAATCGTCCATCGAGATACGGACGCCGAGCGTGCGCAGCGCATGCAGCGTCGCCAGCACCTGCGCGCTTTTCTCCAGCAGCAGCGTCTCGGTGATTTCGAGCTCGAGCCGCCGCGGCGGCAGGCCGGAATGCTTCAGCGCGTCCGTGACCACCGAGAGCAGGTTGCCGCTGCGGAACTGAAGCGGCGACAGGTTCACGGCGACGCGGACATCGTCGGGCCAGGTCGCGGCGTCCAGGCACGCCCGGCGCAGCATCAGGCCGCCGAGCGGATTGATCAGGCCGGTTTCCTCGGCGACCGGAATGAACTCGGCCGGCGAGACCATGCCGCGCTCGGCATGCGGCCAGCGCACCAGCGCCTCGAAGCCGGTGATGCGGCCGCTCTGGAGGTCGACCAGCGGCTGGTAGTACGGCCGCAGCACGTCGTTCTGGATCGCGTCGCGCAGCTCGACCTCGATCTTGCGCCGGCTCTGTGCCTTGGCATCGAGCGCGGCCTCGAAGAACGCAAAAGTGCCACGCGCATCAGACTTGGCGCGCGACAGCGCCATGTCGGCGTTCTTGAGCAGCTTTTCGGAATCATCGCCGTCGCCGGGCGCCATCGCGATGCCGATGGAGGCGCCGATCACCACCGAATGGCCGTCGAGCAGATAGGGATCGGAGATGGCTTCCAGCAAGCGTTTTGCCAGCATCACCGCGTCCTCGGGCCGTGTCAGGCCGCTCTGGACGATGGCGAACTCGTCGGAGTTGAGCCGCGCCAGCGCGTCTTCCTCGCGCAAGGTCGAGCGCAGCCGCTTGGCGACGCCGCGCAGCAGCTTGTCGCCGACCGCGTGTCCCAGCGTGTCGTTGACCGCCTTGAAATTGTCCAGCCCCAGCATCAGCAGCGCGACCTTGTCGGAACTGCGCCGCATATGCAGCAGCATCTCGTCGACCTGCTGGCGCAGCAGATTGCGGTTCGGCAGGCCGGTCAGCCCGTCATGCTGGGCCATGAAGGCGAGCCGCGCCTCGGCGCGCTTGCGCTCGGTGATGTCCATCAGCGCGAGCAGCATCGCGGGCCGATCGGCATAGGTCAATTCGCGCGAATAGATCGCAAGGTCGATCAGCGCGCCGTCGGCCTTGACGTGCTTCCAGGTGCGCGCGGCCTGCTCCTCGCTGGACCGATCGGTGGTCCAGGGCGGCTCGCTGTCGAAAGCCTGCAACGAGCGGATCTTCAGCTTCTCGAACTCGGCGCGGCTATAGCCGTAATGGGAAATCGCGGCATCGTTGACGCCGAGGATGCGCTCGTCGTCGAGCGCACAGACGATCATGGGGACCGGATTGCCGTCGAACAGCAGGCGGAACGAGGCCTCGCGCTGCTTCAATTCGGTGATGTCGACGCGCAGGCCGACCACGCCGCCATCGTCGGTCAGCCGCTCGTCGATCAGGATGACGCGGCCGTCCGCGAGCATCTGCTCGTGGCGCGCGCCGGGCTGATAGAGCTTTTGCAGCCGCTCGGCGATCCACTCGTCCTCGTGGCCGGCCGCCTCGGGATAGTCGCCACGCGCGACGCCGATGCGCAGCGTGTCCTCGAGGCGCGCGCCTTCCGCGAACAGATCGGCGGTCTTGCTGTAGATCTCGGCGTATTTCCTGTTCCAGAGCACGTAACGGCCTTCGGCATCGAGAAACACGATGCCCTGCGGCAGGAGGTCGATGGCCTGGCGCAGGCGCTCATGGGATTTGCGGGCCTCGGCAATCGCGGCTTCCGCCTCGGCGCGGCTGCGCAGGAGTTCGTCGCGTTCGGAAACGGGTCGAGGCGCGCGCGCGAAGCGCGGCTTGCGCGGCTGTCGGCCAGCCCGGGCGAGCACGCCTGCCTTTCGCTTTGTTGTTTTTCGAGACCCCAAACTCAACTTGATCCGTCCCAGTCGCGCCAGTGGCCGCAAGTTTTGGGACAAGTGTCTGAAAAAAAAGTAATCTTGGGCGGCTTGTCGGTCGGTCGCACGGTCTGGTGGCCACAGGAAAACAGCCCTTATTGCCAATTTGCGAGGCGCGGCAGCGCCGCCGGGCGCGCCAAGCGCATCACGTCGTCGTCATCGAAGAACGCGATGGCGCAAAATTGCGCGCTGCCTTGAATCATTTCCGAGATCGCGCGCGAATGCATGCAGAAGGCAGCGAACACGCTTCCCACGCACGATTTTTGGTCAATGCACGAGAGGGTTATCGCGTCGTTAAAAATCGGCCGGCCGCGCGTAGGGAACTGCGACTTTCGCACAATATTTCGGCCGAAGGACTGTTTCTTAACCCTGACGCCGCGTTGGGCTATAAGAATGACAGCATGAGTCCCCGCCGCCTCGCCCCCCTCCTGCTTGTCATGACGTTCCTGACCGCCGGCGCCGCGCTGGCCCAGGACAAGGGCAGCGTCAACCCAAAACCGCTGCCGCCGCTCGCCAACCCAAACGATCCCAGCATCGGCGCCAAGGAGCTGTTCGCGCGAAAGCTGCTGCCGTCGAAGGGAACGGCTCATGTCATCGGCTCCTACACCAAGGGCTGTATCGGCGGCGCCCTGCAGATGCCGCTCAACGGCGACAATTGGCAGGTGATGCGGCTGTCGCGTAACCGCAATTACGGTCACCCCGACATGATCGCGCTGATCAAGCGGCTCGCGGCCAGGGCGCACAAGGACGCGGGATGGCCGGGCATTCTGGTCGGCGACATCGCCCAGCCGCGCGGCGGGCCCGCACTGTCAGGCCATGCCAGCCATCAAATTGGCCTGGATGCCGACATCTGGCTGACGCCGATGCCGGACCGCCGTTTGTCGCGCGAGGAGCGCGAGGACATGTCGGCGGTGATGATGGTGCGCCAGGACCGACTCGACATCGACCCCAAGGTGTTCACGCCTGCTCATGTGCTGGTGCTGCGCGACGCAGCGCAGGAGCCGGCAGTGCAGCGCATCTTCGTCAATCCCGCGATCAAGAAGGCGCTGTGCCGCGAGGCCAAGGGCGACCGCTCGTGGCTGTCGAAGATCCGGCCGTGGTGGGGACACGACTATCACTTCCACATCCGCATGCGCTGCCCGGCGGGCTCGGGCGAATGCGAAGGCCAGTCGTCGCAATCCGAGGACGAAGGCTGCAAGCCGTCCGACCTCGCCTATTGGTTCAGCGACGCCGTGCTGCATCCGAAGCCTCCGCCGGAGCCGCCGAAGCCAAAGCCGCCGATGACGCTGGCGCAGATGCCGGCGGCCTGCAAGGCGGTGCTGCATGCGGCGGATGCGAAGCCGTAGGGCGCGTTGGCGCAACCGTTGTCGTCCCGGGCTCGCGCTGCGCGCGCCCCGGGATGACGAACTAGTTGGTTGGTTCGCGCCGCCCAAATGCGCTAGGATTGGCCTGCCGCTCCGCCGTAAGCTGAGCGGCCCTGTCGGGATGCGCATCCCGCCGTTCGACAAGCCTGACCGCAAGCCCCGCATCTTTCGCGTGGCCAACGATGAGATTTGACATGCGCGTCCTCACCTTCCTCGCTGCGCTCACGCTCGGCGCGACCTCCGCTCTCGCTGCCGAGGAGCCCAGTGGCTGCGACAAGTTCAAATGGCCGATCGAGCGCGAGCGCGCCGCGCTCACCGCGCCGGTCCGCGCGAAGCTCGCCTCGGGGAGCGAGCAGACGGCGTTGCCCGCATCGGCCATCACGCTGGGGCTGGTGGCGCCCGCGGAGGCAAAACTGCCGACGCCGCCGGAGCGGGCGCCGAAGGACGGCACCTTTGCGGGCTTCACCAGCATCAAGGCGCCGAAGGCCGGGCTCTACACGATCAGCCTGTCCTCCGGAGCCTGGGTCGACGTGGTCCAGGACGGCCACTTCCTCAAGCCGGTGGCCTTCAGCGGCGCGACCGATTGCGACGGCATCCGCAAGACCATGAAATACGAGCTGTCGGCGCAACCCTTCGTGGTCCAGATCAGCGGCGCCAAGGACAATTCGCTCTCGATCGCGATCCTGCCGGCTCAATAGGCCGGATGCTATTGTTTGCACATGATCTTTTCGGAAAACCGCTGCACACTTTTCCGGATCATGCGTTAGACAAACGGTCGCCTTTGCCCTAAAGCCTCGGCCTGCTATCTTCGCAGCTGCGATATCCCCGCCGGCCGTAAGCCGTTGCGGGGCCACGTGGAACAGCGCTTCCGCCCGTCGCACGGCCTGACCCACCCAACGCAGTTGCGCGTGCGATTTTGCGCGCGAGCTCGCACGGAGCGCATCCATGATTCGTATTGCCGGACTTTTCACCGCTTTCGTCATCCTCGCGGGCGCGAGCCTCTCGCCTGCCGCCGCCGAGGACAAGACCATCACCGTGTTCGCCGCGGCGTCGATGAAGAACGCGCTGGACGAGATCGACGCCGCCTATACCGCCAAGACCGGCGTCAAGTTCAGCGTCAGCTATGCCGCAAGCTCGGTGCTCGCCAAGCAGATCGAGCAGGGCGCACCGGCCGACGTGTTCGTCTCCGCCGACACCGACTGGATGGACTACGCCATCTCCAAGAAGACCATCAACGAGCCGACCCGCGTCAATTTGCTCGGCAACAGCATCGTGCTGATCGCGCCGAAGGACTCCAAGATCGACAACGTCACGATCGCGCAGGGTTTTGACCTCGCCAAGCTCGCCGGCGACGGCAAGATCGCGACCGGCGACGTCAAGTCGGTGCCGGTCGGCAAATACGCCAAGGCCGCGCTCGAGAAGCTCGGTGCCTGGCAGGCCGCCGAGCCGAAATTCGCCATGGCCGAGAGCGTGCGCGCCGCGCTGACGCTGGTGGCCCGCGGCGAAGCCAATCTCGGCATCGTCTATTCCACCGACGCCAAGGTCGAGCCGGGCGTGAAGATCGTCGGCACCTTTCCGGCGGATTCGCATCCCGCGATCATCTATCCGGTTGCAGCAACGACCACCGCGAAGCCTGAGACCAACGACTATCTCGCCTTCCTGCGCTCCACCGCAGCCAAGACCATTCTTGAAAAGTACGGCTTCAAGTTCCTGGTTAGCCCCACGACTTAGTTTTGCAACCTGATTTTCCGTGCTCGAGATCTCTCCCGCCGAATGGACGGCGATCCTGCTTTCGCTCAGGGTCGCCGTCATCGCCACACTGGTCGCAACGCCATTCGGCATTGCGCTGGCATGGCTGCTTGCCCGCCATGACTTCTGGGGCAAGTCGTTTCTCGACGCGGTGGTGCATCTGCCGCTGGTGCTGCCGCCTGTCGTCACCGGCTACCTCCTGCTCCTCACCTTCGGTCGCAAGGGACTCGTCGGCGGCTTCCTGGCCGAATACCTCGGCATCGTCTTCGCGTTCCGCTGGACCGGCGCTGCGCTCGCATGCGGCGTGATGTCGTTTCCGCTGCTGGTGCGCCCGATGCGGCTGTCGATCGAGGCGATCGACCGCAGGCTCGAACAGGCCGCGGAAACGCTGGGCGCCGCGCCCTGGAAAGTCTTTTTTACGGTGACGCTGCCGCTGGCGCTGCCGGGCGTGCTCGCCGGCATGGTGCTCGGCTTCGCCAAGGCGATCGGCGAGTTCGGCGCGACCATCACCTTCGTCTCCAACATTCCCGGCGAGACCCAGACGATTTCCTCGGCGATCTATTCGCTGATCCAGACGCCCGATGGCGACGCGGCCGCGGGACGACTCGTGATCATCTCGATCGTGCTCGCAATGGGCGCGCTGATCGCCGCCGAATGGTTCGCCCGCCGCGCCACAAAACGCCTGCACGGGAACTGACCATGCTGCGCGTCGACATCGAAAAACAGCTCGGCGAATTCTCGCTCCAGGCAACCTTCACCAGCGAAGGCCGCGTCATCGGCCTGTTCGGCGCGTCGGGCGCCGGCAAGAGCTCGCTGGTCAACATGATCGCGGGCCTGCTGCGGCCCGACCGCGGCACCATCGTGATCGACGGCGAGACCGTCGACGATACCGCGGCCGGCATCCATGTGCCCACTTATCGCCGCCGCATTGGCTATGTATTCCAGGACGCGCGGCTGTTTCCGCATCTCAACGTGGCGCAGAATCTCGACTACGGCCGGCGCATGAACGGCCTCGCGCCTGATCCGGCCCAGCACAAGCGCATCATCGACCTGCTCGACATCGGCGCCCTGCTCGACCGCCGCCCCGGAAAACTCTCCGGCGGCGAACGCCAGCGCGTCGCGCTTGGGCGCGCGCTGCTGTCGAAGCCGCGCCTGCTGCTGCTCGACGAACCGCTCGGCGCGCTCGACGAGGGTCGCAAGCTCGAGATCCTGCCCTATCTGGTGCGGCTACGCGACGAGGCCAATGTCCCCATGGTCTATGTCAGCCACGACGTCGCCGAACTGCGCCAGCTCGCGACGCAGATCGTGATGCTGAAGCAGGGCCGCGTGACGTCGTTCGGCGGGGTGAAGGTGTTGACGTGAGCGGCTGAGGCCCTCCCCGTCATTGCGAGCGTAGCGAAGCAATCCAGAGTCTTTTCGCGGAGGCAGACTGGATTGCTTCGCTGCGCTCGCAATGACGAGCTTGCGGCCGCTCCGTCCCGCCAAACTGAAAACCGAGAGCGCGGCGCTAAACCCCCGCCACCGACGTCCACAAATCCGCGAGCTTGCGCCGCAGCGCCTGCCGGCGCGTCAGCGGCGCGGGCGTTTCCTCGTCCTCCGGCAGACGCAAGCCGACGACGTTGACGCGGCCGCCGGAGATCGAGCGTGCGACCAGCACGATCTCGTCCAGCGGCAGCTCGGCGCCCTCCTTCGGCGCGCGGTCGAGATGGACGTCGAAATAGTCGGCGAGGGTCAGCTTGCCGTCATCCTCGCCGACCTTCACGCCATAGATCTCGGCAAGCTCGGCCAGCGTGTGCTCGCCGGAGACCATGAAGTCGCCGAGCAGATGCGGATCCGGCGCCGAGCTCGGCTGCATGTCGACGAAGAAGCGGTCGAGCGACTCGGCCTTCTCCGGCGGGGCCAGCAGATAGATGTAGTCGCCGGGCGCGACCGGATCGGCTTCCGCCGGGGTCAAGATGTTCTCGTTGCGGATCACCAGCGTCGGCTTGGACCAGGACGGGATCAGACCGCGGCGGAAGTACAGGCTCTTGGGCCGCACCGGATAGCCGACGAGCTGCTGCTCGAGCTGGCCGGGCAGATCCAGCTCGACACGGCGCGGACCACGCTCGGCGCGCGGCAGCGCCACGTGCAGCTTGCGCGCGGCGGGCGCCAGCGTCCAGCCCTGCAGCAGCAGCGAGATGATGACGACGACGAAGGCGACGTCGAAATAGAGATAGGCCTTCGACAGGCCGACCAGCATCGGGATCGACGCCAGGAAGATCGCGACCGCGCCGCGCAGGCCGGTCCAGGCGATGAAGATCTTCTCGCGCCAGTTGAAGCGGAACGGCGCCAGGCACACGAACACCGCGACCGGCCGCGCGACCAGCATCAGGACGAAGGCGACGGCGACCGCCGGCAACGCGCTCGCGCCGAGCCGGCTCGGTGAAACCAGCAGGCCCAGCAGCACGAACATCACGATCTGCGCCAGCCAGGTCGCAGCATCCAGGAACGCCACCACGGAATTATGCGCGCGGGTCGGGCGGTTGCCGATGATGATGCCGGCGAGATAGACCGCGAGGAATCCGGAGGCGTGCATGATCTGCGAGCCGCCGAAGATCACCAGCGCGCCCGTGGTCACGAACGGCGCATGCAGGCCCTGCGGCAGCGCAACATGATTGAGCGCGACGACGACGAGGCGTCCCCCGACCACGCCGACGACGGCGCCCAGCACCGCCTCCTGGATGAACTCCATCGCCACGTGGCCCGCCGAGCTCGATCCCAGCGAGATGTATTCGACCAGCATCAAGGTGAGGAAGATCGCGAAGGGATCGTTGGTGCCGGATTCGGCCTCCAGCGTCGCGCCGACGCGCGGGCGCAGGCGCAGGCCCTGGGTGTGCACCAGCAGGAACACCGCGGCGGCGTCGGTCGAGGCCACGACGGCGCCGACCAGCAGCGATTCCGTCCAGTTGAGGTCGAGCGCGTATTTGGCGAACGGCGCCGTGATCAGCGCGGTCAGAAGCACTCCGACGGTCGCGAGCACAACGGAGGGCGCAAGCACGGTGCGGATGCTGGCAAAGCGCGTCTTCAGGCCGCCGTCGAACAGGATCAGGGCGAGCGCCACCGAGCCGACCAGATAGGTGGTGCGGACGTCGTCGAACTGAAGCTGCCCGGGGCCGGAATCGCCCGCGAGCATGCCGATGGCGAGGAAGACGAGCAGCAAGGGCGCGCCGAAGCGCAGAGCAAGCAGGCTCGACAGGATACCGGCCATGACGAGGACGGCGCCGAGCAATATGGCGAGGCTGACAGAGTCGAGGGAAGCCATCCACCTTCCGGGTACAAATCGCTGGAATTGCATCCTTATCGTCGGCAGACTCCCACGCCAACCCATTTTCTCCCGCTCGCGGCAATCTGCCCGTATTTTGCGGCCTTAACGCGCTTCACTTAGCGGTGTATCGATGGCCCGGCGGCGCCCGTTGTGGGATTCTGCGCTGCCCTCGAATCAACCCTCCCGCCTGCTTGCCGACGAGACCGATGGACATGGACCTCAAAGACTTCATGGAGTTCGTGCAGACCACCGCGCGCAGCGTCGGGGCGGAAATCTCCTCACCCTGGTTCTACCTGCAATTCGGCCTGATCCTGGCCGCGGCCGGCATCGCCTATGCCGCGGAAGCCGGGGTTCGCAACCGCATCGACATGACATCGCTGGCGATACACTGGCCGCTGCCGCTCCGGCACTTCGCCCGGGTGATGGTCTCCAGCGCCTCGACGGCGGTGTTCACCCTGATGGTGATCATCTCCCGCGTGGTGATGTATCACGCGACCTGGCCGAGCCGCAGCTATCTCCTGATGGTCGCAGCCAAGCTGGGACTGGCCTGGCTTGCGATCCGGCTCGTGACCTCGGTGCTGCGCAACGCCTTCATCGTCCAGCTGGTGTCGATCTCGGCGTGGTTCGTCGCGGCGCTGTCCATCATCGGACAGCTCGACACGACGGTCGACCTGCTCGATTCCTTTGCGATCGTGCTCGGCGGCCTGCGGCTGACGCCACTGCTGGTGATCAAGGCCGGCGCGCTCCTGCTCATCGCGCTCTGGGCCACCAACATTGCCAGCAATTTCGCCGAGAGCCGGATCAACTCGACCACCGATCTGACCCCCTCGGTGCAGGTGCTGCTGGTCAAGATCATCCGCATCGGGCTGCTGGCCATCGCAATCGTCATCGCGCTCGGCGCGGTCGGCATCGATCTCTCGGCGCTCGCGGTGTTCTCCGGCGCGGTCGGCGTCGGCATCGGTATCGGCCTCCAGAAGATCGTCGCCAACTTCATCTCGGGCATCATCCTGCTCGCGGACAAGTCGGTGAAGCCGGGCGACCTCGTCACCATCGGCGACAACACCGGGCGCATCAGCGCGATGAAGACGCGCTATATCTCCGTCGCCGCCGGCGACGGCCGCGAATTCCTGGTGCCGAACGAGGACCTGGTGACGCAGAAGGTCGTCAACTGGACCTATACCGACAAGAACACGCTGGTGAAGATCGCCTTCGGCACCAATTACGACGCCGACCCGCGGCTGGTTTGCAAGCTCGCCGCGGAGACCGCGGCCGCCCATCCCCGCGCGCAGAAGGGCAAGCCGCCGAACAGCATCCTGACCGAGTTCGCGGAAGCCGGGATGAAGTTCTCGCTGACCTTCTGGATCGCGGACCCCGACGGCATGGATGGCGTCAAGAGCGACGTGATGCTGGCGCTGTGGGAGGCCTTCAAGCGCGAGGGCATCCGGGTTCCCTATCCCGTCCGCGAGATTCGCGTCCGGGGCGGCGCCCTGCCGGTGGAAACCACCGTAGAAGTCCCGAATTAGGCCCTGTTTCGGGCGCAAGAGCCACGGCTGACTTGCATGAAGGCCCGTGATCATTAGATTATGGCCCTGAAATCAAGCCCTTCCGTCGACATCGAGACCAGCCCCGCATGAGCTACGTCGAAGCCTCCGATACCTCCCTGCGCAAGACCGGACAGATCAAGCTGCACGGGCCGAGCGCCTTTGCCGGCATGCACAAGGCGGGCGCGCTGGTGGCGAAGTGCCTCGACGAACTCACCGACATCGTCGGGCCCGGCGTGCCGACCGAGCGCATCGACCAGTTCGTCCGCGACTTCGCCTTCAGCCACGGCGCCTATCCGGCGACGCTGATGTATCGCGGCTATCGCTACTCGACCTGCACTTCGCTCAACCACGTGGTCTGCCACGGCATGCCCGGCGATCGTCCTTTGAAGGAAGGCGACATCGTCAACATCGACGTCACCTTCATCGTCGACGGCTGGTACGGCGATTCCAGCCGGATGTATGCGGTCGGCCCGATCGCGCGCAAGGCCGAGCGGCTGATCGAGGTGACGTATGAGGCGATGATGCGCGGCATCGCCGCGGTCAAGCCGGGCGCCACCACCGGCGACATCGGCCATGCCATCCAGAGCTTCGTCGAGCCGCAGGGCATGAGCGTGGTGCGCGATTTCTGCGGCCATGGCCTGGGGCGCATGTTCCACGACGAGCCGAACATCATCCATATCGGCCGGCCCGGCGAAGGCGTTCAGCTCAAGCCCGGCATGTTCTTCACCATCGAGCCGATGATCAATCTCGGCAAGCCGCACGTGAAGATCCTCTCCGACGGCTGGACCGCGGTGACCCGCGACCGCTCGCTGTCGGCGCAGTTCGAGCACTCCGTCGGCGTGACCGCGACGGGCGTCGAGATCTTCACGCTGTCGAAGCGGCACGGCGAGAAGCAGATCGGGTGACGGCCTGACTCGGCGTCCTAGTGGCGGCGCCGGAATGACGACGGCGGCCGCGTGTAGGTCGCGACAAATGCATCGTTGAATCTGCGAACGCTGCCGAAACCGGCGGCGAAGGCGATCTCCGCCAATGTCATGCTGGTCTGGTCGATCAGACGCTTGGCTTCCTGCACACGGCGGGTGGCGGCGATCTCGCTGGGGCTCGCACCGGCGTGGCGCATGAACAGGCGGAGCAGATGGCGCGGTCCGACTCCCAGGACTTCCGCAAGATCCATCATCGACGCGCGATCCAGGAATCCGTCATTGATCAGGCGCATCCCGCGCGCGACGGTGGTGGCCGTTCCCATCCAGGCCGGCGATCCCGGCGCAGTCTCGGGCCGGCAGCGCAGGCACGGGCGAAAGCCGGCGCGCTCGGCGGCAGCAGCGGTCGGGTAGAAGGTGACGTTCTCTGAGCGCGCCGGGCGAACCGGGCAGACCGGCCGGCAGTAAATCCTCGTCGAGCGAACACCTGAAAAGAACAGCCCGTCGAACGCGCGTGCCCGCGCCAGCCGCGCCCGGTCGCAGGTCTCCCAATCGAGATGCGGCGGCAGCGTCGGCTGCTGCGCGGAAACCTTGGCCAGGATTTTCGTCATGGCGGAATCATAGTTTCATCTGAACTCACCGAGTAGCTGGAATCGGACTCGATCGGGCGATGAGGTCCGAATTCAGCCAGCCTGCGCCGCCACGCCGGATCATGGTCCGGGTCCATCCCGGAGCAGATTCGCAATGCACACGCAGGCGCAACCAACGACGTCAGGACAAACCACGCACACGTTCGAGATCGGGCTTCTGCTGCTGCTCTCACTGATCTGGGGCAGCTCGTTCACGCTGATCAAGGTCGCAATCCCGACAATCCCGCCATGCACGATGGTCGCCGCGCGCGTGACGATCGCGGCCATTCTCCTGATCGCGATCGCTCGCGCTCAGGGGAACGCTTTTCCCGGTCGGGGACCGGTGTGGGCGGCTTTCTTCGTGCAGGGGCTGCTGCAAAGCGCGCTGCCGTTCACCCTGATCAGCTGGGGCGAGATGCACATCGCAAGCGGTCTCGCCGGCGTGCTCAATGCGACCCCGCCGATGTTCGTGCTCGCGATCGCGATGATGACCGGACGTGGGAGGCAGGCGATCACTGGCCGGAAGATCATCGGCGTCGCGCTTGGTCTTGCGGGCGTCGCGGTCACGATCGGCATCGATGCGCTGTCCGGATTGGGCACGACGGCCCCGCTGGCGCAGGCCGCCGTGCTCGGCGCAAGCCTCTGCTACGCGCTCGCACCGATATGGGGGCAGCGCTTCTCCGGCTTTCCCGCCACCGTCGCGGCGGCCGGCGCCATGAGCTGTGCCGCGATCCTCATGGTCCCTGCCGCACTCGTCCTCGAGCGACCCTGGACGCTGGCACCGACTTCGCACGCGGTCGCGGCCGTCATCAGCCTCGCGGTGGTCTGCACGGCCCTCGCGATGGTGATCTATTTCCGCTTGATCCGCACGCTCGGCCCACTCGGCACGACCAGCGGCAGCTATCTGCGCGCCGGCTTCGCGGTGGCGCTCGGCACGGCATGGCTCGGCGAACGCTTCACCTGGTCGGCCCTTGCAGGCATGACGCTCATTCTCGCCGGGGTCATCGCAATCACGATGCCCCTGCTGGCGCAGCAGCGTGGTCTCGAACCGTAAGAGCGTCCGCGGGGCGATCTTTGGGATCGCCCCCGAGTCGCCGTTGCAGATCAGGCGTGATTGACCTCGACGACCTCGCACAGGATCGTCTCGGCCTTCGACAGCGCCGCAAGGCTCTGGATGTACGGCGCAAATCGCGGATCCCGGCGAAAATTCTCGATGTCCCCTGCGCTTGCCCATTGCGAGTAGTTGATCGCACGCCGGCCCTCCTTGCTGGCGTGGACGCTGGACGAGATGAACCCGGGCTGCTTGCTGAAGAAGGTCTCGGTGCCTTCCTTCAGGAGTTGCACCAGCTTGTGCTGGTTGTCCGGCTCGACCGTGAAGACGTTGACGAGGGTCGTGACGTCGCTGCCGGTGCGAATGGTCGCTTCCATTTTTGCGCTCCTGGTCTGGCTGTGGGACGGCGCCGCCTGCGCGGCGAGCAAGACGCCGGCTCCGAGGCCGGTGGCAACGAAGGCACGACGCGACGGCTCAGGTCTGGTCCGGGACATTGATGTTCTCCTGTTGCGGAAGATCGGCTGGCCACTCGACCGGCCAACAGCGCTGAGACGAACGAGGCAGGAGGACGAAGACAGCTGGCGTGAATTTTTTTCCGACGGCTCATTCGCCCCGACCGTGGACGGCGCCGGGAATCTGGGCCGGCAACATCCTGACCGGCTCCCGGCGTTGCCGATGCGCGAACTCTGTTAGCCAGAGCGCGCCGAAAAACGCATGGCGAAAAAGGCATGGCCGGATTGGTAAGCCCGGGGCCAGACACTTCGTGGTTGCAAAACGCGCGCCGTACGGCATGGTTAGGCCTGATGCCCGCCAAGACCGACCACGACAAGGCCAAGCCCGAGGACGCGCCGCACTATCTCGGCCATCGCGAGCGGCTGCGCGAGCGCTTCTACAGCGCCGGCGCCGACGCCCTCAGCGACTATGAGCTGCTGGAGATGGCGCTGTTTCCGGCGCTGCCGCGGCGCGACACCAAGCCGCTGGCGAAGGCGCTGATCAAGACCTTTGGCTCGTTCGCCGAGGTCGTCCATGCCCCGGTGGCGCGCCTGCGCGAGGTCGACGGCATCGGCGAAGCCGCGATCCACCAGCTCAAGCTGATCGCCGCGGCAACGCACCGCGTCGCCAAGGGCGAGGTCAACAGCCGCAACGCGCTGTCGTCCTGGAACGAGGTGATCGATTATTGCCGCTCCAGCATGGCCTTTGCCGACAAGGAGCAATTCCGCCTGCTCTTCCTCGACAAGCGCAACCAGCTCATCGCCGACGAAGTGCAGCAGACCGGCACGGTCGACCACACCCCGGTCTATCCGCGCGAGGTCATCAAGCGCGCGCTCGAGCTTTCCGCGACCGCGCTGATCCTGGTGCACAACCACCCCACTGCCCCTTCTTTGGTCATGCTCGATCACGCCAGATACCTCTGAATCATCTATAGAACTAGCAGTTTTCTCGCGTTGCGCACTGGGGGCGGACATGGCAAACTGGGGGCGGTTTGAGGGATAGAGAAGGGGCTTCCGCTCCCAGCAAACGCTCCCTGTTCTTCCTCGACCGATCCCAGTTGCGGAACAGAAAAAACTCCATGCCAAGCTTGACCGACACCGCCATTCGACACGCGCTGAAGCGCGTCGAACTCAGTCAGAAACAAGAAAACCTCGCAGATGGTGAAGGCCGCGGCACCGGCCGTCTCGTCCTGGTCCTCAAGCCAATGCCGAAGCGCGTGACTGCCGACTGGATGGCGCAGCAATGGCGCGACGGCAAGCGTGCTAAAAAGAAGCTCGGCGCCTATCCATCGACGTCCTTGGCCCAGGCGCGCGAGATCTTCAAGCGCGACTACGCCGATGTGATCCAGAAGGGCCGGAGCATCAAGGTCGCGACAGACACTCGCCCCGGCACCGTCGCTGATCTGTTCGAGGGCTATGTCGCGTCGCTCAAGGCCGGCGGCAAGCCGTCCTGGAAGGAAACAGAGAAGGGCCTCAACAAGATCGCCGATACGCTCGGACGCAACCGGCTCGCGCGCGAGATCGAGTCCGAGGAGATCGTCGAGCTTATCCGGCCAATCTACGAGCGTGGCGCCCGCTCGATGGCCGATCACGTGCGATGTTACATCCACGCGGCCTATAGTTGGGGAATGAAATCGGACAACGATTATCGGAATACATCTCCGCGCCGCTTCCGTATCCCATACAATCCAGCCTCGGAAATTCCGACCGAACCCAAAGTCCAGGGCACGCGCTGGCTCAATGAGGAAGAGTTCGTGCAACTCTATCGTTGGCTGGATTGCCCCGATACGCCGGTTCATCCCTCCTATCCTCGCGCCGTGCAGCTGATCATGCTGACCGGTCAACGCGTCGAGGAAATCGCGCGCCTGCATGTCGATCAATGGGATGCGCCGGAGAAGATCATCGACTGGTCAAAGACTAAGAACCTCCAGCCGCACGCCGTTCCGGTGCCATCGATTGCAGCCGAACTGATCAAATCGATCAAGCCAAACAGGTACGGCTGGTTCTTTCCCTCAGCGAAGGACCCGTCGAAGCCGGTGAGCCACGGTACGCTCTATAGCTTCGTTTGGCGTCAGCGGGACCGCGGCGTGATCCCCTACGCAACAAATCGGGACCTCCGGCGAACCTTCAAGACCCTGGCCGGCAAGGCCGGTGTGTCCAAAGAGATTCGAGATCGTCTACAAAATCATGCGCTCCAGGACGTCAGTTCTAAGAACTATGATCGCTGGCACTACATGCCCGAGAAGCGTGCCGGTATGGCAAGGTGGGACAAGTTCGTGCGCTCCATGCTTACCAAGAAGCGCCTGAAGGCGGCGGCATGACTAAGCGCCCCTCCAAGCCCAAGGCCCCGCGAAAAGGCGCGGGACAGGCGGCCGATATCGACGCGCAGAGCTACTCGGCATTCGTTGGCGATCTCAAGACGAAGATTGCCCAGGCGAGGCATCGTGCCGGGCTATCGGTGAACCGCGAACTGATTCTACTTTATTGGACGGTCGGCCGCGACATTCTGATCCGGCAGGAGAAGGAAGGTTGGGGAGCCAAGGTCATCGATCACCTCGCCGACGACCTTGGCCGCGCTTTCCCCGAGATGACAGGCCTGTCCGCCCGAAATCTCAAGTATATGCGGGCCTTTGCGGAGGCTTGGCCGGATGGCGAATTTGTGCAACAGGTTGTTGCACTATTGCCCTGGGGCCATAACGTTCGACTTCTCGACGCCATCAAGAGGCCCGAGGAACGCGCCTGGTACGCTCGCCAAGCCATCGAACACGGATGGAGTCGAAACGTACTCCTTCATCAGATCGACAGTAACCTGTTCGCCCGTCAAGGCAGCGCGCTAACAAACTTCTCGCGGACCTTGCCGGCGGAGCAGTCGGAGCTTGCCCAGCAGATCCTCAAGGACCCCTACACTTTTGACTTTCTCTCGCTCGGCCCTGAAATGCTGGAGCGGGACCTCGAACGATGGCTGATCGAGCACCTCCGCTCGCTCATCCTCGAACTAGGTAAGGGCTTCGCCTTTGTCGACAGCCAATACCATCTCGAGGTCGGGGCCAGGACTATTATCTAGACCTTCTCTTTTATCACTTGCGGTTACGCTGCTTCGTGGTGATCGAGCTGAAGATCGAGGACTTCAAGCCCGAATTCGCGGGGAAGATGAACTTCTACCTCTCGGCGGTCGACGACCAGCTTAGGCACAAGGATGACCAGCCGACGATCGGCATCATCCTCTGTAAGGGCCGCAACGAGGCGATTGTCGAATATGCCCTACGCGACACCAGCAAGCCGATGGGAGTTGCGCAATATCGACTTTCCAAGGCGCTCCCAACCCAGCTTGAAGAGGACCTTCCAACGGTCGCAGAGTTCGCGCGCGAGTTCCCGCTGATGTCGGTGGTCAAGCTCCGTATGGAAATCGAGCGCGCACTCCGCGATCTCGCCGCAAATCGCGGTATCGACTTCGCCCGCCCCCTCGGAATCATGAACATGCTGCGTGACCTGCGGGAACAAGGCCCCGTCCCCGCTAGCACTGAGCAGATGCTCCGAGCGTTGCGGGTGATGAACGAAGCCTCGCACGGCGTGGATGTCGACGCGGAAGCGGCGAAGCAGGCCGTGGAGGTCGGAACGGTATTCCTGGCTGAAATTAAAGCCTTGAGCGCCGATAACTGAGATGCTTACGCCGATGTCCTCGAGCGTCAGAAAGAGCCGGTCGATCTCAACGCAAAAGGAGTGGCCCGCCTATTGGGCCACTGATCGACGCAGACACGTCTTCGGCAATAAGCCTGATATGTAGTTTACTGTCGCGTCGGCTGATCTTTCGCCCGACGCATAACGATCAAATGTGCTTGGGGGGTAAATGCCAGCGACTGCTTTTTCAGTCAGATTCGCCCGCGAACTCGATGTCGACCAGCTCGCGTTGCTGTTGACAGGTGTGCAGCCGACGTCGGAACGCGATGGGGCCGAGCTTCTCAGCGCATCTGGCGACGCGATCCGTGCCGATATTCAATGCTCATCGTGCGGCAAGTTCGGTGCTCGCGTCGTTCGCTCCGCAAAGTCGCGCACATCAAGGGCCGTTCTCCGGCAAGCCCACTTCAGGTTCGTCGATCCGAATGGTGGCGACGCCCACCATCCGTTCTGCGAATTCTACGGCGATGATGAAAATCGCTCCGCCCAGGCAAGCCTCCTCGACTTCGGATCGGAGAAAAGCGCAGAAACCCGAACTGTGAGGCTCCTCGTATGCAAAGGTATCGAGCAAGGCTTATTTGACCAACGGCGAATTCGGGACATGCGTCAGTGGTTTTTCGACCTAAAGTCTGCCAGCCGCTTCACGCTAACGATGCCGCCAGAGGCAATTTCCTGGACGCGGGCGCTCCAGCGCCATCCCCACTAGCAGCGCTGGAAATTTCACCCATCTCAAGCAGAAATGCCCGCTTTCAACTGGAAAACGGCAGCCAAATATCAATTCACCGAAGATCACCTACATCTCTTCGAACTGATAAAGGGTATCCCAGTCGACGACGGGACGTGGCGACAGGCGGGCGAGCTCTTGCGGAAGCACTATCAGCGCGAGGTGTTCGACCCCACGATACTCCAGCCCTACTATGATGCCGCTGTCTCGCTGAGCGTCTTCGTCGCTACGAATGGCGGCATCGTTCTTGGCAAGATCCGTCCAGAGTATTATAGGGCCAAAGGACCACCGATCGCATTGCTCGCCCTGTGCGCCTTAGTGTTGTTCGTCTCGAATTGGGATATGAATGCCGCCATCATAGCCTTTGCCAAGCTGTTGTCGGCACCGGCGCCGAGCGATCTCACACTCGGCAACGTTATCGGGCTAAACCCATTTCACGAGTATGCCGCGTGGCGGCTCGTAGTCACTTCCGCCCAGGTGGCCACCGAAAGCCCGAACGGCCTGGACTACGATCGCCTGCTCGCCTCAACTGAGGCAGCGCTCCGTGAGCAGCATCGTCGTTGGAAGGAGCAGCAATCCTAAATATGGTTCGAGCCAGGTCCCAGTGGGCTCCACTCATAGCGAAGCGCGCTTCGGTTCGATAGCGGTTTCTCCGTCTGCCTCGTCTGTGTCGTCCAAGTCTAAGCGGGTCATTGATATAATTCGGGCTTATTGTTTGGGAGAAACATAGCTTTGGTTGATTTTGTAATTTCTACGGCCGGAGTTATGTTGACTTATCAGGCCGAGCAGCAAGGAAACGGGTGGGTCTGGCGCGAGCTGCAAGACCGCGGCACGGTCACCCTTAGCCGAGTCTTCACGTTCAATCGTCAGGACTTGGTCGCGGAGCCGGCCGGGACAGACGACGAGAATGACTTCGAGAACTTTCAGTATCGCTTCCGCTTTGCAGCGCGCCGGGGCGGGTACTTCCACATTGAGGCCCGCATTTTTGATATTGATAACCCGGTGCTCATCGTCGAGACGGGCCTCCAGATCGAACGGAAGATTTTCGTGGCCGAGCGGAACATCTCCATTTTCGGTAAGATCGCAGATCTCGTTGCGCCTGATCAGCCGGTAATTATTGGGGGCGACCGGGCCGGAGCTATTCCGATCGGCGATTTCCAGGTCTTGCTGACTAAATTCCCCAATACCGGCGAACTCAACCGATATGCCGCCGCCAGGGTGGCAACCGTGATTGGCGACTACATCACGCCTCTGAAGGACGCCCGGGCACAGTACGAAGCCTACCGCCGGCGCTCGACCGCAACCGACGTGCCATTGGCGCAGCAAGAGCTGCTCCAGACGGAGATCGAAAAATACGTGTTCATCCGCGACACAATCGCAGGATGGCTGCGAGACGGCGCAGCGCGGTCCGAACGCGACTGGCAGAAGATGATCCTCAACTTCCTCCTGCTCATCTTTTCAAAATACGTGGCAGTGCTGTCGAACGTGAAGGTGCTTGACGCCTATTCCGCTCCGGGAACCACCAAGGACCGTTTTATTGATCTGGCGCTGGTAGACGCGGCCGGGAACATCGACGTCATTGAGATCAAGAAGCCTTTCGACGATGCGCTCATGGCTCGCACTCCGTACCGAGACAACTACATCCCAACCAAGGAGCTCTCGGGCAGCATCATGCAGGCGGAGAACTACCTGTTCCACCTGTCCAAATGGGGTTTGGCCGGCGAGAAGGCCCTCACGCAACGTTACTCCGCAAAGCTTCCGGCTGGCATGACAATTCATGTCACAAGCCCCAAGGCCATGATCATCCTTGGCCGTGACCGACGCTCGAATGGTTCCTCGGCCTTAGATGGGAGCCAGCAACTCGATCTGGAGATCATCAAGCGCAAATACGCCAACATGATCGACATCCTGACTTACGATGACTTACTGCGACGGTTGGACAACATCATCGCATCTCTGCAGCGCCGATCTACGGCTCGGCCCTCTGGCGAGGCGGATGAAGCGACTCGACCAATTTAAGGCCTTGAGCATCATCTGCTAAAGCGAGACAAGCTCAACCGCGCCGCCAATAGCCACCATCACATCCCGCAGGCGCGGGGCTTGCGTCCGCGGCAGCGCAATCGCCAGCAGACGCTGCGCCCTTGATGCACCGACGTATATTTTGCGGGCTTCTTCGTTGTCGCCCGCGGCAGCACCAGCCAGGGAATCGATGATACCCTTCGCGGTGCTCGGCGACATCACTACGCAGATCCCGGGAAACTCCATACCCTTCACGCTATGGATGGTCCGTGCGGGGTGGCCGGATGCCGGAGCGACCGACAATGCCTTCCCCAGCTCACCATTGCGACGAAGCCGCTGATTGATGGATTGGCCGTCGGCCGGAAGCAGCGGCGCGAGTAGCCTGCGCGCCTCGTCGTGCCATGCCTCGGCTGTGGCGAACCGCTCCGGGCAGAAGCGGAGCGCCTGAGCCAAAGCGAGTGCCTCTGGCCGCCACGCGTCGGGGCCCACGTCAGCATCGGCGAGATGCTGGTGATAAGTCTTGCCGCCCATCCGGCCACTCAATTCGAGCATGATCCGGTGAATGGCGACGAGAGCCTCCTTCCGGCCACTTACTTCGAACGAAAAGTGGAAATCGCTGACCGCGACCGCCAGCCTGTAGCTGAGATCTCGGACCCCGGAATCCTGCGGATGACCAAGGGCATTTGCGCCGGTCCGCCGCGTCGCCGAGACGACAGGGCAATCTCGGGCCGCGAGCCCCATTGCTGCCGCCAGCTGCTGGAATTTTGTCCCGATCGTCGACGGAACGCCCTTGCCCGAATAGGACAGGATTTGAACCGCCGTCGACTCCTCCCGATGCTCTCCCAGAGCCTCGTCGATCGCAGCGCGCATGTTGGGCGCGCGCAAGGCCACCACGCCCTTTGTGATGTGTCCGCTAGAGCGGAAGTTTCCGTTCATGGGCAGACGCTCGGCGTCGCTGAACGTCTCGGCGAACTGGCCAAGCTCTCGCGTCACGCCGCCCCGAAATCCGTAGATCGCCTGATTCGGGTCGGAGATGACCTTGACGGGAATGCCAGCCGCTCGGAACCAGGCGATGATCTCCAGATCGACCGGATTGCAATCTTGCGCCTCGTCGACAATGAGCTCCTGGAAGCGCGCCGCAAACGCCGGCTCCAGGACCGCGCCGCAAGCCGGATCACGCAGCCGGGCAAGCGCCACGGAACGCGCATCGGCAAAGTCGAGTTCGCCGCGCTCCAGAAAGCGCGCGCGTGTATTTCGTGCCGCCGTCTCGTGCGCCTTGATCTTCCCGCGAAAGCCGTGACGCTGGATCATGGCGGGGATAGCGTTTCCCGTCATTCGATAGAAGCACTCCAGCGGTAGGGCCTGCGCGGCAGGAAACGGCTGTATCGTGCGATCGTCCTTGTCCGGAATAAGTCTCGGTTTAGCAGCGCAGCCATCGACGCCGAACGGCGCGATGAGGAATTGCCAGAGGAACGCGTCGAACGTCCCGATGAATGCGGGAAGGCCGGGGTCTCGACCAGCCGCTCTCGACGCAACCGATCCTCCAATTAGGAGACTGCGGCAATGGTGAACGATAGAAAGGCGATGCCGCAGCCTGTCGGTCTGCCGCCAAGAAGCTTCCGCGCTCGCTCGACCATTACGCGCGTCTTCCCCGCGCCGGGGCAAGCAGCGATGAACGCCGAGCCTGCATGCTCTATCACCCGCCGCTGCTCATCGGTCGGCTCGAACGGCTTGGCAATCATTTAACCAAGGCCTCGATCGCCGTCTTCAGATAGCCTGGCACCGTGAAGGCTGTGCCGTTGTTGATTTCTTCGGCGACCAGTTGCGCGAAATCGCCCTTGCGTGTCGTCTCGAAAAGCTTCTGGACCGCTACCGCCTGGGCAGCATCGGTCAGACCCACCGCCGCATCCCACTTGTCGCCGGAACGCGGGTGGAGCTTGAGATAGACCTCCTTCAGAACGCCAGCGTTGCCCGCGCGGACAAGCTCGGTCTCGAGCGAATAGTCGTTGATGACGACATCGAGGAGATCCGCTGCCCCAAAACCGGCGACAAGAGACTCGAGGCCGCGTTTGCGCCCAGCGCCGGGCGTTACCTCGCCCTCTGCCATGTCCGCACCGTCGCCGTCCGTCACCACGACTAAGCGATCCGCGATTCGGACCTCGTTGAGTGGCGAAAGCAACAGCTTGGCGTAGGGCTGGAAATCTACCCCGTCTATCGGCACAAAGACCGCCGAACGGAACAGGCGAAGCTTGTCGGCGTCATTCTTCAGCACGATCTTCTTGGCCATCACGGGAAGCAGCAGCGCTTCGGCAATGCCTTCCACGAGCAGCACGCGGCCGCCAAACAGGAAGGCCGATTTGGTCACGTCCAGATAACGATCGACCTTCCGGCGCTCGGCCGGATCGAGCGCTAACGCCGCCAGCGGGATGCAGCGTGTTACCCGCCTCGGTCTGCCGACCGGCATGATCGGATTCGGCTCGATCTCCGGCATCATCTCGGCAGGGACACCGGCGAGCGGCTGCGCCTCCTCCTCCGCCACGGTCGGCGCCGAGCCCGCCGGTGCGGGCAGGAACGACCGGAAAAAGACGAGCTTCTTGCTCTCGACCCATGCCGATAGGTTTGGCGAATGAGTAGCCACGATCACCTGCAGCTCGCCCGCCGGCCCTTGGTGGCCCGCACGCGGTTTGCGCGACTTCTCCGCCTGCTCGTCTAAAGCGGGATGGGGTTAGGTTGAATCGATTTGGGATTGAACGAAGCCGCTGCCGCGGCGTGAGGGGCAAGGTGGCGTAGATCGCCTCCTGGCTGAGAGGATGTGGGTGT
>NZ_JCAMOP010000018.1:0-186729 GCF_059512345.1 Bradyrhizobium sp. Unk1
GTGAAATAGGCGAGAAGACCGCGGCGGGAACCAACTTCCCGCCGCACACTCCGCATAATCGTGGGCTCCGCATAATTGCGGTTATGTGGTGCACCACATAACCGCAAGGGTATCGATGGCCTTGTTGCGCTGGTGCGCGATGCGGGCTCGGATCCGTTCGACGGTGCGCTTTATGTATTCCGGGCCAAAAGAGCCGACAGAATCAAGATCGTGTGGTGGGATGGCTCCGGCGTGTGCCTCTATTTGAAACGTCTCGAGAAAGCGAAGTTCTGCTGGCCGCGGATCGGGCATCATCGGGTGCAGCTGAATCCCGCGCAGTTGATGGCCCTGGTGGATGGGATGGACTGGAAGCGGGTCCGGACCATGGCGGTCAAGCCGCCGGAAATTGTTGGGTAAAAGCACTGCGGCGAAGTGAATCAACGGCCTGAAAGGACGAGAGAACCGGAGCGAAATGTGCTCTGGTCGGGTCAATGTCGCCGCCCGATCTCAGCCTCCCGAATGACGTAGAGACGCTGAAGGCCATGGTTCTTGCCATGGCCGAGAAAGTGGCTCGCGCCGATGCCTTGGCGAGCGAAATCGCCGATCTCAAGGGCCGCAACGCCGATGCCGATGCGCGCATCGAGCGGCTGACACAGATCCTGAAGGCCTTCGACCGCGCCCGGTTCGGCCGAGGATCGGAGAAGCTCGGCTCGGCGAACGGCGACGATGAACAGCAGGCCTTAGTCTTCGAGGAGATCGAGATCGGCATCTCTGCGATCAAGGCTCAGGTCAGCAAGGGGCGTGCGCAAACGGATGGCACGCGTGCACCGCGCCGGCGCAAGGGCTTTGCGCCCCATCTGGAACGGATCGAAACCGTCATTGAGCCGGAAGAGCTGGCCGTGCATGCCGGTAAGCAGAAGGTGCTGATCGGCGAGGACGTGTCGGAGCGTCTGGATGTGGTGCCGGCGAAGTTCCGCGTCATCGTCACGCGCCGTCCCAAGTATGCCTTCAAGAACGCGGACGGCGTGATCCAGGCGCCGGCCCCAGCTCATATCATTGAAGGAGGCATTCCGACCGAAGCCCTTCTGGCCCAGATCGCCGTCGCCAAATATGCCGACGGCCTGCCGCTCTACCGGCAGCAGGCCATCTACGCCCGCGATCGTGTCCAACTCGACCGGCAGCTGATGGCGCAATGGATGGGCAAGCTCGGCTTCGAGCTCGAGATCATGGCCGACTACATCTTCAGCGAGGTCAAGAAGGCCGAACGGGTCTTTGCCGACGAAACTACTTTGCCAACGCTCGCTCCGGGCTCCGGATCGACGAAGACAGCCTATTTGTGGGCCTATGCCAGGGATGACCGAACCTTTGGCCGCAGCGGTCCGCCGATGGTGGCTTATCGCTTCGAAGACAGCCGCGCCGGCGAATGCGCGGCCCGTCATCTCAATGGTTATCACGGCATCCTGCAAGTTGATGGATACGCCGCCTATAACAAGCTGGCGCGATCCGATCGCGGCAATGACGGCGTCACATTGGCTGGCTGTTGGTCACACAGCCGGCGCAAGTTCTACGAGCTGCATGTTGCGGGGAGCTCAGAAGTGGCAACGGCGACGGTCGAGCGGATGGCGAGGCTCTGGCAGGTCGAGAAATCCGTGCGCGGTCAAAGCCCTGACACCCGCGTTGCCGCGCGCCAGCTGGCCTCCGCGGCGATCGTCGCAGATCTCTTCGGTCTCTGGCAGCAGACCTTGCGGCGCATCTCCGGCAAATCAAAACTGGCTGAGGCGATCCGCTATGCCGTCTCGCGCCGTGCCATCTTCGAACGCTTCCTGACCGATGGTCGCATCGAGCTCGACTCCAACATCGTCGAACGCGCCATCCGGCCACAAACAATCACGAGAAAGAATAGCCTCTTCGCGGGCAGCGACGGCGGCGGACGAACCTGGGCGACCATCGCAACACTGCTGCAGACAGCGAAGATGAACAACGTCGATCCGTTCGCTTGGCTCACCCTAACCCTTCAGCGTATCGCCAACGGCTGGCCAAGCAGTGAAATCGACGCGCTTATGCCATGGAACCACGCCGCCTGACGGCCTCAGCTTGCCGCTTACGGTACATCGGTGCCTGCAAGCGACTGTGGCCAACATGCAGAACCGATGCGGCATCGACTAGCCGAAGCAGCTCGTCGGTCGAGTAGACATATGGCGTTTGTTGCGGTGGCAGCTTCGGCACGCTCGTCGGGAGGGGCGAGGCACTGACATAGTCCCTGGCGATCGCGAACCGATACAATCCGGATAACACGCTATGCTTGAGCGCCCACGTCGCATTGAGCGGACCTGCACCCCGCAGGAACTCCGCCATGTTCTGCGCTTGGATCTCGTCCATGCGAACGTCTCCCATCGCGGGCAAACTGCCTCAGCAAGCGGTGCGCCGATTCGAAGCGCATGCCCAGCGACAATTGCAGGGAAACATTGGCGTCGATCACGTCGATCAGCTTCATCACAGATCCCCCAGGTCGAAGCCACCGACTTCACGAAGGGCTGCGAGGGTGACCTTCGCGTATATGCTGGTGGCCGATGTGCTGCGATGACCCAGGTGGTCGCCGATCTCCTTGAAGGATAGGCCATCAGCAACCGGGCGCGCCGCGCAGGCGTGACGCAACGCATGCGGGCCGCGGTGGGCGATCTGAACGCTGAGGGTCAGCAACCTGGGACTAACGACGCCATAGATTGCGCCGGGCGTCGGTGGTTGCCCGGGTGACTGCAGGTCGATGAAGATCTCCTGGTGCCGTGTATTGGGGCGGACAGTATCGATGTATCGGGCGAGCGCTTCAGCGACCGACCCAACCAGCGGGTATGCTTGCAGTCCTCGACGCTTCAGGCGAACAGGCGGATGACGCGGTGGCCCCAGTCCACCTGGTCAAGTCGCAAAGATGCAACCTCGCTGGAACGCATCCCATAGATCGCCAGCAACATCAGGATCGCGCGATCGCGCACGTGGCGTGGTCGGTTTGTCAAAGTATCTGCCAACATCCTCTGTACATCGGACCACGGCGGCGCGAACGGCAGTGACTCCTGCTGATAGATTCGAGGACCGCGGATCGCTGCGGCCGGGCGCGGGGCACGCCCCTTCAGACGCTGCATGGCGGAGAAATACCCGCAACGCTCCCGCATTGCTGGCTGTAGAGGTGCGAGACCAACGCTGAGTTCCTGCACTGATGAGGTAGTGATCGACGTCGCTTGGTCTCAAGTTAGACAGCTGTTGGTTGGTTGCCGAGGACCACTGAAGGAACTCTCGAGCCCGGCCTTGCCACTGCTGGAACGGAACCTCGATCACCGGCTCGCGCGACCATTCGCGATATCGGAGCCATGGCCGGGCAATGTCGATCAGTCTCCGTCCGCCACATAATCTTGAATGGCCCGCTTCGTCCCAGGCGAGCACAGTAGCGGCGGCACGGTAAGGCCGCGCGACATCACCAAGGCGGGCAGTTCGATCGCGCGGGCCGTACTGTGTGAAGCTGCTTGGAGCTATCTTACCACGCCGAAGGTCGGGCAATGGAAAGAGCATTGCCCGCCAGTTTCACAAGATATCGCTGCTCTGGCCTGGAAGCGCAGCTACGTCTGCACAAGACCTATCGGAAGCTTACCGCGCGCGGAAAACGCTCAGTCGTCGCCACCGCTGCAGTTGCGCGGGAACTGCTCGGCTTCATCTGCTCCATCGGCCAGCGCGTCCCGCTAGGCGCGTAAACGACCACGCATCCTACGATCCGCATCAGCGCGGACGCCGAGCGCGGCCAATCCCCGCACAGGAGTCTGAGCGACCGTCGAGAACACTCGGCGTCCTCACCCGTGCGGATCGTATGCATTAAACATCCACGTCCCAAAACGGGCGATCGGGTAGCTGAATTCAAAACAGTTGACAAAGGCCATAGGAGATGAACTTGCCTCGATCCAGACGCTTGGCGTTGAGACATGCCAAGCCCGTCATGCCAGAGGAGCTTGACCAGATCGCCGCGGCGACCGCGGAAGATGTAGAGATCACCAGCATGAGGATCGCGCTTCAGGCTCTCCCGGGCCGCAAGCGCCAGGCCTTGCACGCCGCGGCGCATGTCGGTGTGGCCGGTGGCAATCCAGACCCTGATGCCGCTCGGGATCGGGATCATCGCCGTCTCGGAAGCTCAAGAACTCGCTGCAGCGCCTCGTGTCCACGTCCCGGTCAACGCGCACGCGACAGCCGCCGCCAAGCTCGATCTCGATAATGCCGGCCCTTGGACGTTGCGCAGAGACAGCGGTTGTGGCACGTCACTCGAGATCGGAGCCGCCGCAGGCGTGATCTCAACCGGAACAAGCGCCGGCGCGGTATCCGCGCTCAACTTGCCGTCGCACGCCAACCGGCGCCACGTGAACAATTGGCGTGTCGACAGCCCGTTGCGTCGTGCCGTGACCGACACCAGACGCGGCCCGCCATAGCTCTCGGTGACGATCCGCTGCTTTTCTTGCAATGTCCAACGGCGTCGAGCGCTCGTCGAGACGACTTCAAGTCGGGAAACCTTCGGCATAGGCATATGGTCAGTCATACGCCTATGTCTTCATCCTCCATCGAACCGCGCAAAGCGGTCACCGCCGGAGCGATACACCGCAAGTTACGAAAGCGCGGAATCTATCGCGTTCGAGAAGGCGCTAGTCGGCGTCACGCGGACGGTCACTCTTCATCAAAGGTCCGAAGGTCCGGCTGCCTCCAGACCCGCCCCGCCGCGCTCGAGCGGTCTAGCGTCGCGGACGCTGTCCGCGCTGCCGCGAAACTGCAGCGCAGTCTGTTATCGTCGTTCACTTGGTCAATTGCGGATGGGGCGATTATTTATGGCCATGGGTCTAGAATCGGCACGCTCTTGATCAACGCAAAGGCCGGAGTAGTTTCTGCGTCAGTTGTGTGCCGGGACGCGACAGCTTGCGGCCTGGTCAACTACCAACGTTAGCAATTGATCGAGATGACAGGCCCCTGGCAAGCATAGCCTCGTCAAATCGCTCATGTCACACGTCACCTGGTAGCCATTCGCTTGAAGAGCGGTGTCGATTGGTGCGGACTTTGACGAATACTCCCTGGACGTTCCGATCTAACGTTTAGCTCGAACCTGCAGAATACCATGATGAGTGAGATGGTCTTGACCGATAAACATTATTCCCCTTATCGACCAAGTCTGGAGCGGACAGGCTGTCTAGCCGGCAATATCTTTCTCCAGGGCGAATGAGAGTTGGGTCTGTTCGAGGCCCGTACGAATAGCAAGCCAAGGGCGAGATGAGTGTCGACTGATTGGAGAAAAATGGGAACGTCGTGAAAAAGTGAAATGCAAAAAGTCTCCTCCGGACTGCTCAGCGATAGAACCTGGAGCTGCAATCGTACGCGCGCCAGCGCTTCTCCATACCAGAAAAATCAGTTCCGCGGCTGCGCGCCTGACGGTGGAATGTATACGATCTTTACCTGTTGCGATCGCGTCACACCGCCCGAGGTGGCGCCAACTGCCGACGAAGGCGTCGACTTTCTCGGCACTTGGGTTACCTACCCGGCAAGTTTCTCTCGCCGATAACATCGGTCCACCACATCGGCAGCTCTGAAACCAGACGTGGACCAGGACTGACCAAGTTCGCTATTCCGTGCTTATTGGCGGCACCCTCACAATCGCACCTGTGCCTTACAAGGATTACCGAGGCGGCACTATGGGGCGGTCGATCCTAGCCCCGCATTTGGGTGCGCTGACATCCCAAAGAGCAACCCGATCGTCTGTGTTTTATATCTCCCGCCCAATCATTCACATTAAGAAACACGCGACTGGCTTGGTAGCGTTGCGCCCCACTGCCGACCCCGAGGATAGGGCTGCTATGCAAACGGACAGCATCTGCGAGCACATCACTTTAAAACGGTTTTCCCTTCGTGATCCGTCGAGATCGAGCCTTCTTTCCGATCTCACACTGATGCTCAACGGTATCGAGGGCTTATGCTGCAACAGTTTTTTAACGCGGTCGACCTCCGCACGTTCAGCGCCGCTTCCAGCAAGAGAAGTTCTAGGCCGGGGGCGATGTCCTTCAGGCGATTGGCCACCTCGCGGACGCAAAGCATGACGAGAATGTGGTCTTGAGAGATGCTGGTGGACATTCTTGTCACCGGCTGGTGGACCGTGCAGAGGTGTGTTCAAGCCCAAAGGACGACCATGAAGCTCACCAACAAAGATCGCCAATTGCTCACGTTGTTGCAACGAAACGCGCGCGAACCGATCGCGTCGCTGGCGCGTCAGCTGGGTGTTTCCCGCACCACGCTCCAAGAACGCATCAAACGGCTAGAGACGAGCGGCGTCATTGACGGGTATGTGCTACGCCTTGGCAGATGTCTAAGCCAAAACACAATACATTGCTTTACCCTGGCAGTTGTGGCCAACAAAAGGTATGCCGATGTGGAGTGTCAATTGAAGGTCATTCCGACCGTGCAGGCGGTGTATGTAACAGCAGGTGATTGGGACCTTATTATCCATGTCGTGGCCGAAACGCTTGAGCAATTGGGCGTAGAGGTCGCTAGGTTGAACGAGATCGATGGCATTATTCGAACCGTATCTCATATAGTGATAGGAACGAAGTTCGATCGCAACGTCTATCGAGATAACACTCGGCCGTAAGCGGCCAGGTCTGACGCGGAGCACGCCGTCGACGGGGGGATGCCATACATAAAGACGATGATTATTCACCTCTCAGAATGCAAAAGGTAGCATCGCATAGAAATCAGTCCGGCGCGACGCACCCGGATTAAAAGCTTGATTGGATCATAGTCGGCAAACGCGGTCGGCAATCATCTTGATGACAGAAGAACGCATGAGTCGAGATGGCCCGTCGAACCCACTAATTGTCCATGCTGAAGTTTATGCTGGTGCAAGACGGGGCCCAGAGCACGATGCGCAGCCCCTTTTTGGAAGAGCAGTTATCGGTTTATGAAGACGCATAGGTAGGCCTTTCGGTCGATCTGTTCCGCACGATGTCAGCCTCTCGGACGTACGAATGGAAAGCGAGCTTCGGTCTGACTGGCCCCCATATGTGGAACGGCCCGCGAGGCAAGAGCGTTTTCAGTCGATTTCACACATTGGGACGGTGCGGTCATATGTCCGGCCTTTGCGCGCGGCACAATATGGCCGCTGGCCTCGATGAGATCCGCGGAACGAGGAGCCAAATCAAGTTTACGCGCTTGAGCGCACTGGGGCAGTGGCTTCACTCGTTTCGGGATTCGTCCCAAGGGTGCATCGCCTGTTGTTGCACCTTGCCCTCTACCGTCCTGCTGGACGAAGCGTATGGTCTTTCGGGTCACCGCTTCGCTGATGGCCTCTGCGTCCGTCACATCCGTTTTGCCTCGCTTTACGAAGGGTTTGACATAAGCCGGCGGGAAGAGCCGCACCTCATGACCGAGAGCTGCGATCTCGCGCGCCCAATAATGGGCACTACCGCAGGCTTCCATCCTCACCAGGCATGGTGGCAGTTTCTCGAAAAAGCGCAGAACCTCGCTGCGCCGCAATTTCCTGTTAAACACGGGCGAGCCCTCCGGATCCGCGCCGTAAACCAGGAAAACGTGCTTGGCCAAATCTATCCCGATGGTGCTAACCTGTTTCACGGAACGGACTCCTTTGTGGCGTTCGAACAATGACCACGTTCTAGCACTTTGATGCGGTTGGAGCGGGCCGTTCCACCACATCAAGTTTTATCCAGTCCTGAGTTCGCCCTGGCTGGTGGATTTACCCGAATGGGCGGTGGTAGCGACCGGAGCTGGTGCGGAGCCATGGGCATAGCGCAGCGCCAGATCCCGTCGCGGGTTGCAGGTGAACGCGAAACTCAGATGGTGTTTTCCATCCGAGTCGCAGTGTGGTCGTGCCTCGTTATAATCGGCCCGCCTGCATCCGAGCGCAACGCGGGCCTGGGCCAGCGACGTGAACAGCATCTCGTCCAACAGTTCATCGCGCAGTCGGCCGTTGAAGCTTTTCGATGAAGGCATTTTGCATGGGCTTGCCCGGAGCAATGTAGTGCCATGCCACGCGGTTCTGATAGGCGCATGTCAGGATGGCGTTGCTGGCGAGCTCGCTGCCGTTGTCGCTGACCACCATCTTCGGCTTGCCGCGCTCAATGATCAGCCGGTCAAACTCCCGAGCCACCCGGGCGCCGGAGAGCGAGGTGTCGGCTACCAGCGCCAGGCACTCGCGGGTACAATCATCGACCACGGTGGGATACGGAAGCGGCGACCATCGGTGGGCTGATCCGATACGAAGTTGAGCGACCAGCGGTCGTTCGGCGCCATCGGCACCGTCATCGGCGCCCGTGTCCCGATGCCCGCTTGCGACCCCACGGCGACGCACCGTTAGCTTCTCTTCCCGGTCGAGCTGGAACAGCTTCTTGTGGTTGATCACATGGCCCTCCCGCTTGAGCAGAACGTGGAGGCGCCGATAGCCAAAGCGGCGGCGCTCCTGGGCGATCGCCCTCATGCGCTGGCGAACGCCGGCGTCGTCCGCCCGGGTCGTCTGGTATCTCATGGTCATGCGACCAGCCGATGGCTTTACACGCCCGCCGTTCGCTCATTCCGAAGGCGTCTCGGAGATGGGCGATAGCTTTCCGCTTAGCCGCGGGCGTCACCATTAATGGGATGGTCCGCCCCGTCCTCCTCTCTCATTATAGGAAGGTCAGATCAAAAGAGGAGAGTATCATGGCCCATCGCAATGCTCTGGTCCTTTGTCGTGGGCCAGAACGAACTTCAAACTGGAGTAGACCCGCGGGGCAAGGTCAAGATCAATGCAATTTTCTACGAAGATGATCCACAGTCATAACTTTAATCTGAGAGCGAGATCGAACTCACTTAGTTTGTGATTGCTGCTCGGCGGCCTAATGCTGCGACATAGCGCCCAGAATCGGTGCCACCATCCGTTTCAGAAAGTGAAAAAGCAATGCTCACTGCTCTCTGGCCTCCGACCTCAAATTAGAGATTTCAATCGAAATCTGTAATCATTCCGCTTTCGATCACCAAGCTGATCGTCACTGTCGGCCTACGCCGTTGGTCCCATCTGATCTGGTAGCTGCCCAAGTGATCTCGGTGGTGATTTAACCTGTCCGGTCCAAGCGAGGCTGGTGGGCTGCCCGTAAGATGTTCCGAAGCTCCACCGCGGCGTTGAGCTCGCCGGGCACCGGTCCGTCCCACGCATCCAGGCGCTGGGGTGCATGCTTGGGAGATTAAATGGAGAATGAAATGCAAAAGCGGACCCCGCTCTCCGATGATGGTCGGCCGGCCGGACATCTTCGGAACACCGCTTATATGATCAATAAGAGCCGTCCGTATTTTGACGCAGCCCATGAGGCTGGTCTCATGGCCGTCCATGGACGTTCCATGACCGGACGCGCCTTTGTTTTGGGTTCCGGTCCACTTGAAGGTCGAGCGGAAAAAATTGATTTCGTGCGATGTTCCTATCTTGGCTTGGACAATCATCCTCTGATCATCGCTGGCGCGATCGACGCAATCGAGGCGCATCGGTCATTGCACTGGTCATGCGCACGAACGCGCCTCAATTTCGATCTACTGGCAGAGCTTGAGGCGACCCTGTCGGAGATGTTCTGCGCATCCGTGGTCGCCTTCTCCACTGTCATGCTCGCCAATCTGGGTGCGATGCCCCTCCTTTCTTCGGGGCAATTGACGGGCGGAAGAAAGCCGCTTGTCGTATTCGACCGCCTTGCGCACATATCGCTGGCCTATCACAAGCCAGTGGTCGCTGATGAAACGCGTTTGGAAACGACCGAGCACAACGACATCGACGCTCTCGAGCGCTTGTGCCGCGAACATCCAGTGGTTGCCTACGTATGCGATGGTATTTATTCCATGGGGGGGAACGCGCCCATCAAGGAACTGCGCCAACTCCAGGAACGGTACGGGCTCTTTCTCTATATCGACGATGCTCATGGAATATCGATCTTCGGACGCCAAGGTGAAGGATTTGCTCGCTCTCAATTTCCGCAGGTGCTGGGTGACCGCACGATCATAGTAGCCTCGCTGGCTAAGGGCTTCGGCGCATCGGGCGGCATGGTGATGCTTGGAACGGGCGACCAAGAAGCTCTGTTTCGACGGTACTCAGTTCCCTATGCGTTTTCGGTGCCCCCCAATCTGGCGGCGGTTGGTGCGGCGCTTGGGTCTTGCAAGATTCACCGCTCGGCAGAACTCGGCGATCGGCAGAGGCGGCTAGCGCAACGTATCAAGGTCTTTGATCGTCATGTTGCAACCGCCCAGCAAGGAAATGCATTTCCCATCAGAATGATTGCAATAGGATCGGAAACCAAGGCGATTGCAATCGCCAAAAAGCTTCTCGATGCCGACTTCTACACTTCGGTGACGTTCTTCCCAACGGTCGCGCAAGGAAAGGCGGGGATTCGGGTGTGCATTACGGCCGATCATGAAGAAAATGATATTGAGCGATTGTGCGACTGCATCTTGGAAGCAGTGGCAGAGACAACCGGAAAGCCATACCCTCTGAGGTGATGTGATGAATCGGCCGATGAATTCATGTAGCAGCCCGGTACGGTTGCTATCAGGTTATACCGAGAAGGCTGATGAAAGCGCATCAAGTCTCGATCAATTGTTCGACGCCGAAGGATTCTCCGGACCGCTTGGGCCAATGTTCTCGACGGGGCGGTGCTCGCTCCTTACGCGGTTTGCGACAGTCCGACTATGCTGAAGCCAGCAAAACTCAGTGACCAAGGCGACCGGCGCGTTGCGCTTGTGACCGGAGGAGCGCGCGGAATTGGATTGGAGATCGTGCGCCGGCTCTTGGTCGATGGCTATCGCGTCGCTTTTGTGGCGACAAAAGCGGAACACGTGGAGCGGGCGCTTAATCTTCTCGGTTGCCCGGAAGATCGGCTCTATGCTGAGAGGATTGATGTAACGCGACACAACGATGTGCAGGGATTTGTTGACCACATCCGGGAACGTTGGGGCGAAATAGCGATTTTGGTGAACAATGCGGGCATCTCGCCCAAGCGCGTGGACCAAAATGCACCTTGGCTTTCGCAGACGTCCCTAGATGAATGGGCGCGGGTCATCGATGTCAATCTCTACGGCCCGTTCATTCTCATACGGCTCTTGGCGCCAGCAATGATCGCGAAAGGCTACGGACGCATCATCAATATCGGGTCACTCGCCGGGCGTGCCATGCCGATGATCGCAGGCCCGCATTATGCCGCGTCGAAGGCGGGACTGGTCGGATTAACCCGGGCTGCTGCGCGGGATCTCGCTCCACACGGTATTACGGTCAATTGTATCTCTCCTGGACGGGTTCTCAGCGATCTGACTGGACCACCTGAGGCCGCGGTCAACCGCTCCGCTCTCAGCAGGATTCCGGTCGGCCGTTTTGGAACTGCTGAAGAGGTGGCGCACGTCGTGACCTTTTTGGCCTCGCCGATGGCGGGCTTCATCACCGGGGCAACCATCGATATCACGGGCGGCGAGTTTGCCGCGTAAGCCAATGCATATCGCATTTGATCGCCGACAGCACAATATGGCTGCCTCGCTCCGGCTCACGGCATCCTCGAATGCCACGCAGCGTCAAAACAGCATTCAGTCGCGCGTGAACATGAAGAACGTGAATGCGACCGGAGTTGATAGGCCAATCGGCGGCGGGTCCCCTCGTGGTTCGGTTTGATGCCTTCTTCTTTGCAGCAGGGGCGCCCAGCAGCGAATTCGGCGGCGTGGAGAAGGCCTCCGTGCGGCTTGCCCTCCGCAAGGAGGAGACAGAAGAAGTCACCGATCTGTCCCCTTAGCTATTTCGAGGTGAGAAGTTGCGGGGCTCTAGGCTGACGGCACGTCAGTATCGCTGTTCGCGAAAGATCAACGAGGTCATCGGTGCCCGAAAGATGCCAATGTTCGATCAATGCTTGTGTGCGCTGGATCGCGTGCCGGCCCCGCCGCTAATCGCCTGGTAAGACGCGCCGCGCTTGCCGCGCCAAACTGGCCTCCGTTGCGGGCAAGTGACATCGCGGAGTATCAGATGACAGGGAAAAATGGAGCCCTCGATGGAAGTGTTTACGCATCTGCGAGTCGTCGAGATAGGTAGCTCGGCCGCGACCAGCTATTGCGCGCGGTTGTTTGCCGACTTCGGCGCCGATGTTCAGAAGGTCGAGCCGCCAGGTGGAAATCCACTCCGCGGTAGTGCGCCGCCTTCTTGCCAAAGCGCGTGGTTTGCGTTCCTGAACTTCAACAAGTCAAGTGTGGTCATCGATAACAACAACCCCGACGCGATTTCGCAGCTGACGGCATTGATCGAAGATTGCGACATTTTGATCGATGGCCGCGATATTGATCCCGCAGATTGCCCTTCCATTGATATTGCCGCGATTCGCCAGAGACTTCCCAGGTTGATTTACCTCGAAGCAAGCTGGTTTGGCCGCCAGGGACCCTATGCAGGATTCGCCGCAACCGATTCGACGGTCCGCGCGCTCGCCGGCCTCATCAAGCTGGCTGGACCAGTAGAGGGCCCGCCATTGCACGCACCGGATTTCCAGACTGGTATCCTGGCCGGTCTGTGGGGCTTCATCGCCGCGGTTTCTTCGACGATTCCGGAAGAACAAGGCGGTGGGAGAAGATGGTCGTGGTCGCTCAGTGTTTTTGAATCGAGCCTCGTTCTGAGCGAATATCAGATGTTCGAGGCGTATGAGCGCGGGGACGTGATGCGACGGATTGGCATCAACCGCTTCTGGCCGAACTTTCCGGTCGGCATTTACGAGACCAAAAATGGCTGGCTCGGCGTCACGACGATCACTCCGGCACAATGGCGCGCGTTCTGCGAAATGCTCGATCTGACCGAATTGTGTGACGATACGGCTCTCCTTCTCGGCGCCGATCGTCTGCAACACATGGACCGGATCGAACGACAGTTCATCCCGAGGTTGAAAACGCGGACAGCACACGAGTGGTTTACGGAAGGACTGAAACGCAAGATCCCGATCGTGCCGGTGCCAGAAATGTCCGATCTGCTGCAGGATGCGGAGAAGAGGGAGCGCGGCGCTATCGTGCCCGTCCTGCTTGGCAGAGAAGAGGGCTCGACGGCTGGCTCGATGCAGCGGCTGACATCGACGCCGCCGCGCCGGGGCGGCAAGGTTCCGGCTCCCGGCGAGCAGCAGCACTTCTCCTATGCGCGGAGACGTCTCACTGGCGCTGCCCCGGCGTCGCCCGGCCGCATCGATTCCTGCGCGCCGCCACTGCAGGGAATTCGCGTTGTCGATTTCTCGATGGGGTGGGCGGGTCCGCTATGTACGCGCACTCTGGCTGATCTCGGTGCCGACGTCATCAAGATAGAAGGCATCCAGTATCCGGACTGGTGGCGTGGCGTTGACCGACGAGCTGCTTACATTGAGGACCAGATGTATGAAAAGACGGCGCGCTTCTGCATGGCGAACCGCAACAAGCGCGGTATCACACTCGACCTGACGCGGCTGGAGGGGCGCACTCTTGCCAAGCGGCTTGCCGCGCGAGCCGACATTGTCGTAGACAATTATTCGGCCGATGTGCTGCCGAAGTTCGGGCTTGGCTACGACGTGCTCAGCATGCTCAATCCTCGCCTTGTCATGATGTCGATGTCAGCCTTTGGCACGAACAGCGTCCGGCGCAGTTGCCGAGCCTACGGCTCGACTCTCGAACAGGGCTCGGGGTTGCCGAGTGTGATTGGAAGTCACAATGGGCCACCCGCGATGAGCCACATCGCCTTCGGGGATGCCGTCGGCGGGTTGAACGGCTGCGCCGCAGTTCTAGTTGCGCTGATTCACGCCCGCACCAGCGGGCAGGGTCAGTTCATTGATCTTGCGCAGATCGAATGCATGATGCCCTTTGCAGCTCCATGGATCACTGCCCATTCAATCGACGGTGCGCCACCGGTCAAATACGGTAATCGACATCCAGAGTTCGTGCCGCATGGCTGCTTCCGGTGTGCCGGTGAGGACAACTGGATCGTGGTAGCCGCGACCAACGAGCACATGTGGCAGAGGCTTGCCGTTCTTATTGGTCGACCAGATTGGGCCACAGACGTGACGCTGAAATCTGCGGAAGCTCGCCGCGATATCGAGGAGTTGATCGAGAGGGCGATTGAAGACTGGACGATCACCCGCGACGCGGACCAGGCGATGTCCGAGTTGCAGGCCGCAAGGATTGCGGCCGGCGTGGCCCGCCTGCCAATTGATCTGCTCAGCGATCGGCATCTCAGGTTGCGCGGGTATCTGCAAGAAGTCGACCGCGCATTCATTGGCTCGCATCCGCAGCCGTCAATGCCTATTCGGGAAGGTGAAGGACCCTATGCAATCCGCAACCCGGCACCGACGCTTGGACAACACAGGGCTTCTTGAGCTCTCCGACATTGAGATCGCGCACTTGGCTAGGGACGGTATCATCGGTACGGCAATGCTTTCGGAAGGGGAGCTCGCTGAAACAAAGACGGTATCGCCAGGCCGATAAAGTAACCTTACATCAGATTGACGAACTCTCAGGCAGCCGGCGGGTTTGAAATTTATAGTGGCGCACTGTTCAGTGCTCCGCAGCAGTTCCGAACACTACCCCACTGCATGGACTTCATCGGCGCCAACAACGTTGATCATCGGCCGTCCTTGCGCCGATATCGCCCGGACCGCTGGATGGCAACAAAACGCGGTGTACACTTAGGAAACGGTACGAGTCATGCGCTGAGCTGCGTGCGGTGCAGCTACACCAACCGTCAAGGCGCGTGCCGCATGTCATAGCCGGGCGAGTTTACGTCAAATTCAGACTATACGATCCTTAAAACGAATACGCTTGCTCGTGCGTGTGCCGGAAAGAGCGAATCCAAGCCTGCTTCCGACTGCCGAGTAGCCGATGCGCGATCTCCAAGGCGACAAGCGGCGAATACGGTTTCGCGCCGCGCGGCAGGCAACGCGACCTTGCGATCTCATACTTCCATCCGGGCCAAGCGTTGGCGTACGACGGAAATTTAGCTACGTAGCGAGAGCGCTCTCGATAGTCGAAGGCACTATTCTCACCAGAGTAGGTAGTATCTCGATCTATTATTGGTGTGTACCGTCAATTAGCATCTCGCCGTACACGGTTATGATGAAGCTTATCTGAGGGCACCCGCCCAGTCCGCCACACACGCAGTCGTCATTTATGCCACTCCCCGCAATCCCGAATCTGCGATTCCGGCTCACGCGCCCGGCGTGCCTGCCAGCAACCTTGCGACCATCGGGGCTCGAAGATACATGGGAGTACCGAGCAATGTAGAAAGTTGAGGGCATAAGCCGAATGTCGGCGGTTCGGCACGAAGCGATTTTCAGGTCGCCGCGATGCTCAAATTGGCTCGATGTCACCCCAGAGAGACCCTCCGGCACTCCCGGAAGCCGAACAGCAAGGCCCGAAAGTTGTGGCACGCGACGGTTGTTGGTCGGCCCACTCAGCAAAAGTGGCAAAGAAATCGAGGAGGATATTGTGAACCAGGAGATTGCAGGTTCCAATACGGCGACTGGATTTCTGAGCGCTGGGCAGCGGTCCAACGAAAACTTTGTCCGGGCCCAAAAGGTCTTCCCAGACGGTACCTCGCGAGTAACAATTGAACGAAATCCAACCCCGCTCTACATCGAGCGTGGGATGGGCAGCTATCTGTTCGATGCTGATGGCCGCCGGTTTCTCGACCTCAATTGCAACTTTACGACGTTGATCCATGGACATGCCTTCGGGCCCGTGGTGGAAGCGCTAACGCATCAGCTCCAGCGCGGCAGCTGCTTCGCAAATCCGACCGAGAGCGAGATCGAACTCGCTGAACTACTTTGCGGCCGCATTCCGCAGGTTGATCGTGTTCGCTTCGTCAATACGGGAACTGAGGCCGTGCTGTTTGCGATCAAAGCTGCGCGGGCCTTCACCGGACGTTCGAAGCTTGCCAAGCTCGAGGGCGCCTACCATGGCGCCTATAACTGGGTCGAGGTCAGTCAAGCAGCGACACCCGACAATTGGGGGGACGCAATTGAGCCCAAGTCGACGGCGTTCTATCGGGGGATGCCTGTGAGCGTGCTCGACGAAGTGGTTGTGCTGCGTTTCAATGATGTTGAAGGGGTGCGCCGCTTGATATCATCGAATGCGCACGATCTTGCCGCCGTCATTCTGGATCCGATGCCGAGCCGCGGTGGCCTCGTTGCGCCAAAGCCTGACTTCATGGCTGCGGTGCAGGAATCTGCCCGCGAGAACGGCATTCTGGTCATTGCTGATGAGGTCCTCAATCTTAGGCAGAGTTTCCAGGGTGCTTCCGCCCGTTACGGCCTTGTTCCGGACCTCATCACGATGGGCAAGATCATCGGTGGCGGGTTGCCGATTGGAGCAATCGGCGGTCGCGAGGACGTAATGAAGGTATTCGATGCTTCAGCAGGTCGGCCGCTGCTTCCGCAAGGCGGTACGTTCTCCGCCAATCCACTATCCATGACAGCGGGGCTAGCCGCAATGCGGCATCTAGATCCTGCCGCTTTTGCACATCTGGAGATCCTTGGGGACATTGTCCGGGACGGGATTGGTCGGACCCTCTCGAACCGGGGCGCGCCGCTGTGTGTCACCGGAGCCGCCTCACTCTTCCGCATTCATCCGCGGGCAAAAACTCCGAATGACTATCGCGAGGTCTATCCCACGCCTGCCGGAGCAACTCTAATGAAGGAGCTCACGCGTTTCTTTGCAGAAAATGGCGTTATCCTACCGCAGGCTGCCGCATCGATCTCGACACCGATGACGCGCGCCGACGCTGAGTTCATCGTGGATGTGTTCGCAGGCTTTATTGACAGCCATCATGACATGCTAGACTCGATAGAGGTACGCAAATGACCGCACTGTCTCGGCAGTGCTTTTCGACATCATGCCGTTAAGATGATCTTCGGTCAGAGTCTACCGTCCACGGTGATTCCGGCTGGCGAAGCGGGCCGGCGATATCCAGGTGGGACAGTAGCGGCGATGAGTGGTCCATCGGCTGATAGTGGGTCGTTCGGACTCCGCTGCACACGTTGAGCGCCCGACCAGGACCGCGTCGTGAGGCGCTTGGCAACCTCGATCCAAATGCAGTCCGATCCAATGCCTGATGAAGCGATACACCTCAGCCGCGCTCGCGACGTCTCGACCCTGACCAGCTCCCATTGAACGAGCGCTACCGTCGCGCCTTTGTTGAGTTGCAATCAATGGGCCGATATCGATAGCCTGAGTTAAGGGTCGAAGGCGCGCCCCAACCTGACGGCCTCGCAGAAAGGACTTCAGAATTCCTTCCGGGATATGACCATGGGTGAACCCACGCGGCGACAGCGGTCGACGAAGATCCGGCTTGGTTCCCGTCCTCTTGGCGCTGCTCGTGAGAGTCCCACAGCCAACCTGCATGCTTACATAAGGGCGTGGCGGTCTGTTTTCGCGGGGGTCCAGCAAAGCTAACTTAACCTTTCTCAATTGCGCCGATTTGTTAGACCCCGCGCCTCGTGCTGACTGTGGGAAAAAACGAGTTCGATCTCGCTAGGTACCTCGAGGATAGCTTCTGGATGTTGGCCATTCTCACAGAGTGCGTATTTGAGCGCTTGCGCGCGGCTCGCGAACAGGCCACCAAAAATACCATTCTATTCGCGGACGACCCAGTTGCCAAAACGATTCTTGCCAACAAAGACGTTCGAGCTCGTGGAGCGTTCGGAAGGATATTCGACAAGCTTCATGACCAAATGTCCATGAGTTTGCAGCTCCATCGTTTGGAAATCACCGCGCTGAAATCGGTTCGCTGCAGAGCACGAGCGGACCGATTGCCTACGTGTTTTGGTGCCGCGAGACCATCGCCGTTTCGGCTGAGATAGATGAGCTGGAACGGCTCGCCTAGCGCGGCCGCCTCTGAGTTGTCCGCTAACTTCTAGCAGCATCGCGCTATGGTGCCGCTTCTGATTAAAGCTGCTGCACTTTCCTTGGGCTCATGAAATGCGCAACGAGCACTACGCCGAAGTTCGCCGCCGCAGCGCGGCCAAGCGCAAACGGCGTCATTGCCATCGGGATTGTCAGCCAAGCTCGTCGGCTGGCGCCTCCAGGTACGACCGCGCCGGTTCCGCGACGTACCGTCGTGGTATTTGTGAGTGCTGTTGGATACATGGATTACCTATCGGACTTGGCATCTGCAGCTCCGTTCTTAGATCGCGATTAATGAATAGCGGGATTCGTTCCCTTTGTTAGAGAGCCCTCAGGATTGTAGTCATCTGGCACGATCGTTGCTGATCGCGGTCACCAATTACGGCGCTTTAGCTGCGAACCGGTCGTCGATCTCGATGGCGAAGTCTACAGACAAACACGAAGCGACACCCGCTACCAATTCTAGTGAGAAAGATCGCTTTCGCCTTCGCTGGAAACGAGGAAACGCGCCCTGCCGTCATTTGCGGCAATTGCGACATTGATGTTTGCCGCTTGGGCAGCAAGCGCAAACCCCGTCATCGAGGAGTGCTATTTCGTTTTTCGACGTGAACGTGCCGGCTTGCGACCCTTACGCAAGGTCTTTGGCGGCGCCGCACCTTTGGGTGGTTGAAGAAAGAATTCAGACAAATGAACATCAAGCGTTTCTGCGATGCGCTCGAGAATATCGATTGTCGGGTTCTCCGATTGCTGCTCGATACCGCCCAAATAGGAGCGGTCAACCCGTGCATCGTACGCCAACCCCTCTTGCGAAATACCGCGATCTACGCGGATCCGGCGCACATTCCAGGCGACAAGCGCACGAGCTTTCATGCGCTAAAGCAGCCATTCTGACGGCCATCAAACCACTGGCTATAACCGGCCTATTGCGGTAGGTTCGCCTCGAATACAGATCAGCAGAGCCCGCGCGTAAGCTAAGTGAAAGTGCTGGTACTGGATCCAGACGTCGCTATGTCGCGATGGGTGAGCCAATGCTGTCGAGTCATGACGAGAAACATCCGATGTCGACCTCTTGATTCGGGCCGACGGCGCCGCACGCAGGACGGCAGTTCTGCTGATCGCGCTCTGAGCGTATGACTGCGATCAAATGCATTCTGGCGGTTGTCGGAGTGAGCGAAATCGAAGGGAACGACGGGAATAACCGCTGCCAGCCGCTAATTGGCTTTGGCAAGGAATGTTCCTGCAGACCGCGACAATCGGTTCTCTACGAAGAGGCTCTGAATACGGCTACTCTCGCTTAAATCGATGCTTCTCAATCTGATAGGACTTTCGGACAGTGCCGCCCGATCCCAAGATCGCAGATACCGCGCCTAACGCGCCCCAGCTCACGCCGTATGACGAGCAACATGCCGTCACCTATATGCGTCTCCTGGATGCCGAGGCCGATAACGCTGATTGGCGCGAAGTTGCGCGCATTGTGCTTGGTATTGATCCTACCCTTGATCCGGATCGCGCTCGCCAGACTTTTGAAAGTCATCTGGCTCGCGCCAAGTGGGCGGCGGATCACGGATTTCGGCATCTCCTACAGCGCGGTTGGCCGAAGAGTGAGGAATGAGCGCGTTTGGAACGGACGTCACTTGTTGATGTTCGATCGCAAAATTAAATCGTCCCATCGCGTAACTGCATTGATAGCGAATATTTGCATCGGCACAACCAGAAATAGTCGCATTTCTCGGGCGGCAATCCCTTGCGTGCGTTAAAAACATACAGGGAAAGTAGTACGATGCCGGGTGCAGACTGGAAATCAGCGGAAGCCTATCCTGACGCCAAGAAAGCAGAAGCTGCGGACATAGCTTGGGAGTGGCTGCGCCGCAATTGCGGGTACCGAAGGGACTATATGGCCCTGGCCGCCAGCGAACGATCCGGCGTGATGGCGGACCACTTCCGACAGCAGTGGGGGCTGTCTTTTCGCAGCTGATCCGCAAAAGACGTTCGACCAACAAGCCATTTTCTGGGCGCCTGAAGTGCTGTCGACCGTGCTGTCCGTGCGCGCGGCCGTCCGCTCGACGGCGTCCAAACGGTACGATCTAGATTTCAGCAAGCTAGCGGGCAGCGAGCTTCGTTGCGCGCCGGATGGATGGCATGCCATCGTGGCGCTCGGAGGAGCGAAGCATCGCCTGTGGCTAAGCGAACTTCCATCGGGCGCCTCACCGGTTGCTGTCGACCTGCCGCTCGATCGCAATTTCGAGGTTCGTTTGCGGGCAGCTCATCGACTTTGGCTGGCGCTCGAACGGCGGCCCCTTGGACCACCTCCTCTGGCGCTGCCAATCTTGACCCGTCATCGGCTCATCCTCGCCTTGCGTGCAGTCGATGGATCGCTGGAAGGAAATAGCTATCGCGAGATCGCGCAAGGCCTATTCGGTAAGCATCGTATTCCCGATCGCGGCTGGAAAACAGACCATCTCCGCAGCCGGACCATTCGCCTAGTCCAGACGGGACTGCGTCTCATGCGAGGCGGCTATCGCGCATTGCTCCGCCGTAACCGCAAAGACAGGGGCGAGGGGTCCTGAGCTTTTGGTTAATGGTACGGTCTGAATGTCTCACAAGACGATTGTAGTTGGCCGGTTTGAAGGCGGAAAGGGTTCTGGCGGGGCGCGGTTAGCGTTCTGGACTGCGGGTTGGCCGCGGTACTTGCCAAAAAAAGTGCCTCCCCGTCGATCGGGAACGATCTGCATGTGCAAATGGACGCGCTAGCATTATTCAAAGCATCGACCGAACTTCTGCTATCTCCGAATACGCGGTTAGGTGGCTTCCGGAAGTGCGGCCTTTTTACAGAGCCGAGCGACCCATCGGCAAAAGGCACGAGCGACTTCGGGATTGTCACTTCGGTCCACCGCATAGGCCCGATACTGCATGCCGCTTGAAGTACGCGATCCCGGTATCACATGGAGCGCCCCCGTGCGCACGAGATCGCTGACAATGATTTCAGGCGCTACCAGCAGGCATTTTCCGGTTATGACGGCCGGCAAAGCAAGGTAATTATGATCGTATCGCGCCCCCGACTTGATGTCCTTTGCGGTCAGGTTCATGGCCCTGAGCCATGTGGGCAGTATGTCGGGCCGCGATGTGATGTTCAGAATTGGCATCGAACGGGCAGTTGCAAGCGTTTTTCCCATGACGTGATTTGGCGAGCCTACGCATACGAGCGTCTCATTGTGGATTGCCCAATCGTCGGCCGGTTCAACGACACAAAGATCGCGAGTAAGCAAGATGTCGTAATTGTCGGAGGATCTCGGCGGAGACAATGAACTGATCACATCAACGACTACACCGCCCATCTCAGCAGAGAACGCCTGGAGATTCGGAATCAGAAAGGAGTATGCGAAGGTGGAAAGAGACGTGCGGACCACGATTCGATTAGCGTCCGTTCGGCTTCTACGCCGCATTCTCTTCGCGGTGAAACACACTGTGTCGAGCGGTTCGGCAACGGCGTTCGCGAAGAGCCTACCGAATTCTGTCAATTCGCTCCGCCGGCCTCGCCGGTGTACAAGATCCGTACCAAAGTAGTCTTGTAACACAGCCAAATAACGACTGACCGAGCTCTGTGTCGTTCCCAATGAGCTCGCGGCACGCGTTACGCTTCCCTCGCGCGCAATGGTCACAAACGCCCGGATAGCATTGAGAGGCACGTCATCGTGTTCGGCAGCCATCTTCTGCTCCGGTAGCTTCTGGATTGTCCGCTGATTGTCACGGCGGCCCCATTGCCAGTAATCAATGCTCCATCACATTATTCGATGTGTATAGCCGGATTACCGCGTATAAACGATATCTCGCGCACAAAATCCGCCTTCTCCGGTACGGTTCGTGCGTCGGGCTCGCGAATTTCGATTGCTTTCGACGTCTTTTTAAGAGGCGGATCTCCAGGTGCCGGCAAGGGTGACCGATCGCCGATGTCGCAATCGACATCGAGGGCCGTCTAGATGACAGGCCCGCGACCTCTCAACAGCGTCAGGATTGCGCCCGGGCAGGGCTCGGTGCTGAGTGCCGTCGCAAAAATCTCGACCGTAGGTATCAAGCGCAGCGTTCAGCGAAGGAAGCGAGCTTCAGCCGCCTTAACTTCGTGCATATTCTGGATCCTGAAAATCTCATCCACCGGCACAATATCCTTGTAGACGTTCTGGACGCCGCCGTCAGCGATGATCCGGCGGAAAGTCTCCTGCATGGCGGTTGCAGCAGCACGGATGCCGTAATTGCCATAGATCATCATGCAAACATTGCCCAGCGCTTTGACCCGCTTGGCGTCGAGGTCAGGGTAGGCGTTTGGCACGATCACCAGCGGAACCGATCCGGTCCAGGCGCGCGAAAAGCTTTCGATTTCGTAAGGAGTCTTCCTTTTCGAATGGATCAGGATCATGTCCGCGCCAGCCTCCGCATAAGCGTGCGCCCGATGCAGGGCCTCCGCTTCGCCGAGGCTGGCGATCAAAGCTTCGGTGCGAGCGATGACGAGGAAATCCGGATCCGATCTTGCCGTGATGGCAGCCTCGATCTTTCCCTGGAATTCTTCAATGCGCAACAGGTCCTGACGGCCGTCGGCAACAAGGCTCGTCATTTTTGGAAAAGTCTTGTCCTCGATGACAACGGCGCTGGCGCCGGCCCGCTCATATTCCGTGATAGCGTTTATGACGTTGATCGCATTGCCATAGCCCGTATCGATATCGGCAACGATCGGCAGCCTCGTGCGTCCGGCGATCGCCCGCAGCATGTCAAGATGCTGTGTCATCGAAATCAGGCTCATGTCCGGCAGCCCATAAAGCGCTGACAGCTCGAAGCCGGACGCCCACAGTCCGTCAAATCCAGCTTCTTCCGCGAGAATCGCTGAAAACGGGCTGTGGGCGGCCATGATGTGGACCAGGCCAGTTTCGGCCATGCGGGCGCGCAGGCTTTTGGGGGACATCAGAAGATCTTTCAGGAAAGGGTCGCGCAGGCTGCAATGATACGGTCGCAAGCCCGGGTGAGCTCCTCGGGCGAGGAAGCATAGGAAATCCGGATATAGGGTGATGCCATGAAGCCGCTGCCAGGCACGACAGCCACGGCGAAAGCGTCCAGCAAATACATGGCAAAATCGGTGTCGCTTTCGATCACCTTGCCCTCCGGCGTGCGTTTGCCGATGACACCCGCGCAGGAGGGGAAAACATAAAAAGCGCCGTCCGGCACACGGCAAGAAAGCCCCTTGGCCTGATTCAGCTTGGCGACGACAAGGTCGCGGCGCTCCAAAAACGCGCGCACGAACTCTTTGATATGGTCCCGCCTTCCTGACAGTGCCTCGAGCGCGGCATATTGAGAAATCGAGCTGGTGTGCGAGGAGGTCTGGCTCTGGATGAGGTTCATGGCCTTGATCAGCGCCAGAGGTCCTGCACCGTAACCGACGCGCCAGCCCGTCATTGCGTCTGCCTTGGATACGCCGTTGACTGTCAAGGTGCGCTCGTAGAGGTCCGGCGCGACCGCGGCCATCGTTGCGAAGTCGGCGTCATAGGTGAGCTTTTCATAGATGTCGTCGGATAGCACGTGCACATGGGCATGCTCGCGCAACACCGCGGCAAGCGCGACCAAATCACTTCCGCTGTAGACCGCACCGGTCGGATTGCATGGCGAATTCAGCATCAACCATTTGGTGCGCGGCGTGATCGCCTTCTTCAACGCCTCGGAGCGCAACTTGAAGCCATCGAGTTCATCGCAGGCGACGAGCACCGGCTTGCCGCCGGCTAGCGCCACCATGTCGGGATAGGAGACCCAGCATGGCGTCGGGATCACAACCTCGTCGCCCGGATCGAGGCTGGCGAATAGTGCGTTGAACACAACCTGCTTGGCGCCACAGCCCACCGTGATCTGGTCAATACCGTAGTCGAGCCCATGATCGTGACGCAGGCTCTCGCGAATAGCTCCCCGCAGTGGCTTGATTCCGGCGATCGCCGTGTATTTCGTCTGCCCGTCGCGGATTGCCCGGATGCCAGCTTCACAGATAGCGGACGGCGTGTCGAAATCCGGCTCGCCCTGGCTGAGCGTAATCACATCGGCGCCCTGATCGCGCAGCTCGGCGGCGCGAGCCGTCATGACCTTGGTTTGAGAGGGGCGGACGACCGTGAGCCGTTCTGAAACGAGAGACAAGACACAATATCCTATGAGCTCGAATGAGCAGTTCGTGGGGATCTATCCGAACGTGAACGGCCAAACTAACCGGGTGATCGCGTCTTTGGATAAAATCATCGAAGATTGCGATAGCTGTATCGCTTCTTCGTGCGGCTCTGTGGGGCGCTCGCGCAGTGCTTTGCGTCGCAGCTTTTCCTCTTCATCAGCCTGCCAGGATCGCCGACCATCGCATGTTCGCAAGCTTACATCGACTTATTCGATGAATGTCATTCTGACGTAGCAGTTCAGGTTTTTAAGGTCGCGCACAATCGCGAATATGCCTGAATGACACAAGCGCCCAATTTCGGTGGTCCGACCAAAGTCCGTGCCGATCTTAAGAATTCACGCTTGTGGCATTTGTATCAATGGAAGTGAACCGGAGGCGGTGATGACCCGTATTGATCTGACGCGACGCCAAGCCATCGCAGGCGCCGTTGCCGCAAGCGTGTTCGCCAGCGCAGGCGCCGGCGCTGCGGAGGGCGAGCCTAAGACATTGACGCGTCGGCGCCTTCGGGTCGGCATGCCCGGATTTCCGCGATCCTTCGACCCGGTCATCGCGACCGATACTGCCATTCGCCGGATCATGCCGCAGCTTTTCGATACGCTGATCACCTTCGACCACGCCCACGACATGGCACTACGACCCAGCTTGGCTGAGCGTTGGGAGCGGATCAATGCGCAGTCGCTGCGGCTGTTCTTGCGCAAGGGAGTGGCTTTCCATGACGGAACGCCTTTGACGGCCGAAGATGTTGCCTTTAGCCTTGGTCCTGACCACCTGCTGGGACCGGGACGCAGCGGAATGTCCGAGGCGCTTCAGTCGCTTGATCGGCTGGAGAAGGTCGAAATTGTCGATCCTTACACCGTCATTGTGCATGCAAAGGGCGGTGACGCGCTCCTTGAGCAGCGTCTGGCTGCTTGGGGATCGGAGATCGTTAGCCAGCGAGCCTTCGTGGCGGCGGGCTCGTGGGAGCGCTGGACCACAGCCCCTGTCGGAAGCGGTCCCTACAAGCTCGTCGATCACAAGCTCGATATTCGTATCTCGTTGACCGCCCACGATGCGTATTGGGGCGGGCGGCCGCCGTTCGATGGCATCGAATACCGCATCATTCCCGAACTTTCCGCGCGCGTGAACGGCCTGCTCGCCAGTGAGCTCGACATTGCCACTGACATTCCGCCGGACCAGTTTGCGGGCATCGAGACGCGTGCTGATCTCGAGGTCGTGGGTGGTGCCGTGCAAAATATCCGCTCGCTCGTCTTCGATCAGACCGCCCCCCTTCTGAAGGATGCGCGTGTTCGCCGTGCGATGAGCCTTGCGCTCGACCGCAAGCTGATCGTACGGAGCTTGTGGGAGGACCGGCTCCCGATTCCGAACGGTTACCAGTTGCCGAGCTACGGCGAAGGCTACATCCACGAGTTCCCCTCGCTTGCCTATGATCCCGACAAAGCCAAGGAGCTGCTGGCCGAAGCGGGCTACAAGGGAGAGCAGATCACCTATCGTCTGCTCAACAATTACTACCCCAATCAGGTCTCTGGCGCGCAGACCATGATCGAGATGTGGCGTGCGGTTGGCCTGAACGTCAAACTTCAGATGATGGAAAACTTCGCGCAAATTCAGCGCCAGCCGGTGCGTGCCATCTTTGATACGTCCAATACGGCGCTCTTTCTGGATCATCTCGGCCATCCCTGGCGTGAATACGGTCCGAGCGGCACCCTGCCAAAGTCGATTGGAATCTGGAGGAACGAGGAATATTTCGCGCTCGGCACCAAGCTCCAGGACACCGTTCAGGGCGAACAGCGCCGGCCGATCATCCGTCGCATGCTCGAGATCATCAACGAGATCGATCCGCCTTGCGTGATCCTGCACGTGTCCGGCCAGTTCTATGGCAAGCGTCGCGACGTGCCGTGGCTGCCGGGGCTGACGCTCGACCTCAATTTCGGCCCGTTCAACAGAGCTCTGATCCGGACCTGATCGCGATGACGCACACCTTGAATCGACCATTGTGCGATAGCAATCCCCCCTCGGAGCTAGCCCTCGGCCAGAGGTCTTGGCGATGACCTGGTTTGACGACAACCTTGCCGCTGGCGATCTTGCGATCCTGTTCAAAGTCTCGCGGACGATCCGACGGGACAGCCGCGCCGCCTGGAAGGCGCGGACGCTGCGCCGCATTCATCAAAGCCTGGCTCCGAACTGCGCCGACAATCTGACAGCGCGCCGGCAAGTGACGGAGCGCCTTGAGATCGGATGCGAGGTCAAGACTGTCGGGGGTACCCGGCCCATGTTTGAAAGCTGCACGAACATCGGCCGTTCCGAGGCGCATGGTACGATCTCATTTGGGGAGCATTCGTGCTCCTATGCAGACGTTGTCGATGCCAGCAGTTCCAGGCGCGCGCGCGCACCTGTCGCGCAATTGTCCCGCTGGGTAGGCACGCTTGCCGCTGATCACCGAATATCGGCGGAGTTGCCACCCGAGGATGCCGCCGTAGCGTCGTTTCTCTCCTGCCGCGGCAAGGGCGGCGTTCCAACCGACCTGGTGCAATCCCTATGATGCGGGAAGGGCAGGGACCTCGCATGGAGCCGCTTCTTCAGGTCGCAGGTTTGCGTGTAGCGTTCGACGGTGTGCCGACGCTGCGCGGAATCGATCTCACTCTACGGCGTGGCGAGTCGCTGGGCATGGTCGGCGAAAGCGGTTGCGGCAAATCCGTGACATGGCTCGCTGCGCTCGGACTATTGACGCAGCGCGCCAAAATAACGGGCAGCGTACGCCTGGCCGGAAAGGAGCTGCTCCATGCGCCAGCCTCTCGCCTCGACAAGGTGCGCGGCGGGCAGATCGCCATGATCTTCCAGGACCCGGCGAGCGCGCTTAATCCTGTGCGCACGGCGGGCGATCAGATCTCTGAAGCCCTGCGCCTCCATCGCAGCATGGACCGCCGCACGGCGCTTGCCGAAGCGCGACGTCTGCTCGACCAGGTCGGCATCCCCGATGCAGCGCGCCGCCTTGGCGCCTATCCCCACGAATTATCCGGCGGGCAGAACCAGCGCGTCATGATCGCCATGGCTCTCGCAGGGCAGCCCGACATCTTGATCGCTGATGAACCTACCACCGCCTTGGATGTCACTATTCAAGCGCAGATCCTTGAGCTTCTGCGGCAGATCCAGCGCGAGACAGGCATGGCGCTGGTCCTGATCTCGCATGATCTCGGCGTCGTCAGCGAGATATGTGAACGCATCATGGTCCTTTACGGCGGGCACATCGTCGAAGAACTGCCGGCCTACCGTCTTTTTGAGCATTCCGCTCATCCATATACGAGAGGTCTTCTTGCGGCTCTTCCAAGCCTGGATGCGCCGCGGCAACGCCTCTTCGCCATTCCGGGTGTCGTGCCAAACGCAGCCGATTTTCCGCCAGGCTGTCCTTTCACCCCTCGTTGCGATCGACGTATCGGACGCTGCAGTGAATGGGCAATTGAGCTCGCCTCGCTGGATGGCGACATCAGACACAGGGCCGCCTGCTTGCATGTCACGAGCGAACCGCCCGCGGGCGAGGTCGTGGCTGCATGACCGGGACTGCTCCGCCGATCCTCCAAGCCGATGGGCTTGTCCGCCGTTATCGCTTGCGACAGGGCCTTTTCCACCGTGCAGCGATGGTCCACGCGGTCAATGGGCTCTCCCTGCGGCTGGCTCGCGGCGAAACGCTCGGACTGGTTGGCGAATCCGGCTGCGGTAAGTCCACTACGGGCCGGCTCCTGATCGGCCTGGACCGGCCGGATGCCGGCACGGTGACCTTCGCCGGAGAAGCTTTGCCTGCTATGGGCGATATTCGATGGCGCCGGCTCAGGATGCGAATCCAAATGGTGTTTCAGGATCCGCTAGCTGCGCTCGATCCCCGCCTGACGATCGGCGCGCAAATGGCCGAGCCGCTCGAAATTCATCGGCTTGGCAGCAAGTCGGAACGAGACGGGCGGGTCAATGCGCTTCTCACGGATGTGGGGCTCAGGACCGATCACCTCAGGCGCTATCCGCACGAAATTTCAGGCGGCCAGCGTCAGCGTGCCGTCCTGGCTCGTGCGCTTGCGACCGATCCAGATCTCATTGTCTGCGACGAGCCAGTATCAGCGCTCGACGTCTCGATCCAGGCGCAAGTGATCAATCTTCTACGCGACCTGCAGGAGCGGCGGCACATGGCGATGATCTTCATCAGCCATGATTTGCGAGTAGTCCGGCTGATCAGCGACCGGATTGCTGTGATGTATCTCGGCGCCATCGTCGAAGAAGGCGCCTCTGAGGCGGTTCTGCTGGATCCTTTGCATCCTTACTCGCGGGCGCTCGTTTCCGCGGTGCCGAGGCCGGGGAGACTTCGGTCTCGCACGATCCTGCAAGGAGATCCGCCCGATCCGGCTGCGCGACCGGGCGGTTGCGCATTCCATCCTCGCTGTCCGGTAGCGCTTCCACTTTGCGCGCGGTTCGCCCCAGAGCTCAGATCCGCTCCTGACGGGCGCCGCGTCGCCTGCCATCTGATCGGCGATCATGGTGCCGAACTCGACAAGGAGGCATGATGGCTCGCTTCATAGCGGTCCGCTTGGCGCGCGCGTTGCTGACCATCGGAGTTGTGGTCACATTCGCGTTCGTGGTGCTGCGCGCCTCTGGCGATCCGGCCCGCGCGTTGCTGTCGCCGGAAACCCCGGCGGAAGCGGTCGAGGCCTTCCGAAAGGCCTGGGGCCTCGATGCGCCACTCTGGGAGCAATACGCCAGATACCTCTTTGCGGTCGTTCATGGAGATCTCGGCCAATCGATGCGTGATGGGCGTTCCGCGATCACGGTCGTCGCCGAGCGCATTCCTGTCACGCTGATGCTGACTGCGCCGGCGCTGATCCTCAATCTGGTGATCGGCATTCCGGCCGGCATCTACGCGGCTCTCAAACGAGATAGCATCGCGGATCGATTGGTGATGATGATAGCGGTCGTGGGCTTCACCGTGCCATCTTTCGTGCTTGGCCTCGTGTTCGTACTGGCTTTCGCAGTCGAGCTTCCCTGGTTCCCCTCGGGCGGCGCCGGCGGTTGGCAGCATTTGGTGCTGCCTGTCATCACGCTGGGTCTGGGCGGCGCGGCCGTTTTGGCGCGTTTCAGCCGCAGCGCCATGCTCGAGGTTCTTGGGCAGCCCTATATTCGTGCCGCCAGCGCCAAGGGTGTCCCTTGGCCCCGCGTCGTGACCGGCCACGCTCTGCCCAACGCGGCGATAGCGGTGCTGACCATCGTCGGCTTCATGGTTGGTAATCTCATCGCGGGAACGGTGCTCGTCGAAAGCGTTTTTTCGTGGCCAGGCATTGGTAGCCTCCTGGTCGTCTCAGTTGCGAGTCGTGATTTGGCTGTCGTCCAGTGCATCATGCTCGTCGTGGCCGCCGCCATGATTACCACCAATGTCACGATCGATCTGCTCTATGGCATGCTCGATCCACGTTTGCGCGACTTGCGCTCTGGGAGGCGGTAAGTGTCGAGCATTTCTGCAGAAAAAGTTCTGCCGTCTTCGAGGATGCGCAGGCTGTGGTGGTGGCGCGACCACGCGATCGGGATAGCGGTTGCCTGGCTGGGCCTCATGCTTCTTGTCGCAATCTTTGCTGATCGCCTCGCCCCTTATGACTATGCAGCCCTCGACCTTCATCATCGCCTTGCTGCGCCTCTTGGCCTCGGCGGAACCATCGCGCATCCCTTCGGTTCGGATGAGCTCGGCCGGGACGTGCTGTCGCGCCTGGCCATATCGATCCGCATCAGCCTACTTATTGCCTTCGGGGCGACGTTGATCGGCGCCGTCCTTGGCATCACGCTTGGCATTTTGGCCGCTCACTTCCGCGGCTGGGTAGAGCAGGTCATCCTCGGTTGTGTTGATTTCCAGGCAAGCATGCCGTTTCTCGTTTTGGCACTCGCAGTGCTTGCCTTCTTCGGCAACTCTCTGCTGCTCTTCGTGGGGCTCATTGGTCTGCACGGATGGGAACGCTACGCCCGCGTCACCCGCGCGCTCGCAATGAGTTCCAACGAGCAAGCCTATGTGATCGCCGTACGCCAGCTTGGCGCAAGGCCATGGCGCGTCTACCTGCGCCACATCATGCCGAACATCGCGTCGACCTTGATCGTCACCATGACGCTCGCGTTTCCGGACATCATTCTGCTCGAGAGCGGTCTTAGCTTTCTTGGACTTGGAGTGCAGCCGCCGCTTACGTCGCTTGGCAATATGGTCGGCTACGGTCGTGACTATCTGACCCGTGCTCCCTGGATCCTTGTGCTCCCCTCGCTGGTCATCTCGCTCACGACTTTGTCAATTTCGCTTGTTGGCGATTGGCTGCGCGACCGGATCGACAAGACATTATCGTGAGGCCTCCAGAACCCTGCTGTCGATCCGACAGCCCCGCGACATCCTGCCTCTCGACTAGCTGCACCGATCCCGCGGCCGCCGCATTCGATGGCAAGGGCACTTCGTTGCCCGGAGCCAGGATCCGCAGGGAGGCCCGAGCGGCTGAGTTTGATGGACCATCTGGGCATGTGAGCTGTTGCTGGTCGAGACGACAAGCCGTGTGCCAGCGCTAGGTGAGCGTGGCAATATTACCAATCGGCTGGATAAGCTAATCATGCGGTGACGTACACACGCACCATCATCTTGGGCGTGAGGGCGAAACTTCAGAACAGTTATGGTCTGCTGACTTGCTACATGCGGGCTTGATGATGAGCTCCAGGATAATATCTGCAGCTGCGGCTGGGCGCTCCGCGTCGGGCATCACCTTTGGATGCCTGATCTTGAATCCGCGGCTGACGGGTCAATGGCGGAGCTCTCTCTCTGGTCGGAAAACGAGAGAGGATACGGATCGCGCTGGTCGCGGGATCGGGAAGTTGACCCGGCAAGGACACTAGGCTCGTGGCGCGACTTGCGATCGGTGCTCGTGGGCGTGAATTCATATCGAGTCTCGCGCGTGCATGTTTGACTGAGTCTACGCCGGAGTTTGCATCTGGCTACTCAACGAGCAAAAGGTCGCGTTTGGCGCTCTGATCGAGTACCTGCCTGCCTCAAGCTCATTACTGGCCGGAAGTCGGCTGGTAGAAAGAGTCGAGCTTTACGCACTTTCCGCCCGTTTTTGGTGAGCCGATTTCCGGACACCGCCACCTGCGACGCTCACTCCGCGTCACCTGATCGACGATCGACTCGGCTTCAAGGTCGTTCCTTTGGCATTCAGCGCGACCGGCAATATCAAAGCTCCATGCCGATCCCATAGTACCCGCATTAAGTATCGGCCAACGCAACCTTAGCTCTGACCAAGCCACCCTGACTTGGCGCGCAAACGCGACAAAGGCGGCTGAGAGTGCAGCTGCAAATGCAGTGTGCCCACATTCTATCCGCTGAGGTGCTGCATCACGGACACGCAACAGGAGGAGCCAGAAAGCTCCGTCAAGCTCTCAACGGAGTTGCTTGGGTCACTTTGGGCGTCGACCCGCGATCGATATTGCGCCTGTTTCAAGACGGTCGCGTTTTCTTGGAATGCCATCATCAAATCAGAACGTCCCATCGCACGATTTGATGTCTGTCACCGAAGGTTTGCGCGACGACGATACAGCCTCGCCCGCACAAGTTCTGACCAAGAGGATAGGGCAATGACATTCTCAAATTTGAGCTCTCCACATCAAACGATCAAACGGCTTGTACTGACGTCAGCGGCAAGCTTATTCGCGTTGCAAGCTGCACAAGCAGGCGATCTTCCTGCCAAGTCCAAAGCGATCGAGTACGTGAGGGTTTGCGCGCTATATGGCGCCGGCTTCTACTACATTCCCGGCACGGACACGTGCATCAAGCTGGGTGGTTATCTGCGCGCTGACTTGGTGTTGAACAGCAATAGCGACTTTGACCCCGCAGCTAATGGTGTTGCGGGAGCTCGAAATCGCCTGAGCAATTCCTACACCTGGCGGTCACGGGAGGGCTTGAGTATCGACACGCGCACTACGACCGAGTACGGCGCGGTTCGCACCTTCTTCCAAGGCGTGTTCAGCTGGACCTCGGGTGGCTATATCGGTGCCGGCACAGGCGAGGTCGCAGGCGCAACCACCTATAACGCTGCTGTGTCCGGAGGACAGGGCAGTGGTGCGATCGCACAGGGATCGCTCGGCGTCTACTCCGCGTTTATCCAGTTCGCCGGCTTCACCGTGGGAAAGGCGGTCTCGCAGTTCTCCGCGCCTTGGACCAACTATCCGGCGAACGAATACGACGATCTACCCGGTGGCGGCGGCTGGGTCACTGGTGTGAACCAGTTGACCTATACTGCCGACTTCGGCCAAGGCATCACAGCGTCGCTCTCGGCCCAGGATCAAGTCGTTTATGGTACAACGAACATCTGGAACGTGAGCGGCGCCACGGCTGCCGGCCTCGCGACGGGGGCCTACGGCACCAACGACATCGGCGCTTCGCGCTCGCCTGACCTTATCGCGATGGCCCGCATCGATCAGGCCTGGGGCCTCTTTCAGGCGTCACTCGCTGCGCATGATAACCATGCGGCCTACTACGGTGTTGACGAAACCACCGGCCATCCAGGGGACAAATGGGGCTGGGCTGCTCAGTTGGCCCTATCACTCAAAAACATCCCGACAGGGATAGGTGACACAATCAACTTGTCCGCCGCGTATACGAATGGTGCGACCCGCTACAACTTCAACGATCTGATGGCGACCACCTACGCGATGTACGGCGGTACGGGCCTGGCTGGCGGTTACCAGAGCGTCGGCCTGGCCGGTCTGTCCGACTCCGTGTTCGTTGCGGGCGCCAGTCAGGAGTTGACCACGACCTACGGCTTCCGTGGTGGCTATACCCATAACTGGGATCCACAGTGGAATACGGCCGTTTATGGCGCGTGGGCCGCCGTTCGGCATGGAAGCACTGCCAAGGGCTATATCTGCGGTGCGTTCGTTGCGGGACTTGCGCTTTCGAGCGGCATGGCTGGCTGTAATCCCGACTTCAATTACGGGGTTGTTGGCCTCGTGACGCGCTGGACCCCGATCAGGAATCTGACCTTTACGGCCGACCTCGCCTACACCATGCTCGACCAAAAATACGCGAGCGGAAGCACGGTAACATTACCGCTGCTTTCGGCTGTCGCCAAACCAGCTGCGACCTACGCGTTAAAGGACCAGAGCACGCTGACACTGCTGCTCCGAGCTCAGCGCAACTGGTGAGTCTCTGCCAAGCCCCAGCGATAAGGAGAAAAGAAAAGGCTCTATCGATCCACATTAACCTCCAAGGAGGCCTTCGGCATGCCCGCCGAGGCCCTTCTTCATCTATGGGCAACTTTTGGTCAGAGGGGGCACGCCCGGTCATTTGCGCAGATAAAGGCCTCGAGCTGAACGGTGAGACACCGAGGCACTTGGGAGATCGAGTGCGCCAGTATATGAATTGTAGGCCCCAACTATTGAATGTTGATTGAAAACGGGCCAGGGGGCGTACTGGAACGGAACTCAAGGACGTAATTGGAGCGACAATCCACCAGGTCCGCGGCCCGAGTGGGGATCGCCCGATTGCTGTGCTCTCTCCGGGGGGGAGGCCGAGATCAGGATCCTCAAGGCACAAATTGAGCACACTGAGGTGGATCAGCTCATCCCTGTCACTGGGTGCTGGCGCATGGCCCAACGCCGCCCATTCTGTCGAGGCTCAGTCTCGATGAAGATCAGTGTTCGAGACATTCGCGATCTCTTTGTCGAAGTCGACCGCAAGCGGCCCGGCATCGCATTTGTTTGAAATCCATCGCTCGGCCATCGAGGAAACGAATGATTCTGTACCACTACACATCCGCCGCAGGGCTCCATGGCATCGTGGCCAGTCGCTCGCTTTGGACGTCACACTATCGCTTTCTCAACGATACATCGGAGTTTCTGCACGGCTGGAAGATCGTGCTCGACGCAATCGATCGTCGTGGCGCCGAGATCAGAGATATCTCATCGCGTGCCTGGGAGACGGTCGCACTCTTTCGTCAGCATGGCAGCGAAGTTCATGGCTTCGTCGGATCTCTGACGTCTGAAGGTGATCTGCTCTCGCAATGGCGAGGCTACAATCGTGGACAAGGCTTCTCAATCGGGTTCAATGCAGACTGGCTTTTGCAGAACGCCGCGGCCCAGGACTTTGATGTCACGCCGGTCCTCTATGACACAGAGGAACAGCGAGCGGCGGCTGACAGGGCGGTGACGCTGCTCATCGGACGGCTGGTGGAAGGGACGGATGAGCCGGAGGGCGCCCGCGCCCAAGTCAGGACCTGGTGGCCGCATGCGCTGAAGACAGCTCTCGTTCTCAAGAACCAGCACTTCCAAGAGGAGCGCGAGCAGCGCCTGGTTTGGGTCGGAGTTTCCTGGCCTGCCGGCCTGAAGACGCGTGTCTCACGAGCCGGCCTTGTTCCTTACCGGGCTTGTCAGTTCGACAAAGTCGTCATCAACAATGCCGCTCTGCATCCCAATAATTGCGGCATCGAAGAAATCATCATCGGGCCCGCGTTGGGGCGACAGCAAACGTTCGCAGTGGAAGCCCTGTTGACCACGCATCGTATGCGCTTGACGATCAAGCGGTCGGATATCCCTTATGTTGCGGACTGAGCGGCTTGGGCTTCCCGGTCCGGGCGGCTTTGATCTGCAGTCTCCTGTCTTGCCGCTTGAAGGCGTTCGATCTATGCGCGATAAGAAGCAAAGTCACAACTTGCGACCGATTTCCAGATGGGTTTCCGATTTCGCCGTAGTTTTAAGATTATCCCGGGCGTCCGCTTAAATCTAAGCGGCAGCGCAGCGAGCGTCTCGCTTGGCCCACGCGGACTGCATTACACCATCGGGCCGCACGGCACGAGAACGACCGTCGGCCTGCCAGGCTCGGGCGTTTCGTGGACGTCCTATCAGCCTTACGCGTCGGTTGGCGCATCGCCGCCCCCTCTGCCGGAAACGCCCAATTCCCCAACCCGAAAACTAAAGGCTTCGGACCAGGGCACTATCATCGACAGTGCTTCTATCGATGAACTGGTCGCCAACTCGACTATCGAGATTACACAGACCTTGGCAGCCGGCCGATCCCGTTGGCGCCGATACAAGATACTCATCGCGATATTGTCGGCGATCTTCGCGTTCGGCGCCCTCATGCTCGCGGGTTCAGCTTCGGCCGTTCCTCCTGCTGCAGCCTTTGTCCTGACTGCCGGAGCGGTGCTTGTCCTCGGATCTCTGGCCATCCATGGCCGCGAAACGAGCACCGTGTCGCTCGAGTACGAGCTGTCAGCGGAGCAGTCAGCGCGGTTTGAGGCCCTGACCCCCACATTCCATGACTTGGCGAGTTGCGGTCGCATATGGAATGTCCCTCGTGAGCGAAAAGAAACGGACTGGAAACGCAACGCGGGCGCCTCGAAGCTGATTCAAAGACACCAGATTTCGTTAGGCAGGGACAAGCCACCTCTGGTCAAAAGCAACGTGGATTTCCTAAAGCTGCCACTCGGAAAAGAGACGTTCTATCTGACGCCTGACGCGATCCTGATTACGGCCGGCAAGACTGTCGCCGGGTTCGCCTACGAAGACGTTGAATTCATGTTTCGAAGCGCTCGCTTTATCGAGGAAGAGACGCCGCCCGCCGACGCGACCGTCGTAGACCAGACCTGGCGCTACGTGAATCGTAAGGGCGGCCCGGACCGGCGCTTCAACAACAACCGGGAGCTACCGATCTGTCTATATGGTGAGATCGATCTTCGCTCGTCCAACGGCGTGAACGAGCGGATCCAGTGCTCGCGCGTTGATGCAGCCGAGAGATTTGTCGCGTCCCTCGCTGCAATGTCTGCTTGAGAATGCGATCCCCGATAAGCACTTTGCACGGCGCTCCGATGCGGACGATAGCGCTGATCGTCCGTCGGACAGGAAACGGCTGCAGCGGCAGCGGGGGATGTGCTGAAGCCGTGTCGCGCAAGCCAGAAGCGAATTCAGAACGTCAAAGAATCCGGCAGGTTTCTCAGGGCAAGTCGATCAGCTGATGCGCAGATTTTCAGCGCTCATCTTACCCGAACGATCTGCCATCAGCTCATAGATGACCCGAACGCCTTCCGCGAGATTGGTGTAGCCGGCCTTCTCGACCGCGCTGATGTGAACGAAGACGTCAGCTCCTCCGTCTTCCGGCTGGATGAAGCCGTATCCCTTGGCCGCATTGAACCACTTCACAGTCCCCGTTGCCATTGCATTATCTCCAACCTGAACGTCCGCGATCTCATCGAAAGGCTGCCTGACCAATAAGGACTTCCGCGCGATAGGCACATCTCACGCTGAGCGCCCCTCACGCGTCCACAATCGTTTACGCCGAGGACGGTTTCTGCGGGCGATTGGTCGTGGCGGCGCAGCCGGCAATGGCGGTCGCTCATCGCCAGCTGGCTCCTCGGCCTGTGCCTCGGGTTGGCCTTGCGCCACAGATCGATCGAGCTTCTCAAGGGTCTCAAGGAAATTCCGTCCCTCCTCAGTGATGGTCCAGTATCCGACCTTCCGGTCGATGAGCTTCTGTCCGAAGATATCGAGGTTCGGCCCGCGGCTCGCGATGCGCTTCATGCGCGCCGGCCACTCGGGCCCGCTGGTGTAAAAGATGGCCAAGTGCTGTTTGACGAGTTCAAGACTGGCTCGGCCGCCCGGCTGCCCGGCAAGTATCTTCAGTATGGACAGCTGAAAGCTCACATGCGCACGCAAAGATTCAATGAAAGCACAACAATACCCGCGCTACCCAAGGCCGTGAAGCGCACATCATCGCTTTTCAAACGGAAACCTTGCCGGGTAAGGCTAACTAAGGGGGCGAACTATTGTAGTCCATATGCAGCCTTCGGATCCGCCACTTTTCATGTGCCTCGCAGCTCGGATCGTGCTGCCTGTCTGGGCCGAGCCGCTCGCCGCCCAAAAACTGCCGATCGGGGACTCGATTTGTTGTCCTTGTTTGTTCTCGCGCGATCGACCCGCAAGCTGGCGCATGCCGTCACCCAAACAGATGAAAAAAAGCTCTGCAGCCACCGAGTGGAATGTGTCCGCTGTGGACGAACTGGACAAGCCTGCGTAAGGCCAAGGGAGCGGAAGTCGCCATTGAGGTCTATGCTTCCTGACTTGTGACCCAATACCGAGAGCACCTCATTTTCCGAGGCGCCAAGACTGGGATCGAGGCCGCGCAGCCCTTGATATGTGACTGCATATCGATGTCTGTGATCCAGTCGAGCAGGCGCGAGCCTACAGAGCTTGTGACGAATTATCCCGCCAGATCTTCATAGCCGATGAAATCGCCACTCATGGTGTGTTCGCAACGCCGCCCTCAAAAGCTCGAGCGTGCAATGCCGATTGTCTTATTTGCGACATGCTGTTGATCCCGCGAGAGGGCGCTTGGATAAGCAGCATCTATAATCAAGCTGTCGCATTTGGCACGGGCTTTGAAGAGTGGGATCTCATCGATTGCTCAGGAGTGCAGGGATGGCTTACGGGATGATGGGCCCTCAGTTCATGGCGTGGATCGGGTCCGAGTTCGGGGCCTCCAATCTTCGCATCAACGCAGTGGCTCGCGGATGAATTTGGCTCCGTGATCGACCTCGCTCGAGCCCGATGCGCGCCGTCACCATTGCGCGATTGCGGCGATTGGCCAAGTCCGGGCGGCATCTGCAACCTCTCCTTGGGGCTTATCGCATGGAAAAATCGAGACCGCGCTGGTCGAAGCCAGCGTCCAGGCCGTGGTCGGTTTTTGCGTCTAAACGTGCGGCCGCACGAGGCTGCCTGTGAGCCAGCATCGCGGGCTGACCGCGAGTTCAGGTCAGGAAGCGGATGCTCCCGTGAAAGAGGCGGCGCTTCGTTACACACAAACCGCGGCATGATTATATGGGCAAGATAGCGAAGACGAAGTCGGTATCAATCGCGCAACCAGAAGTGACGAGACGTGCAGCTGTCCATCGTTTCGCTGTCGAGCTCGGCGAAACTGCGAAACTCGCGTTGCCGATGGTGCTGGCGCAGGTCGGGCAGATTGCGATGATGACGACTGATCTCGCCTTCATCGGGCGCATCAGCGCCGAGGCGCTCGCCGCGGCCGCGCTGGCAAGCCGGTTCTATCTCATTAGCGTCACCTTCGGCGTGGGGCTACTAAGTGCCATCGCGCCTTTGGCGGCGCAGGCGTTTGGGGCGAATAATCTAGCTACGGTACGGCGTACGCTGCGCATGGGCTTATGGACGGCCCTGGTCCTGTCGTTCCCGATCATTGCTGTGGCGCTGCAAGCAGAGCAAATACTGCTTGCGTTGGGCCAGGCCCCAGATCTGGCGCGCCTCGCCCAGCAATACCTCTTCGGATTAGCCTTCGGCGCGGCGCCAGCACTGGCGTTTTTGGCTATCCGCAGTTTCATGGGGGCGGTCAATCGGCCACAACCTGTCTTCTGGATTGCGCTATCAGCCATCCCCCTCAATGCCTTGCTGGTCTATATGCTGACCTATGGGAAGCTTGGCCTGCCCCGGCTGGAGTTGTTCGGGGCAGGGCTTGCGACCACGCTGGTGAACTGCAGCATGCTTTTGGCCGGTTTGTGGTTCGCTGCACTGCGCCGGCCGTTCCGTGACTACCATGTGCTTGCGCAACTCTGGCGTTTCGATTGGCGCGCAATGCGGCAGCTCATCGCAATTGGGACGCCGATCTCCATCGCTTCATTGATCGAGTCGGGACTATTTTGGGCTACGTCGCTCCTGGCGGGCTTGATCAGCACCAATGCACTGGCCGCTCATCAGATCGCTGTTCAGATCGCCGCGATCCTGTTCATGATTTATCTCGGCGTTGGCACGGCCGCAGCCGTACGCGTTGGCCATGCAGCCGGCCGCGACGACAGTGCAGGCGTCAAGCGGGCAAATCTGGCCGCGATGCTGATCGGTATTGTCACCGCTGCAATTCTAACGCTCGCGCTGATCGCCGCGCGTTTTGAGATCGTTGAGCTGTTTCTGGGCAGATCGGACCGCGATTCCGAGGCAACGATCGGCCTCGCTGCAAAGCTCCTCATCGTCGGAGCAACCCTCTTTATCACTGACGCCGCCCAGTGCATTGCCGCAGGCGGCCTGCGCGGACTGAAGGACACGCGGGTGCCGCTGCTATTTGCGGCCATTGCTTGGTGGCTGATCGGCTTTTCCCTCAGCTATTGGCTCGGTCTAAAGGTCGGTTTGGGCGCCATTGGTATATGGATTGGCTTGTCGATCGGAACGACCATCTATGCGGCGCTCCTCGTCCTGCGGTTCCGCCACTTGACAAGCCGCGCTCACTGATGCGCGCTCATCACTGATCCCAAACGGCGACGATACGCCAGCAGGCTTGCCGGTGCCGATGCGATCGGGTCGACCGCAAGATGGCTGAAAATTGAACGTTGCGCTTCATGGCGCAACTGCAAAGATAGGTAAGAAGAGATGGTGACTATCATCGTATTCTTCGATCATTTCATTTCAAAAAACGATAACCAAACTGGTTAGCTCGTTTGAGAGCAAGTAGGAATCCTCAAAGTCTCCTTTGGCGATTTGCAGGCTTTCGAACTTGTCACTCTTGGCAGAATGGCTCAACGGGTCCCTCCCTTCGAGAGCAAAGCCAGCAAATTGTGCGGCCCAGCGGCGGGCACCGGGCGGCGATGCGATCACCATTAGTCAGGGCATATCAATTTTCGACATGCCGACCGGTGTCTGCAAGCTTCACAGCTGCGGAATTCCTCCCAAGCATACGAGATGCATCGCAATCGCTGGAATCAAGCCGCCACGCGAAACGAATCGCATCAGCCACGATTCCGAGCTCAATCGCGATGGCGACCAGATCAGGATCGGCTACGGCGCCGAGCAGGTTCGCTTGGACGCGGCATTTGCCAATCATGCTTGCGAGGCCATGCTATCGACGGCTTGCTGGATGTCCTACCTAACGTTCTTGCCGGGGTCGGACTGCCCTCGGGGCCTGTGATGAATTCCGTGGCTTTGCGCTGCGCCCGGGGACGTGCATCAGGCGATCATGCTCAGACCAAACTGCTGACACTGCAGCCGCCGTCCAATCCAACCCGGCCGAGACTACGGCTGAGGAGAGCTGCTGGCGCTCGCGCGCAGTTAATTCCGGCTCGGGACCGGTCGACACGCTGGCCGGGCTTTGGTCAGCATAGCCGGGAGCTCCATACCCTCATTGCGCTAGCGACCAACGTCGGGTCCCAGTCGATGACGCTGGGCTGCGTCAGCCAAGTCCTGGCCGCTCCCGATCCGCTACCTCCCAGCTAGACGAAAGCTTTACGAGCATGTTCAGCCGACCGCACCGGAATCGGGTTCTCATCGTGCTGTTCGACGGCCTTCGCCCCGATCTCGTCAAGCCATCACTAACGCCGAATCTGGTCAGGCTTCAGCGCGCCGGTGCGGTGCTGGCCCGGCAGCGCACCGTCTATCCCAGCGAAACACGAATAGCGCTCACGAGCCTCGTCACGGGCGCGACGCCGGATCGCCACGGCATCGTTGGAAACTCATTTCTCGACCGGCAGTCGCCGATTCCGCGTTCCATCGACACGAGTGACGCGCGCCTGATCGAGAATCTTGATGCCGCGAGCGGCGGCCATCTACTCGGTGTGCCGTCGCTTGGCGAGATCCTAGCGGCGAACGGCAGGACTTTCGCGGTCCTGGCTTCCAACTCGGCAGGGGCAACGCGCCTGCTGAACCACAAGGCTCGAATGTTCGGCCAAGTGACGCTCTCCGGCCACTTCCCTTGCATCGCGACCTCGGCCGAGATGCTCAGAGAGGTGGAGACCCTGCTAGGGCCGACGCCGGCGCCCCCGCCCACGGGCACCCCAGATCTTGCCTCTCAAGCCTTTCTGACTTCCGCGTTCCTCGACGTAATCTGGCCTCGGCTTCGGCCCGACGTCGCAATCCTCTCCTTCGGCGAGCCCGATATCTCCTCGCACGATTGTGGGACTGGCGCGCCAGAGACGCTTGAAGCAATCAGCTTTGTCGATCGGCAGTTTGGCCGCGTGCTCGATTGGTGGGAGGCTGAGGGCGTGTCCCAAGGCGTGCACCTGATCGCCGCCTCCGATCATGGACACGTGACGGTGCATGCGCAGGCCGATCTATTCGAGACGCTTGAGGCTGCGGGGCTGCGTTGCGGCCCGGCACCGGCGGCCGGGATCGATGCCATCGTTATACCTGGGCAGGTCGGAGCAATTTACCTCACCGAGCCATCGGAAACCGTTGTCCGCCGCGCGGTCGGGGCGATGATCGAAAGGCCCTGGTGTGGGTCGGTGTTCACCGCGGGTGGCGCGGTCGATGGCATTGCACCGGGCAGCTTTGCCCGCCATTTGGTGTTCGCCGACCATGCCCGATCGGCGGACATCCTGTTCTCGTTCCGGTCGGATGACAGACTCGATCCATTTGGCCTTAGCGGCCGCACTTGGAGTGCGGATGGGCCTGTCGGCTTCGGAGTGCACGGCGGGCTGCATGCCAAGGAGATGTCGTCGGTCGGCATTTTGGCGGGACCGCTGATCAAAGGCGGATTCGCCTCACAAGTCCCCTCGAGTATTTGCGATTTGGCGCCGACAGTGCTTGGTCTTCTGGGCCTCTCGCGGCCGGCAACGATGACCGGTCGTGCGCTGGCAGAGGTCTTTATCCATGATGGAGAGGACCTGCCTCCTACGATTGAGGAGATATACGAGACCAGCAGCGGCGCATACCGGCAGCACCTTCGTCGTGTGCAGGTCGGCGAGGCCGTCTATCTTGATTCTGCTGACGTCGTAGGTCGTCCCAACAACCTGACATAAAATGAAGGTCGACCAGCAAACCTCATCAAGGGGATAGTCGCGTTGCGCATCTCGATCTTTGATCGATGGTGAAATTCGTCGAGAAATTCGATGGAGCGCGAAATTTATGCGTTGACCCCAGCGTTACTGCATCAAATCAAACCCACATGTTTGCTATCCTGTGCGAATAAATACCATCCATCGGGAAGGGCCGATTATGTCGAAAGTGTCACCATTTCATTCAAAGAAGCCCAATGCGCGAAACGTCTATCACGACAACGACAAGTGTACCGAGGGCAATAACATCGAACGGCAATATCTCGCCTCCGGCACCGGAGGGCGGCCGCGCTGCGAACATTGCGAGCGCCTGGCCTAGTTCGCAGCTGGCGTGGCGGGTAAAAAATGAGCCCCGCCTCGCCACGCAAAAATCCGCTCTTAGGCGACCGGAAGCACTTCGGCGCCTGGTGGATCTGGCATTAAGCAGGAAATGATGCGCGCGGCTCAGGGCTGCGAGATCGGTCGATTCTAACTAATGATCCGAAAGTCCAACGGTGGACCCGGGCCTTCTGCGCCCATTGCCACCAGATCGTAGGAGCCTATCGGGGCACGCAACCGCCGCGCCGACTATGTCCACTCTCGCGAAGAGGGCACCGCGAACGAGCGCGTCATGCAACGGCTGGAGGCAGATCAACTCGACGTTATTGTCCAAGTCCGAAAGCTCGGAGAGGGCTTCGACCATCCGAAACTTGCAGTTGCCGCGGTCTTCAGCGTGTTCGGCAATCTCTCGTCGTTCGTGCAATTCGTCGGACGCATTATGCGGGTGACCGACCAGAACAATCCCGCGAGCTTGCGCAACCGTGGCGTGGTCGTATTTCACGCGGGTGGAAACGTCGCCCGCCGTTGGGAAGACTTTCAGCGGTACTCCCAAGCCGACCAGGAATTTTTTGATCAGCTATTGCCGATCGAGGGGTTGGATTTCAGGGTTGGTGACGAGCTCGAAATCGAGCCGGCGGCCCGGGACATCCGGGAAGGCCTGGAAGTCCGCGGGCAGACCGGTGTGCATCTCCAGGAGATCCCACTTCTGCACGACCAAGCCGCGATCGAGGCGCTCCACGTGCTTCAAGGACGGGGATACACTCCAGATCAAGTCCGGGACGCCATGCAGGAGCTACAGCCCGTCCCGGTAACCCGTCAGCGTCAGCGTCAGGCAGCTCGAAGTGAATTGGACGCTCGGATTACGACCGCAACCGGACGTGTCCTAGCCGAGAGACAAATCAACCCCGAGGGCCGAACGCTGGACCGCAGTCGCCGAGGCCTCAGCAACTACGTTGTTCTGAAATCTGCGATTGACCGCCAGGCGTTTGCGCTGGTTGGCCGTAGCTCTCGTCAGCGGCATGAGTTCTCGCGCGACGAACTCGACCGAATTGAAGATGACCTTGACGGAATCGTCGCCCGAGCCGTCGCGGAGGTGTTCGGTGGGTAAGCTTCGTTCGCTCGTCATCAGGATCGAAATCGGCGCCGCGCTGCGCGCTCACAAATGTCAGGCGAACGCGCGTCACGAGATCAAGCGGGGTGATCAACGGCTTAACGTGCGGGCGGGGCGCGGTTGGGATAGATATTGCATGGACTGTGCCCGGAAGATTGTCGACGCGAGCGTTGCCTCGCTCATCTCAGTGTCGCGCGCGATCGCATTCCGCGAAACCCTGTCCGACGGCGAAGACGAACCGGATCTTCCACTTCAAGAAAGGTCGGGTGTCTAACGTCTCGACGAGGTTACAGGTCCTCTGCTTCCTATAAGCCCTAAAGCGAGGCCCACTCCCTACGCGACGCTGATTGGCGTGCGACTTCAGCCGCAACAGCTTGCGGCGCTCGGAGACGGTGCAGCTTGATCGGATGCAGCTCTAGTCAGGCAGCGATCGCTTTCTTCGCGGCCTGCGCAAGAAAACCGGATCGAGTGAAGCCGTGTTGTTCGGCATAGTGGTCGATCTCGCTCAAAACGTCGGCGGGAAGGGTGACGTTGACGCGCACACTCTTTACCTCTTCCGCAGGTGCTGGAATGAGCACGGCAACGCCGTCTCTATTCTCGGCGCTCGCCATGATCTCCTCGAGAGAGGAGGGTTCAGGTACGGCTTCGCCGTCCTCCGCCAGTCCCTGTAGATGAAGGGCCAAGGCTTCAGCGGCCATAGCGCGCGCATCGTCCAGATCCGTACCAGCGGTGATCACGCCGGGGAGATCAGGAAAAGAAACGCCGTAATCGCTGTCCGCGTCCTTATGGATCAGGGCAATGTAGTGTCGCATGAAAGCTCCCCTCCTTGGGTGGGCCGATGGCCCTCTCTATGCGCTGTCATTTTAACTTCAAATCGGCTTGCTTCTCGATGCTCTTGAGCGTTCCGATCGGGACATCCCTCTTAGGGTGCGGGACCGTGACGCGGCCCCTCTTAGTTGGATGCTTGAACTGAACGTGGCTACCCTTGTGGGCGACCTGTTCCCAACCATCGGCCTTAAGGGCATTGATGATATCCGCCGATTTCATGTGTGTATTTGTACACACGCGTACGGCAGATGGTCAACACATAAATACACACTGATCCCAAACGTTCCGTTCAGCGGCTCAATCGGGCCTGCGTTAACCGGGCAATTCGCGTATGTGGAACCGCTTAGCGTTGCCAAAGCGTCGGCAACTCAAGCGCCAGGTTGTATATAACTAATTGATTTATTTAAAAAATCCGGCTGGCAATATTGACCGATCTGATCGATGAGCTCGGGCGAACCATCATTCAGTGGGCTGTCCGTGCTGGAAACGCATGCGGCCAAGCACGTCTCGCGGGAGTTGGGCAGCGAAACCGTGTTTGGCCGCGCTGAAATTCGCGGCCTCGCGGCCTATACCGGCCATGTCGGACTGAATGACGCCCAGGACGAGCTCAGATTGGCGATGGGCAAGGTGATGAGCAACATGCGCGCTTCGCCTGAGGTGGCGCGTGACCGAGCTTGAACTCGTAAGCGGGGCGGGACGTCCGGGCCCTGGACCGAGCCTGGGCTTCTCCTTCAGGTCCTCGCGTCCCAGGGATTGACGACCGAGGCACCTGTGTCCTCGAAGTCTGCGACGTTGCGGGTCACGAGGATGAGGTCGTGGACGATCGCGGTTGCTGCGATCAGCCCATCGATGTCACCTCGCGGCCGGAGGGCCGCGATCCGTCCCCATTCCACCGAGATCTGGTCAGTCACTGGAAGGATACAATCAGCATGATCGTGGCGTAGCTTACGAAGCCATTCGGCGAGATGACCGGCTGCCTTCGGGTCGGATCTCTGCTTGAGCGCAATGCCACGCATGATCTCGCCGAGGGTAAGTGTGCTGAGGTGGATCGTGGACGGGTCGACCGAGCGCAGCCACGCGGTCGCCTGCGGAGAACCCCGCCGCGCCTCCGAGACGACATTGGTGTCGACGAGATACATCAGAGCGCCGCGTCGCGGCTTGGCGTCTTGGCACGCCACGTGACTGCCTCGGCGAGTTCGTCGTCCCAAGTTGGACCGGCGAGCAAGTCGTCGACCAAGGTAGGTCGACCGGCACGCAGCGCGTCGTAGTCGGCGGCCGACAGTACAACGGCAGCGCGCTCGCCCCGCAGTGTGACGATCTGTGGGCCTTCCATCCGCGCCTTCTGCACCACCTTGGAGAACTGGTTCTTTGCGTCTTGTAGCGGCCATTCCATTTTTGAGACACCTAGCTAGACTGTCTAGCTATATAGTAGTTAATCCGGCGGGTCAACTGCGGTTTTCCGCGGTTTTCGGGTATGTCACCAGCACTGACACCGCTTGAGCGGCCGGATACAAGCCGCATCTGGATGAAGGGAGGGGATTTCGGCGTCAAGGCCCGGGCCTTGGTGAGGTTGACGCGGAAGCGCTCGCGCCGCCGCTGGTAGCGGCGAGCCATTTCCGCGCTGGCATCGCCGAGCTGCTTCTGGACGTAGCGCTCGTCCACCTCGGCCGAGGAGGCGAGGCCAGCGCGCAGCGAACGTCCGGCCGAACTTCGTCTCGCGCTCGCCCTCCGGCAGATTGTCGGCGGCAAGGGCCGCGCGTTTGACCAGCCGCGCGACCTGCTGGTCGGTCAGGCGATTGGGCTCGACGTCCTTGCCTCGACCGCGCACCCGGCGGAACAACTGACCGTGGCCGATCCGCGCCAGCTTCAGCCAGGTCCGCAGGGCGACGATCAGGCCCTTGTCGAGGGTCTCGACCCAGCCTTCGCCGTCCTCGGTATCGCTCCGGTCGGCGTCGAGACCGACGATCTCCGAGCGCTGTAAGCCACCGGCAAAGCCGATGAGCAGCATCGCGCGATCGCGCAGGCCGCGGAGCGTGCCGGGATCGAGCGTCGAGGATGGCGATGACATCCTCGGGCAGGACGGCTTCTTTCTCCTGGGCGGGGCGGCGTGAGTTGCGGATACCGGCAAGCACGTCGCGAATGCCGATCCGCGCGGTCGAGCGGCGTTCCGCGCTGGGCAAAATTCCAAGTCAAGGCCGAGAGCCGGCGCTCGATCGTCGAGACGAATTGGCCTTGCGATCGGCCATCGCCGTGCCCAAAGCGCAGGCGGTCATGTAGAGGCCAACGGTTTGTGCCGACGGTGGCAGGATCTTAAGATCCTGGCGCCGACACCACTCTCGCGGTCACAGACGAGCCGCGACCTTCAGCGAACCGAATATTCGGATATATAACCAGATATAATAACGAGGCGATCAGTGAGCAAGAGCGCACAGAAAAGGGCGATCGAAAATTACCGATCCCGGCTGACGAAGCGGGGCATTGTGCGGTTCGAACTCCAAGCCCTAGAGACCGATCGCGACCTCATCAGAGCACTTGCGCGCAAGCTGACTGATGAAGGGGCGGAAGCTGGCAATCTCCGGCTCACAGTTCAACTGGCCGTCTCGCCCTCCAAGCCCGGTGGCATCTTGAACGCATTGCGTCGCTCGCCACTCGTCGGCGCCGATCTCGACCTGATGCGCCCGCGCGAATAAGAGCGCAAGGTCGATCTGTGACGCGATATCTTCTCGACACAAACATCATCAGTAACGTCGTCAAGCTGCAGCCGTCAGAGTTACTGTTGGCCTGGATGGCAGCACAGCGAGACAAGGATCTATTCATCGCATCACTGACGGTCGCGGAAATCCGGCGCGGCATCCTTGAAAAGCCCCCGCGGGAAGAAGCAGGAGCATGGTTCTCCGGTCCGGAGGGACCTCAGGCCTTTCGCGGACCGCATCTGCCATTCGACGAGAAGGCCGGGCTTATCTGGGCGCGCCTGATGGCGGAGGGCAAAATCGCCGGACAGAGCCGCCCAGCGGGCTCAACATGATCATCGCAGCCGTTGCGGGAGCCAACGACTGTACCGTTGTAACGGATAACGAGAGAGATTTCACCGGAGTTAAGATCATAAATCCGATGTGCACGGACGCACGTCGTGAGCGGCGTACGGTGCATCGACTGCAGCTCACTGACGACCTCGTCGACTCATGAGGTGAGCGGTGGTGGCAGAACATTGCAGCGCCACCTCGCCCTTCTCGTCGACCACTCAAATTGCCCATCTCCGGAGGACCGCGGCCAAAGGTTCGGTTATACGGGTCTCTTTGCCGCTTACCCACCTCATACGCGCCCCGTGTTCCGCCCTGAATCTGATTGTGACAGAGTTCCCGGACATGGACTTGATGGGAGATGCGTCACGCGAAGCGTGGTGGTGGACCAATGCAAGTGTCGGTCAAGAGGTGCCGTCCGGCCCGGATGACAGCCTTCAGCGGCGCGCGCCGGTCCGGTGCAGTGGGGCGTAACTGGTCATCAAGGCACCGACGGTCCTGCCGTGCAGGTCACGCGTCAATCAGGGCGTCACAGCCTAGGCTATGATTCGGACAGGGAGTGCGGAATAACCGTGCACGAAGTTCGATGCAACGCGCTCCGGCTCGCCAACGATCTCGACCTCCACGTGTTTATTCAGTATCTCCTCCCAGAGGACTTTCAGCTGCAGCTGCGCGAGATGTCGACCAAGGCAACGATGGATGCCGTATCCGAACGAGAGATGTTCGCGCACGTTCTTGCGATCGATCGCAAATTTGTTGGCGTCCTCAAAGACCTCATCGTCCCGGTTGCCAGAGATGTACCACATCACGACCTTGTCGCCTCGCCTGATTTGTTTTCCTCCCATGATGATGTCTGCGGTGGCGTTGCGGCGCATATGTGCGATGGGCGTCTGGTATCGAATAATCTCGGACACAGCGCGCGACACCAAGGCGCGGTTATCCCGTAGCTTTCGTAGTTCGGATGGGTGCTGGTTCATGAACAGCAGGCCGCCGGTGATCGAATTGCGCGTGGTATCGTTGCCGCCCACGATCAGTAGTATGAGATTGCCAAGAAACTCACGTGGCTCCATATGCCGAGTCCCGGACGAGTGCGCCATCATCGAAATGAGATCAAATCGTGGCTCGGCATTTATCCGCTCCCGCCAAAGCCGAGTAAAATAGTCCAAGCACTCGGACAGGATTGCGCTTCGCTTGTCCCAGCTGTCGATCGCCTGGCCAGCTGTCGGCGCTGCAACGGCGACGTCCGACCAGTACGTCAGGAGCCGGCGATCCTCGAACGGAAAGTCGAAAAGCGTGGCCAGCATCTGCGTCGTCAACTCGATCGAGACCATATCGACCCAGTTGAAGGCATCATTGCGCGGTAAGCCATCAAGGATCGTTCTGACACGACTGCGGATTAATCCTTCGAGTTTCTCCAAATTGTCCGGTGCGACTATCGGACTTACTGTGTTGCGCTGCGCGGCATGTTTGGGAGGACCCATCTTGATGAAACTCGGAGTCCAATGTTCCTCGGGCACGTCGAGGATCGTGACACCTTGCTCTGACGAGAACATTTTATGATTTGTATCGACGTCCACGATATCGCGGTATTTTGTTATCGACCAGTATGGACCGTATGGGCTGTCTTGGCAGTAGTGAACGGGATCTTCCCTTCGCAGCCGCTCGAAGCAAGGCCATAAGCTGTCATCTTGAAATCGTCTTGGTTCGCTTACATCCAGATAGCTCAACGGGATGCCACGCGCAGCTACGTCTCCGCGCACGTCAAAGAGCGTTTTCATGATCGTGTCCTTTGGTCGTTTCTCTTTGGAGAGCCCATGATCTCGACAGGTTCGCAACCGCATGGATTGCGTGCCGAATGTTTCAGTTGGGAAGAGCGTCTCGCCGAAGTGGCAAATAATATTCAAAAAACTCAGCGGCGCCCCCCTACCAATTCCGGCAGGAGCGAGATCGTCGCCACTTTGTCTATGCGAGCGGAACGCCGCCAGATGAGTCGGCCACGTCTCTTTGCGGAACACTCGCCGCGGTCCGCTCGTCAGGCCGCCTTTTAATTGTGTTTCCTCGTCCAGCTTCCTCCGAACGCTGCACCAGCCGGATGGTGGCGTTCGCGCCGTCGTAGCCGGTGAAGGTCGTGGAGACGGCGCGAACGTGGCTGAGCACTGGACTGTGGTTGACCGGTGCCACGATGGGGTCACGGTTTTCCAAGGTCGCGCAGCGCCTCATGATGATGCCCGGGCCGGACGCCTCAGCGTTTGCCGTGGAGTGCGGACGAGCGGGCGTCAGCCGATTGACCCTGCCCGCCACAACCACGTCCCAGCAGGATAGCGCCGGGACGTTGAGAAACGGCGTCGGCATCTCGTCAAATATGATCTGACCGGTTTTGCTTGGCCCCAGTCGAACGATGTTGCATCGACCCAGATGGCCGTGGAGAATGACGTCGATCGACCGGGCGAAGGCGCCTTCGCCTTTGTTCATGCCGCCCGCTTATCGGCCTTGAGCTAGGGCCATTTCTAGCAAAGGCGAAGAGTTACCGCGTCAAACAGGTGCGCCGGCACAAGAGCGGAAAAGTCGACAGTGAGGAAGGTCAGAGGATCCGCAGCGCAGCGCCCGCGCATCGGACTTGGTCTTCTCTTCGAACTGTGGCCTTCCCTTCGTACCTCACCTCGTGCGATCATTCTAATCGCTTTGGTGAGGCGTACGGACAAAGCGGCGTACGCATGCCCCCGTATCGATGCAACTGCTTGCCGGATGCCGGATGCCGGTTGCTCCGGTTCGTAGGGCGGCGGAAGGCTGGCGCAGGGCCTCCAAACATACCAGATTAGGTGGGCATGAAGATCAGCCGCCGTGCTGTACATAGCCGATCCGCGCCGGAGGATTGCGGTCGCCGACCGCGCGTCGAGAACCGCGATGTGATTGCGCAGCGCCTTGATCTGCTTTGATTCCGCTCGACCGACCAAATAGAAGATTACGTAATGGAGTTTGCTTGGCCCGCTCCGGCGGAACCGTGGGCTGTGCCTTTCGCGCGGTGTCAAAGAAAGTCTTGGGGAGCTGTCCCGGCGAATGCGAAGGGTCGGCACCGGGGCCGGTTGCGCTAATCAGCGATGTCTTTCAGTGCTTCCACCAAAAGCTTGTTGTCTTCTTCAGTGCGGCTTGCGATGCGCAAGAATCGTTTGCCATTCTGAAGCGTCTTGCCGCCATTGTGCCTGATCAATATCCCTCTGTCGTTTAAGAGTTTGGAGGCGATCACGTCCCCATCCGGCCAATGGGGCGGGAGTTCGCAGAACACGAAATTTGCATCGGGCTTCAGAACTCTCATTCCGTCGATGCTGCACAGGTCCGCGAATAGTTTGTCCCTGTCGCTGCCCACCCTGATCCAACTCTGCTTTGCCGCGTGCGTCAGGTGAGGAAGCTTGCTTAGAAAAAATTCCGCAAACGTATTGACATTCCACGTGGGCAGGGCAGCTCTAAGTTCGTTCATCGTCTGTGCATTTGCCGATGCCGCATACCCGATCCGCAAACCGCATGTCCCGTAAATCTTTCCCAGGCTTTTGAGAACGATCACATTGGGAAATTCGAGCAAGTGATTTTCCAAGCTCGCACTTCGTCCGACTTCACTAAACTCGATGAATGACTCATCGATCAATAGGAGTTGCTGTTGAGCTCGAAGCGCGGAAGCGAGATATAGCAAATCCGCATAGGGAACGATCCGCGAAGTTGGATTATTCGGCGATATCACGACCGCGCCGTCGACACCATTCGCACGCGCAAATGCTGCATAGCATTGCACATCGAGTTCAAAATCTGGCGGTGGGAGGATAAAGCGCGACAACCGCCCGGGCAAGGCGGTGGTTTCATAGGGATTGAAGGTCGGGACCGGGACCGCAATCCTCATACCCAGTCGACCAAGAAGGATGGGAATCAGTTCAGCCACGCCATTGCAAATGACAAGATTATTCGCCGGAATCTTCACCGCATCCGCAAGAAGCTGAACCATCTGCGCATTAGGAGAGGGATAGCAGGTGATAAGCCGCGGTAGAGCTTCCCTAAGTTCGTCAAGGAACGCTTGCGGCGGAAAATAAGGATTCACCAGAAGGACGAAGTCCTTGATGTCATATTTCCAATAGCCGCCGGGGAATCGGTTGACGAGGTCAGAGATGTCGTCGGACCTAAGCGGTACGTTGATCTGTGCTGTGCTGTTCATGAGTGAGACTAGCTGAAACGTTTCAGGGCCGACGAAAATTCCAGAGCGATCGCGTTCTCTCGACTAGCTCACGGCGAACAAGCATCGAGCAGCGCCGATTCGCGCGGAAATTACCCGGCAATAAGACTGGCGCGCGCGCACTGCGATTGGGGAACTACACGTCATCACGTGACCTGCATGGTAGGGAACCCTGCAACACGCAGCAGCTCACTCGCTGGATCATACTTTCATCCCCAATCAAAACGACCGACTGGTTAAAGCCACCGATGATGCGACGGCGAAGATGCTTATCGCCGCATACATTGTTGCGCTGAGTGGTGGCACACGAACAGGCGCGACATGCGCAATAGCGAGCAGCAAGAAGCCAATGTTCACGACGTCAGAAAATGCTTCATTAGGAATGAGAGGCTTGAGAAGAAAAAAGAGCGCCAGGAGCGGCACGTCGTAAGACAAGGGAACGCCCAAGAAGCATTCATCGCACGACCTGCCAAAGTTCGCAAAGTAGCTAAGCCTTATTGCACCAGCCACCAGTAGCGTGGTTGCGGTCGCAAGAGCGAGAGGTGAGGCTTGGCTGACTTGTACCACAATTACCGCAGGCAGAACGGCTCCATAGACAATATCCGCAAACCCGTCGAGGCTCGCTCCCATCTTTGCAACATCTGGATCGCGACCCTTCGTACGACCCGCCACAAACCCGTCGAGGTGGTCCGATAGAACAGCCCAAAGCGCTACTGCCACAGATAGCTCGAGGCGCTCAGAGAGAGCAAGAAATAGGCTGGTGGAGGAAAAGAGGAGACCTGTGATTGTTATGGCGTTCGCTGGATCCCAAAGGTATTTTAGCATTGGACTCTCACCTGGTCTGCGAATCACGTGTTGGCGTGTAGGCGTTCATTCGGTTCCTGAAAATGCGCTCGGCAATTTGTAAATCCTCAGCATTATCAATTTCGTACCAGCTGAGGCCATCGCATCGCGCCGCTGCGAGCTGTAAACCTCGTCTTTCTATCAGATAACCCAAAAGTTCTTCGGTGTAGGTCTGCCTGGCCCCGGCGGCGACGATATCGTCCAGCGTCGGAACAATCGTTGCCTTGAGTGTCGGCGCCGAGAGACGTAATAGGTTCATCGTCTTGAATAGCTTTGGGCCATCCGCAACTAGATTTGACGCGGTTTGCTTCAATCGAAAGCCTGAGATGAAGCCGTTCTGCGACAACAGAACGGCTGATCCTTCCATTGAATCATCGAAGGGAACGACTGCAGCCACGTCAGTGCCCCGGCAGATTATCAAGTAGCGCAACGCATCCTCTTCGAAAAAGACGTCGCCCTCGAGAAGAAAGCAGTCTCCGGAGAGAAGAGCGTCGCGCGCCAGCCACAAGGAATAGGCGCTTCCGGTGCGGTCGAAAACAGTCGACTCGACATATTTGATTCTGAGTCCGCCGAAGCGGCCGCCGCAGGCATACTGAATGGCGTCTTTGCGGTAACCCACGACGATCGTCACCTCTTCCACGCCGACGGTTTCCAGATTGCGCAGAGCGTTGTGAAGAATTGAAGTGCCATTGACCTCGATGAGCGGCTTCGGCCGCAGATCTGTCAGAGGACGCAGGCGAGAGCCGCAGCCAGCGGCGAGAATAACGGCGTTCTTGGGAGCATCGGTAACCATTTAGTTCCTTTTCGTCGCGCCGCTAAGATGAAACACCGAGTGTCTTCGCCCGCAGCGTATGCTTGCTGAAGCGAAATCAAGCCTGCCGGAGCCTTTGAAAATGAATCCCAAGCGTGAAGGCAGACAAATGGTCCTCGTCGGTCCTTCTCCAAAGAGGAGGGTGGCCATGGATCCGATGCCTCGAGCTGCTGCCCAGATGGCAAAATGCGTATTTCAGCCGAGTGAGGCGTGCTGCGCCATCTAAGGAAACCTCAGTACAATGAAAGCCATTTGAGATTGAAGTCGCACCTGGCCAGCTAGCAGGAAGTCCAGGACGGTAGGTCTTCGGCACCGAATACACTCCTGTGTCGACGAAATCCTATTTGCGCAATTCAGCGTCGGGCCGCAGATATAACGCTTCCGCACGGGCGAGTTCGCCGTACTTCAAAAGTTCGAAGACTTCGTCGAGAGTAGCAATATTCGGCTCAACGCTCGCGGTGTTTTCCTCAGCGATGATGCGACGGCAGACTTGTCGCATTGCCGCTACTGCCGCTCGCATGGAGTGGTTGGCCCAGATCACCGTGGAGATGCGGGCTTCACGGTATACAGAGATCGGCGTTCGGTAGTATTTCGTCGGAACGATCACGACGGGCAATCTGTTCTGCCAAGCGCGCGCGAACGAAAGGATTTCGTCCGCGGTGCTCCTTCGCGAATGAATGAGGATCGCATCTGCTCCCGCGTCGGCGTAGGCGTGAGCGCGCAAAAGTGCCTCGTCCGTCTCATACCCAGCGATCAACGCCTCAATCCTTGCCACCAGAACCAAGTCGTCTGCGACCGTATCCTTCACTGCCCGGAGGCGGCCCGAGAATTCGTCGATATCGGCGAGGGGGTGCCGATCCCCAACAAACGAGTTAATCTTCGGAAAACAGCTGTCCTCCAGTGCGACGCCGGCAGCGCCGCGCTGGAGGAGCTTGCGCGCCAGCAGGCGAGCATTGTTGAAATTCCCGAAGCCGCCGTCGCCGTCAACCAGGACAGGAAGTTGGCTTGAGTCCACGATCCGCTCGACCACCTCGACGAGGTGACTCCATGACGCCTCGTTGGCGTCGCGGTATCCAAGAGAGCAGGCGATCGACAGGCCCGACGCCCAGAGACCCTTGAAGCCTGCGCGCTCAGCAATCGACGCGGAGAGTCCGTCATGCGCTTCCATGAGGAAGGAAAGTTCACTGCTAGAACTGATTTGAGCGCGCAGCAGTTCAACAAGTGAGGGGTCAGCGGATTGATCAGGGCCGTTGGCGAGGAGAGATTGCGAGTGGTCTTGCATGCCGATTGCCTGTGCGTTGACCGGCCGACGTTCATCACTCGATAGGTGACACGGCGCTGTCATCTACATCAATTACGAGAGTTGATAGTTGACTGAGGCACAGAATTCGTACATCTCGACGCAGCCGCCCAGGGATGATGTCTAAATCGCTCCTCGAGCCTGCGGTCCCCAGCGGACGAAGCCCCCTAGCTCGGGGTGAAAAATCATCGACCTCGTCCGCTATCGGGACGAGCGCGGGACGCGGTTCAGCTGCGCCCAGGGCTCCGCGGGCCAATGATTGCCCCGGCCTAAGGCCCCAGGGTCTCTGATGTCGGGTGTTCATCTGTCGGGCCCATGACGCGTCCGACTAAGCAAATAGCGTTTACAATCAGGCTATCGAATTTGGCATGAGCAGAATGAGGCCATGTCAACAGCAGCGCCCGTGCAAGGAGCGGCAGTGGTGGCTTACAACATCATCAGCTCTCAGTTAATTGTCTGGGGCGGGCACGAAATCGATTGTTCCAATGACGCGACCCATCTCAATGCGCATGTGGTTTTGTCAGCATGACGATTATTGGATCGTGGTCCGCGATAACATCGCTATGCGCTCGCGCCACGGTGCTGCGCCTTTGCCTGACCCTCGACCTGCCGGCAACAATATTCGACAGACAGCCGTCTTCAAACGGCTTGAGGCCGAGGTTCGGCTCATGGACCTGGCGCGCCTTGCGGGCATCGTGGGCTGGGCACCAAAATCACCATCGGGATCAGGGATACTGCAACGCCCTTCGCCAGCCAGGAACTGGAAGAGATGGCTATCCGTCCAGCCAAATGCCGCCTGAAGCGCCAGATGCAGCCGATCAGGGCTGCCGGCCGTTGTCCTCCGGAAGACGTCGGCGGTGCGCCAGGCTATGCTGGATACCTCGATGCCATCCGCGACCCGCCCGAGGCGACACGCTGGAAAGGAAAGCTTTGGTGTAAATGAACGGATCTCGGCTCGCGAGCCGGGTGCTACGGCCCTTCACTGAGGATTCACCCCTGGCGGGAGGAGCGCCTGGTCAAAGGGTGATATCCAGCTCACACAGATGTTGACGCAAAGATCGACTGCTACAATTGTCGGTAAATGCCGCTGTTGCGTTTACGACATATGTCGCAATCCCGTCGATAGGGCACTGCAATTGGATGGCAGTCTCCCGAGAATGGACCGGCAATCTCCCAAGAACTTGTCCTACCGCGAGAGTTTGCGGGTGCCACTGAGTGGTATGGCATTTGCTGATCGCGTTCTAGTCCTCTCGGCTCCAGGAGAAATTTATGGCGGATGTGCAAGAGGTTGTGCTGTCGGAACGGGAAAGGCAGTGTTTGCGATGGGTCGAGGAGGGGAAGTCCTCCTGGGCCATTGGCGTCATCCTGGAAGTGAGCGAGAACACCGTCAACTTTCATGTCAAGAATGCGATGCGAAAGCTGGAAACGACCAGCCGTACCCAGTGCGTCGTCAAGGCGCGGCGTCAGCGTCTTATTTAACTTAACGGTCGCGCTTCCGTTCCTGCTGACGCAGATCCGGCGAAATGTAAGGCGCGACTGTGGGTTGCTCCGGCGAAACGCCAAGCAAATTACGCGCCCGCAGCTGTATAGCCATAATACAGGCGCTGTTGCTATGAACAGGGCGTGCTTTAGTTCGTCGCCGATCGTCACTGTGGGGCGCCGCGGACCACTAGGCGAGGTGAGATCATCGGCGCATAACGCTCTTGAAAGCTCGACGGCCGGTTGGGTCCCAATGTCAACGTTGTGATTGTTCCGTCCCCCTGCTGCGGACGCAGCGGTCGTATACGTGTCGCAAATTGAAGTGTGGTGATCGTAGCGGCTTGGGTACTGAAGCCGTGGTCATCGGAAAAGCGGCGTACACGGTGTGGGCCGGACACGATGACGGCAATCATAGTCCGTAAACGCAATCCCAAAAGCGCGCTACTGGTAGACGTTGCACGATACTCTAGCGCTCTGCGGCCTCAACCAAGTTCGCGCGATCCTCACGAAGCTTATTAGCTTAGTGAGCTACCTTTTCGCAGACCACCAATGCGAAGGTTGCGTTCTTCGATGATCTAGCGGATTCGAGTCGTAAGCTGAATAATGTTTGCGGCGGAACGCCGCGAGTCGGTTGTTTCTGAGTATCGCTGCGAATGAGATAGCGTTAGGCGAACGCAACCGCCTCAAGATAGTCCGATGCAGATGAAACCGACTAGTTCTTTGAGTTGTCGCTTGCGTAATGAAACGCGTGCCGGATCGAACAGTCGATGGTGCTTCCGTCTCTCATCTTAGGTCGTCGCACGGAACGAGGCAGGACGGCTAATGTTCAGGTGTATATCGATGTGAAGCACATCGAGCGGAATCAATGATTGGCCGATGATTGTCGACCGACAGAACCTGCGCGGAAGCCGGTGGGCTGCCTAATTGAAGGTTGAAGTGCGCACGCTCAAGAACATCGGTTAACGAGTGCCCGGCTCCGACGGGTCGGCGGATGCAGAAGGGCGGTCAATCCTTCGTTTTCTGCAGTTCTTCACGGGCTGGAATATCGAGCTCGATCTCACGCGCCACTTCGATGATGCTCTCTGGATGGCGCCCGTTCTTGAAGAGAGCGTATTTCAGAGCTTCAGCGCGGTTGATAAAAACCCCGCCAAACGCGCCCCGTTTTTCGCAAACAACCCAGTTACCGGCCCGATTTCTGCCGACAAAAACAATCGGGGAAGCGCAGTCACCTGAACGGGAATTGAGGACCTGTATCACCATGCCCCTTCGGTGGGATGACAGCTCATACTCACGTGGAACAACCCATAGCGGAAGTGCTCCGGCTCGCGATCATAAAGCGACTGTCGACTTGTGGTGCTACTCACATCGCAGCATTCGAAACCAGCATCACCGACTTCAAAGTTCGGCGATTTGGCCGCCAATCGGCAGTGGCCTTGCTGGGCGGCAAGTATTCATCAACCTGGAAGGAATAGCTCAAACGGAAACGGAGTTCTCCTATCAGTTCTGAGAAGAGGAAAAGGGGGCCTTACCATTGACTACCAGCTTTTTCGAAAGGGACATCACGCATGCGCGGCGTACCCCATTGAAGAAGAGGGCTGGGGCGGTGCTGACGCCGTGGAAAATGTGATGATCAATATACAAGATGCGACAGCCTTCGGGCTGTCGGCAGCGGCCGAACTCGTTGGGCTAAGGCAGCAGGATCTTGCTTTATCCCCGACGTTAGCGCGCGTTTTGAGCTAAGAGACCAGCCGGTGGGTAGTTAGACTGCTCACGTGCCGGCAATTCGCTTCAAGTCAACATGCGCCAACTGCCCCATTCGTTTCATCATCCCCCGGACGATGATAGCAGCACTTTCGATCCCGATGACTTGGCCTCGATGAGGACCTGAAGCGTCCGCTACGAGTGGTTGGTTGTTGATTAAACCCGCTGGCGGTTCCAGGCTTTACAAGGATACCGACTTCACGAAGTGCGGATGTCGCACCCAGCTTTCCGGCTTCGTTGCGCCCAGGGATCCTGCTTGAGCACGCGGGATCGGTTGTCCAGCGTGCCCGCTTACCGCGGACCGCATCGACCCGTCAACTTTGCGACAACCGCAAGCTGACAAGCTCAGGTACCGCCGATGATGGTACCCACCACCAGCTACACGACGCAAGGGAACGATTGGTTCGTGAAGGCGAGACCTTTCTCGCGGCGAATTGCCTCAACTTCGCGTCGTAAGAACCATGGGGACGCAGAACGCCAGTCGCGGGTTGCTAGCTCGTCTGTTCTTCGCCGAGAGTGCGGACTGATGAGGACGCATAGGCAGCTGAGACGAGCTTGTAACAACAGCATGCTTTCTCTTCGAGCAATTTGTGTTCATCGATCTGCAAGACGCCCCGCATCTTGCGAATCAACCCTTGCTCCTCGAAGCGGATCAATGTTTCGGTCACCCCGGCACGGCGCAGCCCCAGCACCGAGGAAAGGTAATCGTGGGTGACTGGCAGCACGCGGGCATCAACAGCTTCACTAGCAAGGCAAATCCAGCTCGCGAGGCGCTGTTCACGATGGTGCCGAACCCCGCACAATCCTGTCTGGACGCACTGAAATGTCAGCGCTTGCACGTACTCAAACAGATGGTCTCTGATCTCGGGATGCACCTTCATGATCCGACGAAGATCCTCGACGCGAATTCTGTACGCGTTTCCGGGGAAGACGACGACAGATTGGTTGCTTGAAAGATGTGCTGCCCACAAGAAAGAAGTGCCGACGACGCCCCGATAGCCTATGACTGCCGTTTCGAGCATGCTGCCCGCGGCAACAACTCTTAGCGAGACGAGGCCGCTCTCTACAAAGTAGACGTGCTCGACCGGTCTTTTTGGCTCTTGCAGAACCATCCGTTCGTTCAAGACGACCGGCTTGAGGCACTCCCCTATTGCCGCAAGCTGCTGGATAGAAAGACGCGCCAGGATTGTGTTCTTCACAAAGGGCCGTTTCGCAAGACGCACCGGAAGAGAACGCAGAGGCTCCGGTCGTGTGCCAGGCAGCTGCTTGAGAGCTCTATCTTGAGAGCAGTCAAGCACTTCGAAGACGGCGGGCACGCGATCGGTCATGGTCCCTCTCCTGATAGAGGCTGCTAGCCTGCGCCTGACCGTAACGAGAACGTGATTGCGACTATAGCAAACGTCTTCATCTTGATTGATGCAACGAATAACTCATCGGCGCCCAAATCCCGCGTTCGCGGGCCAGTCTTCGACGAATTTCGACCAAGCGATTGGACGTGTTCGCACCGGCTCGGACTCAACGCGCCACATTCTTGCTTTTGCACCTTGTCGCTAGCGATACGATGATCGCGTCCATGACATTGCCGTATGACCGGGCGCTACGTGCGTCTTTTCTCGCTATCTTGGTTGAGATCCCAAGAAGCCAACTGAGAGCGGAACGATCAGGTCAACAGCTCGATAGCGGGCGCGAGATGATCGCCCGCATCTGTTCAATCAATCGTCTGGGGGAAACTCAACCGGAACAGCAAATCCAACCTTTACGCGATTCAATATGACAATGCTCTTAAAGCCCTTGATGTCGCGATTCTCGTAGAAGAAGCGCCGCGTGAACTGCTCGTATTCCTCCATGGACCGCGCGGTAATGTACAGGACGAAGTCGGCATCGCCGGTGACGTAAAAGCCATTGACGACGTCGATTGATGATTTGATGGCTTTTTTAAACCTATCGATAATATCGGCGCTTTCTTTCTCCAAGGTCACCAGTGCAAGCACTTGAATAGGTCGTCCGACTGCCCTCGGCGACAAAACCGACACGTCGGCCTGGATGATGCCCTCCGAGCGGAGCCTCTTCAACCGTCGTTGGCAGGCGGTAGGAGAGATCCCAGCCATCTCGCCAATCACCTCTGAAGTCAGACGGTTATTCTTCTGCACGATCTCGAGAATGCGGGCATCTATCCGGTCGTACTGCATAACCACCTCCGGCCTGAGATGAATTTCGCCGCGAGATGATCAATCCGCGCAGGAAATCCTCGACTTTGAAAAATACGAGGAAATCTTCCGTGACAAACGCCCAACTTGGATGGGTATTGATCAAAGTAGGAGGGCCTTACCGTCGGCATTCTGCGGCGCGGCAGGGAGGGAAGCCGCAAAGCCGGCCTTTCGGATAAGATCCGGGCCTTCGTTTTTCGGCAAAGATGTGAACCAAAGCGAAACCGAAACGCAATCGAGCCGTGCCGCGTGATAAATTCGTGCGGAAACGGCATCTTGATTGAGGCCAGCCAGCTACTCGCCCTGACGAGCGCGCGCCAAGGCGCCGTTTCGCCTCTGAGAGGCGAACCTTTGGGAGCGACTTCGTCCTCCAGCTCGATAGCAGCCGCAACATGAAATCATGACTGCGATGGTGCATGCACCAACTGCGGCGCTCCGGTACAACCCGGATCGCAAAGGGCCTTTGTACGCGGCTCGTTTTGCGCGAGTCAGCCGCGACCGGCACAGGCTGTAGCCTGCTCGCAACCCCATCTTGCTGGAGACGCGAAGCGCTGTCCTCGGCCGCATTTTCGGCGGTGATGTTGCTGTCGACGCACACATCAGTGCGCAAGTTACAGCTCATATTCTCCGCGAGCTGGGTACGGTTCCGTACGAAGTCATTAAGGACGCACGCCCCGCCAAACTGGTCGAACATTCGAGCTGCAATTTCGTTCGTTGGCGCGTAGTCGGTAGCGCCTACACTGCTAGTGCCGCCGGCAGAGCATTAAGCCCACCACATCGGAGGTATCCTCCTCACGGTATGAACAGGGCATGTTATGGAAGCGGACCTATCACCGCGCAGGGCGACAACCTGATACAGTCAAGGTTGTGAGCCGCGGCAGTTTGAGAGAAGAAGCTTCTCTGCAGGTTACTACCTCGTATTCGGATGCGCGCTGATCGCCGCGGGCGGACCACGCCAGGACTCTATGATGACCGTCTATATCATACCGTCGGAAGGCCGGAGCGGGCGGCCGATATTGGCGAGCAGGATCTGCGACATCCAGAGGATTGACTACTCTATAGGCTCGTCAATGCGCGCTGGCGGCATTCAAATGGTGCCGATCAGGACGGTGACCTCGCCACAGCGCCCGAGTCTTCGTAGCGTCGAGGCCATTGTGCGTCGTCGCCTATAACGACAACGCTCTGCGTGTACGCATCAAATCGATGAAGCCAAACGCCGTCCTGCCTTAATCCGACATCTCGTCGCCTCATTCGCCACGACTGCCTCGAAGTCCTGGATGGATGCTGCAATCGGACCGTTTTGCTCGACCGGTCAGCTTCTCGAAAGCTAGACCTACCATCCTGGAGAAGTGGAGATATCTCGGGGCTGATCTGCGTCTGCAGCAAACGTTAACATCGTCAAACGGAGTTGCGAGATGGTTCGAATCCAAGACACGCTCGATACGGCAACGTTAGACCCCGCCAGCACATCAGCCGCCACCGGGCAAGATGAAACCATAGGTCAAACGGCCTTTGACCAGCACCTGGACGAGAGACCACAAGAGCAACTAGCTAGTGCAGGTTCTTCCGATCCCAGTGTATCGGACGAGGTGGAGGAACGCCTTGATGCTGTCAACCAGCAACGCGATTTGAAGCTTGTCGTCATTTCGAACCGCATTGCGCCGTTCGACCCCAGTAAACCCCAGACCGGCGGGCTCGCCGCGGCTCTCGAGCCGGTGGTGGAACGTTCCGGCGCGGTTTGGATAGGCTCTTCGGAGACCCGCGGCGACGGGATCGAGCGGTCCCTGCCACTGGTGCCGACTGGTGCAGGCCACGTCGCCAGGCTCGATCTGCCGGCCGCGGACCATGCCGGCTACTATCGAGGTTATTCGAATTCAACGTTGTGGCCAGCATTGCACTCCTTGCCGGACCGCATGTCGGGATCGGAAGAGGATTATGGCAGCTACCGAAGGATCAACGACTTCATCGCGCGCGCGGCTTTCGACGTACGAGATAGGGACGCATTCTGGGTTCATGATTATCATCTGCTTCCGCTTGGGGCCGAGCTGAAAGACCTGGGCATTGAGCGGCCAACCGGCTTTTTCCTCCATACGCCATGGCCCACGCCCGACATGATAGAGTGTGTACCCAACCATCGCGAACTGATGAAATCGATGGTGAAGTACGATCTGCTGGGCTTTCAGACGAACCCGGATCTAAACAATTTCCTGGCCTGCCTGCGAACCCATTTCGGGCTGGAGAGCAAGGATGGCGTTGTGACCACGGACCATGGCCAGACGCGACTTCAAACATTCCCAATCGGTATCGATCCCGAGCAGTTCGCAGCGTATCTTGCGGCAGACCTCTCTCCCGCAGAGCAAGAAAAAGTCTCGTCATTATTGCAAAAATTTCAGGGCGCCAAGTTTGCCATCGGCGCAGACCGGCTCGACTACACGAAAGGCATCGATAAACGGGTCGAAGCGTTCAATGAGCTTTTGAAGAAGGAGCCGCGGAGCATCTCGCTGTTACAGATCGCCCCGTCCTCGCGCGCCGACGTCGACGAGTATCAGAAGTACAAGGAGGACGTGGAGAATGCGATCAACCACGTCAATGACGATCATGGCACCGACGAGCGGAGGCCGATCCACTACACGAATGACTCGTTCAGCCAGGCTGCACTCGCGCGCCTCTACCGCGAGGCACATGTAGGTGTGGTCACGCCGCTGCGTGACGGCATGAATCTGGTAGCGAAAGAATATGTTGCTGCCCAAGACCCGGAGGATCCCGGCGTTCTGGTCCTATCGAAGTTTGCGGGGGCGGCTGAAGACTTCAACGAGGACGAGGCGCTGCTGGTGGATCCAAACGATCCCAATGAAATCGCAGACGCTATTTCAAGAGCGGCCAGCATGCCGCTTGAGGAGCGTGTCCAGCGCTGGCGGTCGATGATGGACAAAATTGAATCCTATACCATCCACGACTGGTCGGCAGACTACGTCCGGGAGCTGGACAAAAGCCGTGTCACCGTTCCGGCTGATCAGTGCCTTATTCTCGGTCGCGGCTGGACCAACGTGGCTCAGATGCCGCTGTACCGGAACCATGCCGACGCGCTGGCCACCTACAACGAGATCGACCCCGCGGATGTCGCCCTGAAGGAGGCTGCCCGTGCAGACGAGAAGAAGGCTTATGAAGCGCTAGAGACGCGACTGATGCACACACAGGGCAGACTCTGGGAGCTGCCGATAGCCACAGCTTCGCTCAGCGGTCCTTCCGAACAAGCGCCCATTGTCGGGGAGAATTGAGCAGGCGAGGAGCACAGCGACGGCAGATTACGCTGTTCTGCAGCAGCACAGAGGAACGATCCAGATCTTTAGCGCTGCTGACGCGGTTCTTGCAGGTTGCGCAAGCCTGGGTGATGACCGGGAATGTTGAACGAGCTGCATCAAGGTATCACGCGAGTGATCCATAATGGAGCGGGCGGTGTGCAGCCAACGCGTTGTTCCGTACCCGTAGACGATGCTTATGCAAGTGGCGTCCGCATCAGCGAGCTTTTGGTCGTTCCGCGCCGGAAGGCTGCCCGTTGCAATGGAGGCCCGCAAGCACCGTTAGCACAGAGTGGCTCGCACTCGCCTCGCGCCTGCCAAGCTGCTCCGCCAGCAGCGGGCATTCTCGATCGACATCGCCCCTTTGTCCTTTGGTACGCCTTCGATGAAGGACCACGGGCTCGTGCGCCCGTTGCCGCTGGTAGGGTCGGGATTGTTTGAGCCTGACCCTAGCGACAAAAGAACTGCTGATGACAGCTTCGTTTCGTCATCTTATCGAAAGATAGAACCTGACCCGGCGCTTGAACCCGTTTGGTTAGAGCCTCGACCTCAAGACGCGTTGCTACTAAGAGCCGTAGTCTTTGGTTCTGCCCTCATCGTCTTGAGTGCAATCCCCTGGGAAGGACGCTGCTCTTTGTCATGATGACCCCGTCGACAAATCTGCCAAATGAAATTGCCCGAAGGGATGTATACAGGCGGGGGCATCCGTTCTTGGCCGCCGAAACCTAAAAGACCGGTGCCATCTGACAGACTGTCCGGCCGACACGTCGTCGGTGTCTGCTTGGCAACCAGTGTTGCGAAGCGGACATCGTGCTTCAGCCGGAGCGGTTGAGACTTGCGACTCTTTAGCCGGCACGCAGCTTGCAGTGAACAGCCCGCGACATAGCGCAAGCCGCGCTATGTCATGCGCTTGCGCGCTTTCCGCCGCTTCTGCTCGACGCGCCAGGCGTGCGAGCGTGGCCGCCTATCTCATCGGGAGGAAGTCCACGAGCACACCACCACTCTTCTCCGCGGTGTTGCCTTTGGCTGCCAGCGCCACGTCGACGGCGCTTTCACAGGAGCGAACGACCTTGGCGACGACGAATGATCCATTCCTCTGGCTCGAGGACATCGAAGGACAAGGCGCATTGGCTTGGGTTCGCGCCGAGAACGAGAAGACGCTCGGGGTGCTCCAGTCAGATCCTCGCTATCGGCGCTTCTACGAACAGGCGCTCTCCATCCTGCAGGCCAAGGATCGGATCGCATATGTTTCATTGGAACGGCGCGGTTTGGACAATTTCTGGCAAGACGAGAACCAGGTGCGCGGCGTCTGGCGGCGCACCACGCTCGAGAGCTATCGTAGCCAAGACCCACAGTGGGAGACCATCCTCGACGTGGACGCCTTGGCGGTCGCCGAGAACAGGAATTGGATCTTTCAAGGTGCCAGCTGCCTTCCGCCTGAAGAGCGCCTCTGCCTGATCAGTCTTTCCGATGGCGGCAAGGACGCCGCGTCCATACGAGAGTTCGACCGCGACGCCAAGGCGTTCGTTGCGGACGGCTTTTATCTGCCAGAGGGCAAGCAGCACGTCAGCTGGGTCGATGGCGACACACTCCTTGTTGCGCGGGACTGGGGCGAGGCGACTTTGACGCAAGCCGGATACCCCTTTGTCGTGAAGGAGCTCAAACGCGCTCAGCCGCTCAGTGAGGCTCGCGAGATCTTTCGTGGCGAGCCCACCGACGTTCAGACGCGCCCTTTCGTGCTTCGTGACAGCGAGGGTCGTATTCATGTGACCGGCGCGACCCGCGTGATCAGCTCTTCCGAGTACGAGTATGTGGTCTTCCGCCCCGATGGGCCCGTCAAGCTCAATCTGCCGAAGAAGGCCGCGATGATAGGACTAGTGGGTGGTCGCCTGCTTGTGAAGCTGGACGAAGAATGGACGCCGCCCGGCGATATCAGCTTCGCCGCCGGATCGCTGATTTCGTATGACTTGGCCCAATGGAAGCAGGATCCGCTGCGCGCCAAGGCCTCGCTTGTCTTCCAACCTGGGCCCCGCCAGGCCCTGAGCGAGTTAGGGGCCACAAAGAATTTGTTAATCTTGACGATCCTTGAGAACGTTCAGAGCAAAGCGTTCGTTTATAAGTACGATCAGGGAGCTTGGTCGGCGACGCCGATCCCGCTGCCGGAACATACCGATGTCAGCCTGTCAGCCGCCTCCGATGAAGCGGACCAGGCCATGTTCACCGTCTCGAGCTATCTCAGACCAACCTCAGTCTGGTATTTTGATGCCGAAAGCAAAGGCCTTGAGGAATTGAAGAAGACACCTTCCGTCTTCGATGCGTCCAACCACGTCGTGGAGCAGTTCGAAGCCACTTCGCGTGATGGCACGTCAATTCCCTACTTTCTGGTGCGACCGAAGAACGCGAGATTTGACGGCGCAATTCCGACACTTCTTTATGGCTATGGCGGGTTCCAGATTCCGCTTCTCCCCTCTTATCTGGGACCCGTGGGGCGGCTATGGCTCGAGCAAGGCAATGCCTATGTCGTTGCGAACCTGCGCGGGGGCGGCGAGTTTGGCCCACAATGGCATCAAGCCGCCCAAGCGGCAACGAAGCAGACGACATGGGATGACTTCATTGCCGTTGCCGAGGACCTGATCCGCCGGAAGATCACCAGTCCGCGCCGGCTAGGCGCAATTGGCGGCAGCCAGGGCGGTCTGCTTGTTGGCGCCGCAATCACCCAACGTCCCGAACTCTTCAACGCGGCGATCATCCAGGTGCCGCTGTTTGACATGCTTCGATACACCAGCCTTGGCGCGGGCGCCTCCTGGATCGGCGAGTACGGTGACCCCGCCATCGCCGAGCAGCGTGCGTGGATCGAAGGCTACTCGCCCTATCAGAAGCTGGTGGCGGGCAAGACTTATCCCGTTCCCTTAATTCTTACCTCCACGAAGGACGACCGCGTGCATCCAGCGCACGGCCGCAAGGCTGCCGCGAAGCTCGCCGCGCTGGGCCAGCCTTACTTCTATTACGAGAACATCGACGGGGGACACAGCGCCGCGGCCAATCTCATGGAATATGCGCGTGAACTGGCCCTTGAATTCACCTATGCATCGAGGCGGCTTTGTTCTGAGTAAGTTCGGAGGACGGGCTGATCGAAGCCGATAAGGTCAAACGCTTCGTCATATCGACGTCGCTACCCCGGACAGTCGAATTCATCCAGCCGCCAGCAAGGCGATACCACTGAACGAGCCGATCGTAGGCAAGATGAACCGAGTCAGGTGCGCAAGTTACCGGTTTGAACCGCCTTCACCGGTGGCGAGCGGGCTTCCTCGTTCCAAACCCAAAAGGACGAGCGGGCATAAGTGCCAGATGCGCTTCCTTGAGGATTGTCTCGGCAGAAAGCTGTTCGTGCGACATGGCCCGGCGGTGCGGCGCGAACAGCTAAAGCGTAGCCCTGCGAGTCCCTTTGTGCTTGAGAAAACTTGTCAGGTAGCTTCAATGCGGGCATGGCGCGCATTGATGATCCTGCTCCAGGCTGCGCGAAGAAGCTCACGGCCGCACTGTTGTTCGACGTCGATCAAATCCATCCGCCATAGCTCGGCGCCGGATCAGCGCGGCGTGTTCGAGGCTCTGCAGCTCTTCTGTAAGCCACTAGCGTGCGACGAGTGAAGCGAAAGTCAAAACGTCATCTGGATCCTGAAGCCTTGAATTGAAGAGTCGTCATCCTTAAGGTACTTTCTGTCGTTTGCACAATGCGGCTGCAGCGAAAAAACGCGTTACCAGCGCAGCAACGGCGGGCGTCTCTTGCCGCCGGTCTTGATGGCCGGGAGACTCTTCGCTAGATCACAACGGTTCACTATGGAGATGCCGCCGTGGCAATGGGTATCGTGAAGTGGTTCAATTCGACCAAAGGTTATGGGTTCATCAGGCCGGAGGACGGAGGTCCCGATGTCTTCGTGCACATCGGTGCCGTCGAAAAGGCCGGTTACACCACCCTCGAAGAGGGGGCCCGGGTAAGTTACCAGTCCAAGGTCGGGCCTTCGGGCAAGATTTTAGCTGAGGATCTCCGGGTTGGCTGATCCGACTCGCAAACTGCTCTCTGCAAAGCGTGTTCTCGGACCTGTCCGGCGATGCCTTGTCACTGCACGCCGAACCGTTTGGCCTTTCGACCGTCTCTGCCAGCCATGAGGCAAACCGCATGACAGTCTTGATCTCCTGAAGCTGTCGACTGATCACTGCCGCCCGAGTTAGAGGGGTTGCCCAGCGCGGTCGCAGTGTGGGCGTGGCAAGATATTCCTGCAGCGGGCCACGAACGGTCCGAACCCTACGCTCGTGACCAGCACGCCGGGACGTGCACGCCGCGCGCGTCGTCCCAGCTCAAATCCAAGGGCACCTACTTGATTAGCCAATATAGTTGAGGTTAACGGCGCCGTGGCAATCATGGGCGGAAGGGCCTCGCCCATTGAGACCTTGAAGCTGCAGCAGTTCATCATGCCGCGAGGAATTGCTGCCTGTGTATGGCCAGCCATCGATGAAAATTCAGTGCTAGGCTCCCAAAGCAAGCAGAGGGGAAGCATATCGAGGTGCAACTTCGTGCCGATCAAAGATCCGCAATCGGCGCGTTCATAGAGCATCCTGGTGTCTCACATGAGGAGCTGAATCCGGAGCGAAGGCTGTTTTGGAAGCCCTTGAAGGAGCCCGACAGTTGTTTTCGGCGCGAATGTCCTCGGCGAGCGCACAGCCGTCATCAAACAGTCCGGTCCTCCTCGCAATAGAAGCAGCTGCGAATGAAGGCATCGAAGCCGGATGTACTGAGGCGGCTTGGCTCGCTCAATTGCGGTATTTGCCGATTGAATATTTCTCACGCCGGCCCGTCCATTTCCGGCCTCACCAATGCTCCAGCTTTCTTTTGCGTACTGCAGATGCGTTCGCCTGCGGCCGTCAAACCTGACAATGGCAGCCGTGCTCTTTAAGCATCCGGACGCCGGAGAGGTGCAATCCCGTGAGTCATGGATCATGGGCAGCTCCGTCAAGAGTTGATGTCAACTATCAGCATCGTCAGTTGTCCCCGCGATGACTGCCATGCGACAGCTGTTTTTAGCAGCTTATATTGGAAGGGTAGCTATATGTTTTCCGAGTTTGAAAACGAGTGCATAAACCGGGAAGTCGAGAGGCTCAAACTTCCCAATTCTCGGATCAAGCACTTCGCCCCAGCTAGCTACGCACAAGGCGGAGAAGACGTTATTCTAGAAGGAATGTTGGCCGCAAGACTCCGTCGAAGCCAAAGATCTTGGGAGAGCGTGTTCTATGTCGAGATCGGCGCCAATCACCCCATCTCCACCTCGAATACCTACCTTATGTATCAAAGAGGCGGACAAGGTGTTCTAGTCGAACCCAATCCTGAATTGGGGGCGCTGATCCGGACAGTGCGCCCAAGAGACGTGCTCGTGCCGTCCGTTGTCTTGCCGGCTCCGCAGGCGTCTGCCACGCTCTTCATCGGAAACGCCCATGAGCTGTCTTCTTTGGATGAAGCACATATCAAAAGCTTCGGAGACTTCGACGGCTTGGGAGGTGTCCGAGAGCATATCAAGGTGAGCGCCGTCGGCATCAACGAGCTCTTGGCCCCTTATGCAAACAAAGTCGATTTCTTGTCGATCGATTGCGAAGGACTAGATTACCAGCTCGTTAAGGCTATCGACTATGAGCGCATCAAACCTGCTGTGATCCAGTGCGAGCCAAGTGAGCATTTTCACGATGGCAACACGGCACGGATCATAAATCTGATGGAGAGTAGAGCCTATCGTTTTGCTGCAATGACTGAAAGAAACGTCATTTTCGAGAGATTGACCTAGTGCGCCACCAGAATTGACCCTTGCCATCAAGGATTCACATGCAGGCCCGCGATCTTCTCGAGCCGTTGACCGGCGAGCATGATGAACTGCACAGCGCGAGCACTGGGAGGGATGAACCGGGGTATCGGGCATTTCAGAGCTGCGCGATCTCTTCCTGGTTGAGCCAGCGCGTGGCCTGAACCTTGGGCGCGGTCAGAATTGCTGAACCGGATTGCAAGGAATGCTGAAGCGCCCCGGGGATCTGTTCCGATAATCGTTGTCGAACTTCAGGCCCCAAGCGTAGGCGGCGATGACGCAACATCGCACGTGGTCCGCCATCGAGCGGGCGTCGCACTTGTAGAGCGGCCGGATGAGCTCGACATTTCAAACTCGATGTCGCCGAGCGTTGCAGCGATCTTGTTGAGGCCTTTCTGTGGCAGGACGCGCAGAGTGAATGCTGATGCGGCGACCTCTGCGAATTGGCGAAACCAACTGACTACATGGTTCGATGGGCTGGCTCGCGTTGGCTGTTCTCGGCTAGGCGCTCAGTGCCAGCGACACCCTACGCGGGAAGCAGGAGACTCCTCGATAGCGAGACCTGTTGCAAACCGCGCGCACCGTGTCCGAGGTGCGACGATGTGTGAAGATGCGAACAGGGGGCTTTGGGCGACTAATTTGCTCGACCAGTTGTAATTCAAAGAGTTCCTCTTTGGCATGGCTAATGCTTTGGGTAGTTGGCGACGCGCCGGAGCCTGGCGCTTCGTTATGCAAAGCATGGAGCGGCAGAGAGATGACGTTGATCATGATCTCATTCCTTATACAGAAGGAACTGCAATGGAGCTTGCAGAAACTCGTGCCGCTCCAGCGCCCTGCGAACCATGCTGGTAACAATGCCGCGTCCAACCGGCCGGCGCGGCGTTCTTTCGTTCCGAAAATCCTAGCCCGAGTGCTGTCAAGGCTGCCGACATCTTCACCTCCCTCGGTTGCTTGCCTTCTAGCGCTGGCCCTGACCTGCGTTTTCTTGACAGATGGCGGGTCAGCCGAGACTCCTTCGAACTCCGTGCCGCCCACCACGTTCACGCTTGACAACGGCCTGCAGGTGGTTGTGATCCCGGACCATCGCACACCCGTGGTGACCCAGATGATCTGGTACAAGGTGGGGTCCGCAGACGAGGCGCCGGGCAAATCGGGGCTGGCCCATTTCCTCGAGCACCTGATGTTCAAGGGCACCGAAAAACACCCGGTCGACGAATTCTCCCAGACGGTACATCGCATCGGAGGCAACGAGAACGCCTCCACCTCGGTCGACTACACCAACTACTATCAGCGTGTGCCGCGCGAGCAGTTGCCGGCCGTGATGGAGTTCGAGGCTGATCGCATGACTAGGCTTGTGCTCAGGGACGAGGACGTGCTGCCTGAGCGTGATGTGGTGCTCGAAGAACACAACATGCGCGTTGCCAACAGCCCCGCCGCGCGGTTGAGCGAGCAGAGTCGCGGGGCGCTCTACCTCAATCACCCCTATGGACGGCCAATCGGTGGTTGGCGGCAAGAGCTCGAAAAGTTGAATCGCGAGGATGCGCTAGCGTTTTACCGCCGCTTCTATGCGCCGAACAACGCGATCCTTGTGATCGCCGGCGACGTCCAAGTCGCCGACGTGCGCCCGCTGGTCGAGCGCAATTTCGGCCCGATCCCGGCGCAGCCTGCGATCCCCGCGCAACGCATTCGTCCGCAGGAGCCGGAGCCGGCCGCCCCGCGCACCGTTACGTTGTCCGATCCACGGGTCGAGCAGCCCAGCCTGCACCGCTATTATCTGGTGCCTTCGGCGACCACCGCTGCAGCCGGCGAGAGCGCCGCGCTCGAAGTGCTCGCCCAACTGATGGGTAGGGGCAGCAACTCTTATCTCTACCGGGCGCTCGTCATCGAAAAGCCGCTCGCAGTTTCCGCCAGCGCCAGTTATCGGAGCATCTCGCTCGACTCGAGCGAGCTATCGATCGCGGCCTCGCCCAAGCAGGGTGTCAGCTTCGCGGAGGTCGAGCAGGTGATTGATGACGTGATCGCAGACATCGTAAAGAACCCGATCCGCGCCGAGGATCTCGGGCGGGTCAAGACTCAACTCATCGCCGGGGAAATCTACGCCCGGGACAATCAGGCGGTGCTGGCGAGCTTGTATGCCAGCGCACTGACGACGGGCCTGTCCGTCGAGGACATCCGCAGCTGGCCTGATCGCATCCGCGCAGTCACCGCCGAACAGGTGCGCACCGCCGCGCAAAAGTGGCTCGAGAAGAAGCGCTCGGTCACCGGCTACCTGATCAAGGACACCGCGACTGCCAAGCCCCAGGAGAAGCGTTCGTGACCTATCCCTTCCTTCCCGTGTGCCGCATCGCGCTCTCCGTCATCACTTCCATGACTCTCTCACTGGTGTCGATCTCGCCGTCTCGGGCCGCGGCCAAGATCCAACATCTGACATCGCCCGGCGGCATCGAAGCCTGGTTCGTGCAGGACGCGACCGTGCCGCTGATCGCGATGGAGTATTCCTTTGCCGGCGGTGCGTCGCAGGATCCCAAGGACAAGCCCGGCGTCGCCAACCTCGTCGGCGATCTCCTCGATGAAGGCTCCGGCGACCTCGACTCCAAGACCTTCCATGAGCGGCTCGACCGCCGCGCCATCGAACTCTCCTTCAGCGCCACCCGCGATACGTTCGGCGGTAGCCTGCGCATGCTCCGCGACACCAGGGACGAGGCTTTCGACCTGCTGGGGATGGTGCTGACGTCACCACGTTTCAACATCGCGGATGTCGAGCGCATTCGTTCCCAGGTCATCTCGGGGCTGCGCCGCGACACCACCAATCCCACCGCGCTGGCCAACCGCAAGTTCCTGGAGATCGCCTTTGGCGATCATCCCTATGGGCGGCAGACCAGCGGGTCACTGGACAGCGTGCCGAACATCACGGTTGCCGACATGAAGGATTACGTCGGCCGCGTGCTAGCCAAGGATACGCTGAAAATCGCCGTCGTCGGCGACGTCGATCCGGTAACGCTCGGTCAGCTGCTCGATAAGACGTTTGGCAGCCTGCCGGCCAAGGCGAACCTCACACCCATCGCCAGCGTTGAGCCGGTGGCGCCGCCGCAGCGCGCCTTCCTGCCACTCGACGTGCCACAGGCCGTGATCACCTTCGGCGGGCCCGGCGTGAGGCGCAGCGATCCGAACTTCACGGCTGCCCTTGTCGTCAACCATATCTTCGGCGGCGGATCGTCCTCCCGGCTCTATCGCGAGGTCCGCGAGAAGCGCGGGCTCGCCTATTCGGTGTTTGAGCAGCTGGTATGGATGGAGCATTCGGCGGTGTTCGTCGGCAGCACCGGCACGCGCGCGGAACGCGCCGGCGACACCATCGACGCCGTCGAGAGAGAGGTGCGCCGCATAGCTGAGGGGGGACCAACGCAGACGGAACTCGACGAAGCGAAGTCTTATCTCAAGGGCTCGCAGATGCTCGCCCTCGACACTTCCTGCAAGCTCGCGCAGGCGCTGTTGCGCTATCAGCAGGACAAGCTGCCGATCGACTATATCGAGAAGCGCAACGCCAGCATTGATGCCGTCACGATGGATGACGCCAAGCAGGCTGCCAAGCGGCTGTGGGGTCGGGGCCTACTGACCGTCGTCGTCGGCCGGGCACCCCAGCCGGCCGCGCAGCCCGCCGCAGCAACCGCGCCAAAGTCGGACTGAAGTGTCTTATTGCCAGCAGCGCTCGATGAAATCGAGTTCGGCACCGCGCACTGAGGCGAAAGGACGGAGGCAATGCGCTTTGGCTCTACGGAAACGCTGGCAGGCTGGACTGCATTTGTTGACAATGTTCATTGTGACCGTGAGGGCTGACGGCATTATCGTCGGCGCTCCCATCAATGAGAAGTGGCTGAGGGTTGGGCTGCCCTTTGTAGCAACCAGCGTCTCGGCCACGTCCGGGTTCGTCTAGCGGGCCGCACTGCGCGGGAGAGCGTCAAATGCGTGATTGGAAGAGCGAACTCGATGCGCTCGTTGCTGAAGCGATGGCGTTCGCCGGATCACTGAAGGTGGAGATCGAGCGGCCCCGGCCTCAATTGAAAGAAGCCGCCGACCTGGATGGCCAAAGCGTACCCGACTATGTTAGCAGCGAACGCGAACAAATTAGGAAGCGGGCCGAGAGCTTCAAAGCGCATCAAGAACGATTCATGCGCGAGCGCGAGGAGTATGCCAATTCCCTGTTGCGCCGGATCAGGCCGATCATCAAGTCCTAGAAGAGCTCCTTGAACTTTTCACGAGCGCCGATCGGCAGACGGATTGCGACGAACTATTTGGCATACAGCTCGCGACGCCATCCGGCGCCCTAACGCGAAGAGTTCCGCCGCGTTCTCATCTGCGGCCAGAAGCGCGGCGTGCCCCGTCCGCTGCCACTATTAAATTGACCCCGACATCGGACTGGCCAGAGCTTCCTGGGGCGTGCGCGCTGGCTTCAGTCGCTTTCGGCGCTGCCGCCATTAGCCGAATCGTTAATACTCGTTTTGGATGGGGCCGTGCCGGTGGTGCCTGTCGGACCTGTCGTTCCCCTTGGTGTCCTTGGTTGATTTAGGTCCAACTTTCCGCCCACAGAGCTGTCGTGGTTAAAACCTCATCATCGATCTTGGCGCCCTGCACTGTCTTGCCTTGCAAGCCGCTGCGGGGCGTCAGGCAGTCTGAAGGAAGTCCTTGCGCGAGGGCAGGTCGACAAGCAAGGCCGAAGGGGCGCATACGAATGGCAAAGGTCTTCACTAAGTTCATTCGAATGTCCTGGGTCGTTTCGCGCTGAGCCGATTTCCGTGATTTCCGGCCATTCCCATGCACCGGACCGGCCGCATTAGGTGGTGAGAACAGCGAGCGGGTTCGTCAACTGCTTGGTGTGGTCATCGTGTAGCGATTTCGGCCACTTTCGCGGGAAAACCTGATCGACACGCAATGGCGCACGGCAACGTTCGCTTCGGCGTGGCGGTGCTTTGCTTGATGCGAGCAGCTCATCTTTTCTAGTACGGGCTTGATGGTCGCATATCGAACGGGGCCGGACTAAAATTGATCCACCAAGTCAGGGCAGCAGCCAAGAGGATTGTGGAGAAGATATCGGCGCGCTTGTCATAGCGGGTTGCGATGCGCCGGTAATCCTTCCGGCGGCAGAACATGCTCTGGATGATGCGGCGTCCCTTTTAGTTGGGTTTGTTTTTGCGTCGGACGGTGGGGTGCGAGTGCCGCCATGAGGAAGCCGCTTGACGGGTTGCGGTGCGACATTCGCCCTGCACGGAATGTGTCTGATCCTCAACGCTCCAAATGCCTGTCTCCGGTGTTTGATGGATTTTGATCAACGCGGAACGGGATTGCAGGCATCGGCCTCGGTATCACTGTTCTGACAATTGTGATCTTCGGAAGAACTGAGGACAAAACGGGAGGATGACGACAGGCACGGAACGCGTGCGGTGCCGATCAATGTCCAGGCGATGAGCCACGCTCCTTGTTGAGCTCGATTAATTTCGTCGACAGCTGCGAGACTTCGTGTCTGGGGACTCGGGTGCTGTTGTACGTCTGCCCGGGCGTATCGTTCCCTCAATCGTCTATTGCTTAACTCGTAAACCGGAAGGCTGGCGAGCTGGAGGAGGTCCGACATGGGTATTGAGCTTACGATAAACAAGAGGCCTCATATCGTCGACGTGTCGCCTGACACTCCGCTGCTGTGGGTCCTTCGCGATGTGATCGGACTGACGGGCACGAAATATGGGTGCGGAATTGCGCAGTGCGGCGCCTGCACGGTGCATGTAGGCAACGATGCAGTGCGTTCGTGCATTACGACCGTAGGTGACGTTGCGAAACCAATCACCACAATCGAAGGATTGGATGCAGACGGAAATCATCCTGTTCAGCGCGCATGGCGCGATGAGCACGTCCCGCAATGCGGGTATTGCCAGGCAGGGCAAATCATGCAGGCAGCGGCGCTCCTAGCTGAGACCAAGAACCCTTCTGATCAGCAAATCAGCGATGCGATGTCGGGAAATATTTGCCGCTGCGGCTGCTACCAACGGATTCGCTCGGCGGTGCGCGTCGCCTCAAGGGTGGGCTAGCCATGAACATGCGTGCGACGAGAACCTCATCCAGTCCCTGCGTGAGGCTTGAGAACGTTAGTCGCCGCCAATTCCTTCGCTCGACGGCAGCGGTGGCTGCATTTGCTCTAGCTGCCGAAATTTCTGGCGGGGAGAGTTTCGCATACGAGACCGGCGGAGCTCAGATGCCGCATGGCATCGTGAATGATCCGCACATCTTCGTATCAATCGATCCCTCCGGTATCGTTTCGATTACCGCGCATCGCTCCGAAATGGGCACAGGGATTCGGACGTCACTTCCGATGGTGGTGGCGGACGAGTTGGAAGCGGATTGGTCAAAGGTTCGCATCGTCCAGGCGCTGGGGGATGAGCCGCGATATGGAAATCAGAATACCGACGGCTCTCGCAGCATGCGTCACTTCTTCCAGCCGATGAGACAAGTCGGAGCGGCCATGCGCCAGATGCTGGAACAGGCGGCCGCGACCCAGTGGGGCACTCCGTTATCAGAGGTGCAAGCGACCAATCACGAGGTGATACATCGGCCGACAGGACGCAAGCTCCGCTACGGTGAACTCGCCAAAGCCGCGATGGACTTGCCGACCCCGCCAGTAGACAGCTTGAAGTTCAAGCCCGACAATGCGTTTCGGTATATCGGCCACAGCAACATCCCTATTTATGACCTGTTCGACATCACTGTCGGGAAGGCGCAGTACGGATACGATATCCGGCTGCCCGGTATGAAATACGCCGTGATCGCTCGTCCTCCCGTTGTGGGCGGGAGGATAAGATCCTTCGACGCAACGGATGCCCTCAGAGTTCCCGGCGTCGAAAAGGTATTGGAGCTCGAGCTCAGCTGGGCGCCGCCTGCCGCATACTCACCTCTTGGAGGAATCGCGGTGGTGGCCACCAATACGTGGTCGGCCATAAAGGGTCGAGAAGCCCTGAAGCTTGACTGGGAAGATGGCGACAATGGCGGCTATGAGTCCGCCGGGTATCGACGACAGATGGCCGAACGCGCCAACAAGCCGGGTCGCGTCGAGCGCAATCAGGGAGACTTCGACAAGGCGTTCGCCGCCGCGTCGAAGGTGTTATCGGCCGAGTATTACGTGCCGCACCTTGCTCAAGCAGCGATGGAGCCGCTGGTTGCCACCGCGACCATTCGCAACGGCGAATGCGAGGTTTGGGCTCCCTTGCAGGATCCGTTCGGCGCACGCGAAGCATTCGCGAAAGTGCTTGAGCTGCCGATCGAGAGGGTGAAAGTGAACGTCACTCTTCTTGGCGGCGGCTTTGGCCGAAAGTGTCAATCAGACTTCGCGCAGGAAGCCGTACTGCTTTCGAATGCACTCGATGGCGCGGCTGTCAAGCTCGCCTGGACGCGAGAGGACGATCTCCATCATGGTTTCTATCATACGGTCACTTATTCGCGCTTGGACGCGGGCCTTGACTCGTCGGGAAAGGTGATCGCATGGCGGCATCGTTCGGTCGCGCCGACCTTATTTGCGAACTTCAAGCCCGACCCAAAGCGCGAGCAATCAATTGAACTCGGTCTGGGGCTTGCAGATATCGCCTTGGACGTCCCTAACGTGCGGGTTGAGACGGGCGAAGCGGCGGCCCTGACGCGAATTGGCTGGTTTCGGTCGGTTAACAACATACCTCATGCTTTTGCCGTCCAATCCTTCATTGCAGAGCTGGCGCACGCCTTGGGGAGCGACCCCAAAGAGTTCCTGCTCGAAATCATCGGCCCACCACGAAAGCTTGAGCTTGAAAAACTCGGGCTGGCGGATCCGCTCTGGAATTACGGCGATCCATATTCAACCTACCCAATCGATACCGGGCGTCTCGCCAATGTGGTGAGCTTGGCGGCTTCGCGCGCGAACTGGGGAAGATCTCTCCCCAAGGGGAGCGGGCTCGGAATTGCAGCACACCGGAGCTTCCTATCCTATGTGGCGACCGTCGTCGAGGTGAGCGTGGATAGCCAAGGAAAGCTGACCATCCCGCGTGTGGAAACCGCAATCGACTGCGGCTTTGCCGTCAACCCTGAGCGGATTCGGTCCCAGATAGAGGGGGCGGCCGTCATGGGGTTCAGCAATTTCATTGGCAAGATTTCGTTCGCGAAGGGCCGCGCCGAGCAGGGTAATTTCGATAACTATCCGGTGGCCCGCATCGACAATGCACCGATAAATGTGCGTGTTCACATTGTTCCGAATGGTTCTGACGTTCCTGCGGGCGGGGTCGGTGAGCCAGGAGTGCCGCCGTTTTTGCCGGCGCTCTGCAACGCGATCTTCGCGGCGACAGGCAAACGTATTCGTTCGCTTCCAGCGGGCGATCAGATCCGCGTCTAGACGACCAGGCGTCAGACTCGATCGCCTTGAGCCGCGATTGAGCTCGAACAGAATAGACAAAACAGTCACCGCTAGAGGAGTGAAGGGATGTCCAAGGCGAGTAGGACAAGAGTTGGAGTGTGGGAGACCGTCAGCACGGTCGTGGGGATTGGCCTAATGGCAGGCCTCCTCGCAAGTACCGCGGCTGCTTCCGATGAAACGACGGAAAAGCGGCTTATGAACGCAACGCAGGAAACCAGCAACTGGCTTCATCATCACCGTGACTACACGGCACAGCGTTATTCGCCGCTCAACCAGATCAATCGCAACACGGTCAAGGGGCTACACGTGGCCTGGACGATGGCTCTGGGCGGTATCGAGGGTGGCGGTATTTGGAGCCATGGCGGTCTCGAGGGCACGCCGATTGTCGAGAATGGATTCATGTATGTGACCGACGGGTGGGGATCCGTCTACAAAATCGATCTGCACGGCGGAAACGGAAGCCTGGTCTGGAAAATGGATCCAAAGACCGATCACGACTGGGCCGGCGCCATTGCTTGTTGCGGGGTTAACAATCGAGGGGCTGCGATATGGGGAAATTTTGTCGTCTCTCATACCCTCGATGGGCGATTGGTTGCGACCAACAAGGAGGATGGCAAAGTCGCTTGGGAGCGCAAGGTAGCCGATCCCGACAAAGGTGAAGTGATCACGGGCGCGCCATTGATCGTTAACAACATGGCTATTACGGGCGTGGCGGGTGCCGAGTACGGCATCCGCGGCTGGATCGCTGCCACTGACTTGAAGTCCCAAAAGGAAATTTGGCGTACCTATACGATTCCAGGCAACGGCGAGCCAGGCAACGAGACCTGGAAGGATGATCACGATGCTTGGAAGACTGGCGGGGGATCTACCTGGGTGACCGGGTCGTACGATCCCCAACTTCATCTGATCTACTGGGGCGTCGGAAATCCTGGGCCGGATTTTGATACTGAATACCGTCAGGGCGACAACCTCTACACTAACAGTACCCTTGCGCTGGATCCGGACACCGGGACGGTCAAATGGCATTTTCAGCACACACCGAATGATCCGTTCGACTACGATAGCGTTGCAGAACGAGTGCTGGTTGACATTCCGTTCAAGGGAAAGACGCGCAAGGTCGTACTTGAAGCCGATCGCAACGGCTTTGGTTACGCGCTCGACCGCACTGATGGCTCTTTCCTTTGGGCAACCCCGTTCGTGAAGAAGGTGACCTGGACGAGGGGCATCAACCCAGAGACCGGAAAACCGACCGAGTATGATCCCAGTAAAGCGGTGCAGACCTATGATCCTCAGGCAACGCTGAACCGGAAGAACGCGCATGTCACCATCTGTCCCGGACATAACGGTGGCAAGAACTGGCCGCCTACCGCGTACAATCCAGACTTGAAGACCTGGTACATCCCGGTCATCGAGAGCTGTGACGAGTTGGACAACAAGAAAACAAGCCCTGGCGATTGGAAGCCTCGTGAATTCTTCACAGGAGGCGGTCCTGTCGTGAAGATGCCGATAACGGGAAGCGTAACCGCCATTGACGCAATCACAGGCCAGGTCACAGGCAAGTATGAGACCAAGTATCCAATGCTCGGCGGGTTACTTGCAACGCCCGAATTGGTGTTCGCTGGCCATCCGTCCGGAGAGCTCTACGCTCTCGATGCGAAGACTCTGAACAAGGTATGGGAATTCAATACGGGTGGCGGCGTCAACGCTCCCCCCATGACGTTCGCAGTCGACGGAAACCAATATATTGCGATCCTCGTCGGACTGGGCGGCGCCTGGGACAAGTGGAACCTCGATTCCACAAAAGGCCTGGAGAAGGTCCCGCCGGGCTCCATGCTGTATGTTTTCAAGCTGTGATCCGCAGCGCGGCGAAGTGGGACGGAAGTATGCTCGTCCCCACTTCGTAGGAAGGTTAAGAGGGCAGAATGGAATTGAAGGTTGTACGCCCCAACGAGCGGGCAAACTGCGCGCTTCGCGTTAGCGCGATTGGCTTGATCGTGGGTGGTGGCTTGGCTTTCCTCGCGACAGGAGACTTTGCTTGGGGCGAAGGTGGCACGCCTGTCCCGGGGCAGGTTATCAACGGCGCGCACCGCACGCAGGATGAAGGGCAGCGCATCTACGAAAAGGCAAATTGCGTAGGCTGCCACAAATGGCATGGCGACGGGGGCGGGGGCTATGGAGGCGCAGCGCTCTCGCTGCGAGCTACGCAGCTCACGCGCGATCAAATCGTTGAGGTTGTCCATTGCAGGCGGCCGGGAACGGGAATGCCGCATTTTGATCGCGACGCGTACAAGGACTACCGATGCTATTCGGGTCTCACGGCTCAGGATCTGGGCAGGGACCTGCCTCCGGATGCAGCTACATTTCTCCGGCCGAGCGAGATCGAAAAGGTCGCCGATTATGTTCTGAAGCATATCAAGGGCAAGGGTCAGACGAGCTATCAAGACTGCACTGACTTCTTCGGAGAGGGCTCGAGGGCTTGTGATGTCTACAACCAAATCTCGGGTCGTCACTCCCAAGTAACTGGCACGGAAGATAAGCAATGACTCGTCGACTTATGATGTGGGCGTTGCCGCTGTCCCTTCTCTTGGCCGTTGGCCCTAATGCCGACGCAGGCCTGGCTGCCGACTTGCGCGACCTGAGTCTTGGGATGTCGATCGGGAACATCCCAGCGGAGGAATATGTCGGACTTGCGTGTGCCGACAAGGAGGGAGCCAAGCTGGCGGCCTGGAGCGAATTTCGAGCATGTCCAGCTGATGAAATGGGCTTGCGGGCTATTTCCTTTCGCTTCAACAACGAAATTAATCCGCTTGCGGCTGTGAACGACAAGTATGAGGGTACGAGGCTCGGCGGCCATCCCGTTCTGCTGACGGGGCTCGTCGACAGGAGCGGAGTGTTGAAACGCATTCGGATCGACACAGATCCGAACGCACGCCCGTTCTGGCATAAGAAAGCACATCTGTTGGCACTCATAGTTAGAGCTCGATATGGCGACGACGAATGGACTTGCCGAGACGCGGAGCGCCATGAGGGAGAAACTTCGGTGGGCGGTCTGCTTATCAAGGAGCGTTGCGAGAAGCGCTCAGAGCGCCGTCAGTTGGTTCTATATCGGGAAGTTTACCGTCGTGCCGGTCAGCCTCTGTCGGACTTTGTCAATGCGACCCATTTCACCATCGATCAAGCGATGGACCGATGAACGAGCGGTGCGGGAGACTAGCTCACGACATCCCCCCAGCATTCTGCGCGGCCTCCGTCAGACCAAGACTGTTGCGGTGGAATGGTGACCGGCGCCGGTCATTATCCCAGCATGCTATGATGAGCCAATAGGCGCGTGGCTTATCTGGTGCACGCGCATCGTGCTTGATCGAACCCGCTGGCAGACCGGCCTCGTCTGCTTCCTCCCTCGACTTAAGCCGCTGTTGGACAGGTCCACCAGCGGCCTTTTTCTTTAGCGCCAGTGCCGGAGGTGCGACGAGCGAACCTTCAGCTGGTCGAAAGCTCGAGCGGGCGCCTCAAATGCCTGCCTGCAATGTTTGATGGATTTTGATCAACAAGGAACGGGATTGCGAGCTCCGGCTTTGGCTTACTGCTTTGACCTGACCTTCTGCATGTAAGGACCGTTGCCGTCGAAAGTGTAGGCGGTCTTCACCCCGGCGGCCGTACTTACATGCTCGGATGAAATCTTTAGGAGAGCCTCGTGTCAGTTGCCCTTCCCACGTCAACCCAGCTTCGCAGCGTCGCCGAACAATGCGGCCTTTCGCTGACCGATGAAGATGTCGTCTCATTTCGTGGCCTGATGAAGAGCGCGATCGGCGCCTATAACCTCATCGCGGCGATGCCCGACGAATTGCCGCTGGTCAATTATCCGCGCACGCCAGGCTATCGGCCGTCGGCGGAGGAGAATCCGCGCAATGCCTGGTACCGCAAGACTAAAATTCAGGGCGCCACAAGTGGAAAGCTGAAGGGCAAGACGGTTGCGCTGAAGGACAATATCTTGCTGGCCGGCGTGCCGATGATGAACGGCTCGGCGACGCTCGAAGGCTATGTCCCCGATTTCGACGCCACCATCGTCGCACGCATGCTCGACGCCGGCGCCGAGATCGTCGGCAAGACTCATTGCGAATCGTTCTGCCTCTCCGGCGGTAGCCACACCAATGAGACCGGCGCGGTGCACAATCCACACAAGATGGGCTATTCGGCTGGCGGTTCTTCCTCGGGAAGCGGAGTTGTGGTCGCGCTCGGCGAGGTTGACATGGCGATTGGTGGCGACCAGGGCGGTTCGATCCGCATGCCATCCTCGTTCTGCGGCACCTACGGTATGAAGCCGACCTGGGGGCTCGTTCCCTATACGGGAATCATGCCTATCGAGATTTTTATCGATCACACCGGACCGATGACGGCAACAGTGGCCGACAACGCGCTGCTGCTTGAGGTGATCGCCGGTGACGATGGCTACGATTCGCGCATCAAGGCACCAAAGGTCGATGAATACACCAAGGCCTTAGGAGCGGGCATCAAAGGGATGAAGATTGGTATCCTCAAGGAAGGCTTCGAGCAGCCGGCCGCGGAGGTTGCGGTCAATGAAAGCGTGCACGAGGCAGCCAAGCGCTTCAAGGATCTCGGTGCGAGCGTTGAGACAGTCTCGATCCCGATGCACCTTCTGGGGGCGGCGATCTGGACCCCGATCGGCACTGAGGGCTTAACCCAGACTCTGATGTTCGGCGACGGCTATGGTATCAGCCGAGGCGATCTATACCCGACCTCGCTGATGGATTTCCACCGCGGCTGGCGGCGGCAGGCGGACTCGCTGTCCGAGACCAATAAATTGTTCCTGCTGCTCGGCGCCTACATCAACAACACCTTTGGTTCCCGGTTTTACGGCAAGGCGCTTAATATCTCCCGCCGCCTGGCTGCGGCCTACGACAGGGCCTTGGGGACGTACGACCTCCTGCTCATGCCGACGACGCCGATGAAGGCGACGCCGCTACCGCCGGCCAATGCCAGCACCGAGGACTACTTCACCCGTGCGACGGAGATGTTCACCAATACCGCGCCGTTCGACATTACGCATCATCCAGCGATGTCGCTGCCCTGCGGCATGGTTGACGGGCTGCCCGTCGGCCTGATGCTCGTCGGCCGCCATTTCGAGGAATCCACCATCTACCGTGCCGCCCATGCCTTCGAGCAGATCGGCGACTGGAAGAAGATGTGAAACAGAGGTGATGGTGGCTGGATGGATCGCAGCGTATGGCTAACGCGTTCGTCGCGGTATTCGAAATCCTGAGCTTCGGCGCGATCATCGTCCTGATCGTGTTAGGCTTGGGAATCATCGCCAGCATGATGGGGATCTTCAATTTTGCCCAAGGCGAGTTCGTGCTGCTCGGTGCCTATATCACCTACCTCGGCCATAGCCGGGGCCTTCCGGTCTGGGTCGGTATGGCGGTGGCGCCGTTTCTGGTCGGAATGCTCGGTTTTGTGCTCGAAGGGCTCATTATCCGTCGTTTCTATGCGGCGCCGATCGTGGCGATGCTCGGCACGTACGCGCTTGGCCTGATCATCCGCGAAACGGTGCGCGGCCTGACCGGCGGCCTCTATCTGACGGTGCCGGAGCCGATCGGCGGCTCCATCGATATCGGTATAATCCATATATCGGCTTGGCGCTTCACCATCGTTGTCATTACGATCCTGGTCATGGGCGCCTGCTATGTCCTTTTATCGCGGACGAGCTTCGGCCTGCGCGTGCGGGCGACGCTGGAAAACCCGGCGCTGGCGCGCGCCTCAGGCATTTCGACGCCGTTCATCTATGGCGCCACCTTTGCCTTCGGTGCGGCGTTGGCGGGGCTCGCGGGTGCACTGATCGTGCCGGTGTTCACCCTCTTCGCCGATCTCGGCATTCGCTTCCTGATCCAGGGCTTTGTTGCCGTCATGGTGGGCGGCATCGGCTCCTTCATAGGGCCGGTGGCGGGTGCCGCTGCTATTGGCGCACTGAGCGCGGCGCTGCCCTGGGTCATCGCGCCTGTCGTCGCGGATGTCTTCGTATTCGTGCTTGCCATCGCGTTCATCAAATTCCGGCCGCAAGGCCTCATCGCGGGAAGGGGAGTGTAGCCATATGATTGCTGATCGCGCTCAACTCACACGTCGTCGTTTTCTTTCGAACTTTGCATTTGCGGCGGGTGCAATGATCTCTGGCGCCGGAGGCTGGGTGATCCGCCCCGATTGGGCCAATGCGGCGGAAGGCCCGATCAAGGTCGGTATTGCCACTGATCTGACCGGACCGATCGCCTATGCTGGAAACGCTGACGCCAATGTCGCCAAAATGGTGATCAAGGAGATCAACAATGCTGGCGGCATTCTGGGCCGTCCGCTGGAATTGTATATCGAAGACACCGCCTCCAATGAATCGGTTGCGCTGGGCAACGTCCGCAAGCTGATCCAGCGCGACAAGGTCGACATGGTGTTAGGGGGAATCACAAGCTCGATGCGCAACGCCATCAAAGACCCGATCACGGCGCGCGGCAAGACGCTGTACATTTATCCGCAGCTCTATGAAGGAAAGGAATGCACCCCCTACCTCTTCTGCACCGGCCCCACCCCAGCGCAGCAGTGCGACGAATTCATCCCCTGGCTGATCAAGAATGGCAGCAAGAGGTTCGCCCTTCCAGGCGCCAACTATGTCTGGCCGCGGACCCTGAATGCCCACGCCCGTACGTTGATCGAATCCCATGGCGGTGAGGTTGTGTTTGAGGAGTATTATCCACTTGACCAGCTGGAGTTCTCCGCAACTGTCAATCGCATCATTTCCAACAAAGTTGATATGGTCTTCAACGCCATCATTCCGCCCGGCGTCGGTCCGTTCGTCAAGCAGCTCAACGAAGCGGGCTACGTCAAGAACGGCGGTCGGCTTGCTGCCGTGACGTACGATGAAAACATGCTCAACATTCATCAAGCAAATGAAATTGAGGGGCTTACCAGTTGTCTCGACTATTTCAACGCCGTTGCCAAAGATGATCCGGTGTCTGCCAAAATCCAGGCGTCCTATGATAAGGAATTTCCCGGCAACTTCTTGTTTGCTGCGGGCAGTGCTGCGACTGGCACCTATCGCGGACTAAAATTATGGGAAGCGGCCGTCAAAGAAGCCGGCAAGACCGATCGGGAATCGGTTGCCGCGGCCCTCGACCACGCCAAAATCGCCGAAGGTCCGGGTGGACCGGCCGAGATGGTGCCGGGCAAGCGGCACTGCAAGATGAACATGTACACGGCAGTGGCCAAGGGGGGCAATTTTGAGATCATTCGACGCAGCAATCAACTCGTTGATCCCAAAGAGTGCTGAGGAAAATGCTAAAGGCGAGGAGCGCGGCAAGAGAGGCCATGGACGCTAACATCGGGGGTGAAGCCAACGTCAGGATGGCTCCAGGCGAACCCGCGGAAGGAGCTGCCCTTCCGAGCAAGATTCTACCAATCATCGAAGGGCTGCTGCTCATCGCGGCATCAGTCGTGCCGTTGGTGCTGCAGGACTATCTCACGGTGTTCGCGACGCGAGTGGTGATCCTGGCGCTCTTCGCCCTCTCGTTTGATCTGGTGTGGGGCTATGCCGGCATCATGAGCTTTGGCCAGGCTCTGTTCTTTGGCTCGGCCGGGTACGGCGTGGCGCTCCTGGCACGCGACCTCGATGTCACCTCAATTTTTGTGGTGCTGCCGATCGGTACGCTGATCGGCCTTGCCTTAGCGGTTCTGCTCGGCGGATTCCTGCTGCTCGGCCGGCATCCGTCGAGCGTGATCTTTGTCGCGCTCGGTACCTTGACGGGCGCCTACGCAGCCGACCGCCTCGGACGCGGGTGGTACTATCTCGGCGGCCAGAACGGTATTCCCTCGATCTCGCCGATGACGTTCGGCTCCTACGAATTCACGGAGGGGCCCGCCTATTACTATCTTGCGCTCGGCCTACTCGTGCTTGTCTATCTCCTCTGCCGGTTCCTCGTGCGCTCGCAGTTCGGCCTGGCGCTCGCGGGCCTGCGCGAGAACGAGCAGCGCATCGCGTTTTTCGGCTATAAGGCACAGCAGCTGAAAGCAATCGTGTTCACGGTCGGCGGCGCCATCGCTGGGCTTGCCGGCAGCCTCTACACCTTTCATGAGGGGTTCGTCTGGCCCAACATGGTCGGTGTGGTGGTCTCCACCCAGGTCGTGCTGTATGTATTGTTCGGCGGCTCCGGCACGCTTGTCGGCGCGGTGATCGGCACCGCAATTGTCGAAGGCCTCAGCTTTTGGTTGTCGGACCACTATCGCGACATATGGCCGATCATTCTAGGTGTCCTACTGCTACTCGTCATTTTGTTTCGACCGCTCGGCCTGATCAGCTTCGTGCTCGGTGAGCGCGACCGTGTCGGCAGGTTCGGTCTGGCCGCCAAGGAGAAGCGCAATGCCGCTTCTTGAAGCCTCCGGCATCTCCAAGATCTTCGGCAAGCTCACCGCGCTGGACGGTGCCGCGCTTGCCGTCGGCGAGAGGGAGTTTCACGGTCTGATCGGGCCGAACGGCTCGGGTAAAAGCACCCTGATGAAGTGCATTGCTGGAGCCGAGGTGCCGACCCAGGGCCAGGTGAGGTTCATCAACACCGACATCACGCCATTTACGCCGACGGAGCGCGCCCGCGCCGGCATGAGCCTCAAGTTCCAGATCACATCCGTGCTGCCAACTCTCACGCTCTACGACAACATCCTCTTAGCGTGCCAAGCGCGGTCCTCGCTGTTTGATCTCGTACTCTCGCGTACTCGCTGCGCGCTCCACGATCAGGTCATGACATTGTTGAGTCAGTTCCGCCTTGCCGACCGCGCGCATGACGCGGCCGCAACGCTCTCGCATGGCCAACAGCAATGGCTGGAGATCGCAATGGCGCTGGCAGGCAAGCCGCGCCTTCTGCTGCTGGACGAGCCAACCGGCGGCATGAGTCTCGAGGAACGCCGCATCACGGGCGAATTGCTTCAGCCGATTAAACAGCATTGCTCGCTCGTCATCGTCGAGCACGATTTGGATTTTATTCGCGACATCTGCGACCGGCTCACCGTGCTGGACCAGGGGCTTGTGCTGGCCTCCGGCTCGGTTGCGGAAATTCAGGCCAACAAGGACGTCCAGGAGATCTATTTGCGCCGTGCCTGAAAAAGAATTTCTCAACATACGGCATCTGGACGCCGGTTATGGCCGCAGCCAGGTGCTGTTCGATGTCACACTCGGCATTCCCTGGCGCGGCGGCGTGGCCGTGCTCGGCCGCAATGGCGCCGGCAAGACCACGCTGATGAAAACGATCATCGGTGAGCTGCCGACCTCAAAGGGTGAGGTGTTCTTCGATGGTCGCGTTATCAGCGGCCGCCGGACCGAAGAGCGGGTGCGGGCAGGCATCGGCTATGTGCCGCAGGAGCACTCGGTGTTCGCGCGGCTGTCGGTGCGCGACAATCTCGCGGTCGGCTCGCTAATCAACAGGGCTGCGGGCGCGGCAGTCGATCGCGTGCTAACGATCTTTCCGAAGCTCGGCCAACGCCTCGATCAACCCGCCGGCACACTCTCGGGTGGTGAGCGCAAGATGCTCGCAATAGGTCGCGCATTGCTGGGCGATCCGAAACTCCTGCTGCTGGACGAGCCGACTGAGGGAGTCTGGATCGGCGTCATCGAGGAGATCGCCGAGCGCCTGACTGACCTCGCCAGGGAAATCGCGGTCATCATCGTTGAGCAACATCTTGATCTCGCATTGCGTGTTGCGGACCACGTTTACGTTCTCGATCGCGGTCGCATTGCGTTGGAGGGCTCGGCCGGCGAGGTCCGCGGCAATCCCGAGCTTCTACGGTACCTCGCGCCTTAGCTCGTGTCATCAAGTCTAGACGGAGGCTTTTGACGGGCTCCGGCAGACCGCGTTTATCCAGCTCATCGGGATTAGGAGTAATTGTGCCCGCTCGATCATAGGCGAGCCTAGCTGGCAGGCCCAGCCGCAGCTCGCCCCGCGGGACTTGGCGTTCCCCTTGGTGAGGGTGAAGGTGCATCCGAAGCTGATGCAACTCCGCCTCCCTCATGATGCCGGACAAGCCCAACAGCAGGCGGTCGTGGGAGGCGCGCGGATCGTAAGGCCGCTCACGATCCGCAATGAGCACGCCAAATAAAGAGCACAGTGCGAGAAGTGCCGGTTATTGCGGGCTAAGCGAAAAGCGTCGAGGATCCCCACAAGACCCGCGTTACCAGGCCGATCTCAGCAATGAGCTTCTGGAAACCATGACGATCCACACCGCCAGCACCGGATTTGCCAGATCCCCGACCGGCTCTTGCACTAGCCACGTGCTGGCTATCCGGCGGCTGCCGAAGGATCCTCAACGGCAAATAACATCCCGTTCATTGCGCGCCGTTCAAAGTCGTCTTCAACAGCCTGCCAACGCTCTTCGGTGCCTTCATCAGACAAAGACGTGGTGAAATACGAGCCGCATGGGTAATGCGTCGGCAAGGCCAATGACGCGCTGGAGCTTATCATGCCCGATCGCAACGAACCCGCTGGCAGTCCGGCCTCGTCTGCTTCCTCCCCACTTAAGCCGCTGTTGAAGAGGTCCAGCAGCGGCCTTTTTTAAGTGTCCAGGACAACCATTGTGGGCGAGGCGCCAGCCTGCTACTCGCTTGGCTATACCGATAGCATCCCGTTGCGAAGACGGCTCTCGTTGCAACGGTCAGATGTTGCTAGAGATTCTGCGGTGATGGTGAGGAACGGGACGGGAGCGCCGCTCAGGTCAACGTCGATTAGCCCGAGACGGCGCAACACTGTATCAAGCGAGCGTCGCGCCTGGGTTTCCTGCGCCCCGTCGAGGCAGATGTCCATCAAACCGGACCGGAGACATTTTGCAGTGCTGTGAGTAAGCGCGTGGCCGATCCAGAATACCTTGGCTGGATGAGCCTTCAAAGCCGCCGCGATTCCTTCTGTTCCGGCGCCCACACTGTACAGTCCGATAACGGAATCCTCGTCACGCAGCGCTTCCGTCAGCCTCTCTGCCGAAAATAAATTGTCGTCACGTCCGAAAATGACTCGGTAGAAACTGTGATCGCCACTCATGTGCTGCGTCAGATAGTCGGAGAAGCCCCGTATGCGCTCCCTATGTGCCCGGTAGGCTCCGCTGTGGCAGATGGCGAGCAAAGTCCCGCTACTTCCCCGCAGCATACGCGACATATAGTAGGCGGCGGTCCGTCCTGCCGCGTAGTTGTCGATGCCGATATAGGGCACATCCTCGCCGGCGCTTCCCGTCAGCATCTGTACGACTTCCACGCCCGACACGCGAGCTTGGCGGATGCTCTCTGTAATCTCCGGGTAGTCTGGAGCCAGAACGATGAGACCGGCTCGGCGAAGAGGGGGCCTTGCAATATGTCGGGCGACGCCAGGAATGTCGTCCTCGCGCACGACTGTCCGGTGCACTAAAATAGTTGGGTCCAAGGAGGCCGAGATCCGCTGGAAGGCAGCGTTGAGGTCGGCATAAAAAAACTCGGCCTCAGGCTGAACCAGAAGCACCTCAATCCGAATGATGCCGCGGTGAGGCGTCAAGCGCCGGTCGCCATATTTCAGCTTCTTTGCTGCCTTGATGACCCTTTCTGCAAGTTCGGTCCTCACGCCGCCACGGTCATTGAGAACCCGCTCGACGGTTGCGGTACCGACATTTGCCTCACGCGCAATGTCTCTGATGGTTGGACCACTCAAATGCCTGCCTCCGGCGTGTTTTAATCAACACGGAACGAGAATTTGCGGCTTCGGTGCACTTACCAACTCGACCGGCTCTTGTGCAGTTAAGGGCCGTTGCCATCGAACGTGTAGGCGGTCTTCACCATGGTATAGAACTCCTGCGCGTAGCGGCCCTGCTCGCGCGGACCGTAGCTGGAGCATTTGCGGCCGCCGAATGGCACGTGGTAGTCCACGCCAGCGGTCGGAAGATTCACCATCACCATGCCGGCCTCTGCATTGCGCTTGAAGTGGCTCGCGTATTTCAGGCTGGTGGTGCAGATCCCCGAAGACAGGCCGAACGGCGTGTCGTTGGAAAGTTCTAGCGCCTCGTCGTAGTCCTTCACCCGGATCACGGTAGCGACTGGCCCGAAAATCTCCTCGCGCGCGACACGCATCTCATTGCTCACTTCCGTGAGCAGCGTGGGCGCGAGATAGAACCCGGGCGCCTCGCGGTTCAGCAACTCGCCCCCGGCAACAAGCTTTGCGCCTTCCGCCATGCCTATGCGGATATACTTCAGGTCCTGTTCGAGTTGGGCCTGGTCTACGACCGGGCCGACATGCGTGCCAGCTTTCAAGGCATCGTCAACGACAAGACCCTGCATCCGATCCTGCATGGCGGCTACGAATCGATCGTGGATGCCATCGGTCACAATCAGCCGGGACGATGCCGTGCAGCGCTGGCCGGTGGAGAAGAAGGCGCTGTTCACCGCGCATTCCACTGCCAGCGTCAGATCGGCATCATCAAGGACCACCATAGGGTTCTTGCCGCCCATCTCGAGCTGAAGCTTCTTCATCGGCTCAGAAGTGATGCAGGCCAGGGCGATCTTGCGCCCCGTCGGCACTGAGCCCGTAAAGGAGATGGCAGAAACATTTGAGCTGTTCAGCATCGTCTCGCCAATCACCGAGCCCCGGCCCATGACCAGGTTGAATACGCCTGCCGGTACTCCGGCGCGGACGATGATCTCGGCGAGCGCATGAGCCGAACCAGGTACGAGCTCGGCGGGCTTGAACACAACGGTGTTGCCGTAGGCCAGCGCTGGCGCGATCTTCCAGGCCGGAATCGCAATCGGAAAGTTCCAGGGAGTGATGAGCCCGATGACGCCGACCGGCTCGCGGGTGATTTCCACATCGACGGACGGCCGCACTGATGGCAGCTTCTCGCCCGCCATCCGGAGGCACTCGCCGGCGAAGAATTGGAAGATTTGTCCGGCACGCGCGACCTCGCCAATGCCTTCTGGCAAGGTCTTGCCCTCCTCGCGGGAGAGCAGACGGCCGAGCTCATCCTTGCGAGCGTGGATCTCGTCGCCAATCGCCTTTAGAATGTCATGCCGTGTCTGGATGGTGGAGCGCGACCAAGCCGGAAACGCTTCATAAGCGGCGGCAATCGCACGCTCAGCCTCAGCAGCCGAGGCACGGGCATATTCGCCCACAACATCGTTTGTATTCGAGGGGTTGATATTTGGGGAGGCCTCCGCGGCCCGAAGCCATTCGCCGGCAATATAGTTGCTTGTCATTTGAAGCTCTGAACTCGATTGATTTTTGTAGGTGCATGAACTCTCGTGCTTGCACCGGCTTCAGGCAGAACTATTCAGCGTCCCCAATGGAGGGCCAATGGGTCAACCCCGCGCGCAAGCTCAATCAGCCCCGCTTTCGTTTTGGGGTGAATTTGCTCCAGGGGATGCCGCACGGCGTCACATCTGATGACGCTGCCTTCTCTCATCACGCTCTTGGCAGCGCGCAGCCCACATTGACGGTTCTCGTAGTTGATGAGCGGCAGCACTTTTGCATAAGCCGCGGCCGCTTCCGTGCTCCGACCCGCCATATGGTGATCGAAAATAGGGCGCAACAAATCGGGACATAGCGCGCTCGACATCGTCCCGGTCGCGCCGGCTTCGAGATCTGCCATCATGGTAATGGCTTCTTCTCCGTCAAACGGACCTGCTATGGCAGTATCTCCTGCCTCGATCAAATTGCGTAGCTTCGCTGCAGCAAACGGGACTTCGATCTTGAAATAGCTGACGAGCGGGACCTCTTGTGCCAGCCGTACGAGAAAGGGTACCGAGAGCGTTACGCCGCTGAGCGGCGCATCCTGAACCATGATTGGGATTTTTGCCGCATCGGCCACACGAGCGAAGTGCTCGATCATATGGGCCTCGTCCGCCTTGAGACCTGAGCCGTGGTAAGGCGGCATCAGCATGAGAAGGCTTGCGCCTCGTTCGGCTGCATAACGTGCGCGTTCCACCGCGATACGAGTGCTGAAATGGCTGCATGTCACCATGACCGGCTTGCGGCCACAAACGTGTGACAGGCAGAGGTCAACCAATAATCTGCGTTCTTCGTCTGACAGGAGGAACTGCTCGGAATAGTTGGCCAGGATGCAAATTCCGTCGACCTTCTGATCGATCATGCAATCCAAAACACGTCGTTGCCCTTCAAGGTCGATATCTCCAGATTCCGTAAATGGCGTCGGCGCGACGGGAAACAGACCACGATAGAGGCGACTTGTTTGGACATGCATGAGCCAAGATCTCCTTCGGATGGTATGAGAAGCATAGGGACGAGCCGCTGGTGCGCGGCCTGTCCATGGAGAATCGCGAATGCGCTACGGCTTGAATGTGAGACCTGTGCTCAAGCTTCGAGCCCGTGAAGCCGCTATTCGGCCGATAGTTGGAAGCCCTCCTGCTGGTTGTCCGGGATCGAAAATCGGCATGAGGTGGGCGCGAACATCGATTAGGAAGGAGGAGATCAGCCAGGCAACACATGCGGATGCGGCTTCTGTCATTGTCGATCTCTCGCGGGCGCAGTCGATTCTCGAACGATCAACCGCGTTTCGAGATCCACCCTGGAGTGTATATCCAGCGAATTCTGATCGGCCAAAAAGTAGTTGGCGGCCTCTTCGCCCATCAGACGAGCCGGGACGTCAACCGTCGTAAGGCCGGGAGTGAGATATTCGGCAATATCGAGATTATCGAAACCGATCATCGATATGTCTTGGGGGACGCTCAATCCAGCATCCTTGCAGCCGCGCAATGCTCCGACAGCAAGTACGTCGCTCCCACAAAATATCGCCGTCACATTTTTGTTTTGATTGAGAATGATTTTAGCTGCGGCTCGGCCGCGGCTGAACTCGTAAGGTGATTCCACAACAACAATGCTGGAGCGGTCAATTCCACGACGTTCAGCCATGGCGAGGAAACCCTCAAGGCGACCAGATGCACGATCGTTGTCGCGCGTTACGCCGGCAATGACTGCAAGATTCTTGTGACCGAGGTCTGCAAGGTAGTTTGCCGCCAAAGCACCGCCACTGCGATTGTCAAAACCCATGCTGGGAATGGAAACGTCGTCCGAGAGGGCGTAGGTTACAGCAAATCTGACCTTGTGTTCACGTAGGAGTTTGAGGGTTTCCTTTCGATGGCAGGAGCCCACGAGAATAACGCCATCGACGCCTTTTTCGATGAGATTACGGACGACGCGAATTTCCCGGTCCAGGTCGTAACCTGTTGCGGAGTAGACCAGCGACGCACCGGCCGGCGCTAGCCGGCTCTCCAGACCTTCAAGCATGCGAGTGAAGATCGCGGCGTCTAACGTCGGAACTATCAAGCCAATCAGTCGGGAGCGCGAGGATCGCAGTGCGCGGGCTGATCCGTTGGGAACGTAGCCGAGTTCATCCACAAGCCGGAGAATGCGTTCTCTCAAATCGATCGCGACGGTTTCCGGTCGATTCAACACACGCGAAACTGTGGCGATCGAACATCCCGCACGTTTGGCTATCTCGACCACGGTCGGTGATTGCCTGCCGTGGTCAATGCGGGCCGTTTTTTCTAACGCCATGAGCCTACTTCCTTCTTGCCTGCCGCCCGGCAAACCGCGCGTGAGACGCCTGCCGTGAAATCGTTATCATGATACATGGCGCTGCTTGGTTGATCAATCCAGCAAAAATGCCCACGAAATGCGCATATTGGCGCCAATTTCGGCCGTTAATAATCTTTTCTCTTGTGCAAGGGGCTCCAGTAATGTAAACCTTTTCATAGCGCGCCACACGGAAGGCAGGCGGAAGCCGCGTTTGGCTGCAAGGCAGGCGCGGCCAGGAATAGCGAGCCGGCGGTTCGGCCAGTGGAGAGAGTATGCAAGCGAAGAAGAAGCGTACGGGCGAGGTGCCAATCATTACGGCTGAGCAAGCCGTGTCGCTGATTTCCGATGGCGATTGCGTCTATTTCGGTGGTTCAGCCGGCGTTGCGATCCCCGAGCTCATCATCGAGGCGCTCCGCGACGTTCATGCCGAGCAGGGGTCTCCTAAGAACTTGATGCTGGTTGGTACCGTGGCCATCGGCGATTGGGCCACGACCGGCTTCAACAAATTGGCGGCCCCGGGCCTGGTGCGTCGAGTTGTGGCGAGCGGTTTGAATAACTGCCCTGCGCTTGGACGACGCGCCCTGGACAATGAAATTGAAGCGTACACCTTGCCTCAGGGCGTCTTGGCGCAGCTCGCTCGCGAAAACGCAGCAGGGCGCCCCGGCGTGATTACAAAAGTTGGGCTCCGGACATTCGCCGATCCCCGGATCGGCGGCTGCAGGCAGAGTGAGTGCAGCAAAGAGGATATGGTTGCCGTTGTCGATATCGAAGGGGAGGAGCACCTGCTCTACAAGACCTTCCCGATCCAGGTCGCGATCCTGAGAGGCAGTATTGCGGATGAGAATGGAAATATTTCGCTCGAGGACGAGGCGTATGTCGGCGAAAGCATGTCGATCGCGGCGGCTGCGCGCCGCGCTGGTGGAATGGTCATCGTCCAGGTCAAGCGGGTAGCTGCATCCAATACGCTAAACCAACGAGAGGTAAGAATACCGGGGGTTTTGGTCGACTATCTCGTCGTCGATCCCAATCAGCGGCAGACCTATGCAACGGAGTATAGCCCAGCCTATGCTGGTAAAATACGCGTGCCGGATGGAAAAATCGACTCGCTGCCGTTCGATGTGAGAAAGGTAATCGCGCGACGCGCAGCCCTTGAGTTGACCCCCGGAGCTACCGTCAACATCGGCTATGGCATCTCGAACGGAATTGCGGTCGTAGCCGCCGAAGAAGGAATATATCGCTCAGTCACACTGACCGCTGAGCAGGGGGTTATCGGCGGCATTCCTGCACCCGGACAGGATGCCGGCGCCGGTACGAACTACGACATGATCGCGCCGCAACCGGATCAGTTCGATTTCTATGACGGCGGAGGGTTGGACATCGCATTCCTGTCTTCTGCGGAAGTCGACCGACATGGCAACGTCAATGTGAGCCGCTTCGGCGACAAGATCATAGGACCTGGCGGCTTCATCAACATTAGCCAGGGCGCCCGAAAAGTAGTTTTCTCCGGCACTCTTACGGCATCGGGACTGAGGGCGATCCCGGATGATGGCTCTCTCATCATTGCTGAGGAGGGAACGGTCAAAAAATGGGTGAAGGACGTCTACCAAATCACCTTCAGTGGAGCATTTGCAAAGGAGCGCGAGCAAGAGGTCGTATTCATCACCGAACGTGCCATATTCAAGCTAACGCCGAAGGGCCTGATGCTGACCGAAGTCGCGCCAGGCATATCGGTCGAAAACCACGTGCTGCCGAACATTGAATTCGACGTACTCGTGTCGCCCGACCTGAAGCTGATGGACGCCCGGATATTTAAGAATGAGCCGATGAACTTGGCGGTGCGGTTCCACGATGGTGCCGAACAGGCGTAGGGGAGCGGCTGACGTGGACTTCGTTTCAAGAGAATGCGAGGCCAAGGTCGAGATCCTGGCGATGAACAGGCCGGAGCGACGCAACGCTCTGGGCGAAGACATGCTAAGAGATCTCGTTGAATCGGTGAGCAGGGCGGCCAACGATGAAAACGTCAACGTCATATTGCTCGCTGGAAACGGTCCCGGCTTCTCAGCCGGTGCAGACCTTAAAGATTTTTCGGCCGGCGGCATCAACGATACCTTTGACTTGAATCGGCGACTGGGTGCATTTGTGCGCTCTCTGGCTCTTGTCAGAAAGCCTGTGGTCTGCGCTGTCGATGGCTTTGCCTTGGGCGGCGGTTTTATGCTCGCGGCCTCATGCGACGTTGTCGTAACGGCTCGAGTAACGCGCTGGCACTTGCCGGAAGTGTCTCTAGGCTGGTTGCCGGGCTTCGGACTGGACACTTTAGCTGCACGCGTTGGACCGTTTGCGGCTCGCTCCTTGAGCTGGAGCCCGACTGCGATCGACGGCGTCGAGGCTCATCGGTTGGGGCTGGCTGACATTCTGTCGCCCCCAACCGAAACTGCTCGCGAGGCGGCGCTCCGCTACGCCAAAGCCCTGGCGGCTATGCCGCCTCATGCCGTGCTGACTACGAAACAATTTTTCTCCACTTCGGTAACTGCGAGGGCGGAAGTCATGGATGACTTGGCGAACCGTTACTTTGCTCAGGACATCCGACACGAGACGGCACGAGCAAATATGCAGCGCTTCCTTCCAAAGAAGGCCGCCGGTACCTAGCCTCGTAAAAAGGCTCTCCGCGCGGGTTGTTTTCAAGGAACGATATGAACCACCTCACCCAGTCCCTCATCGTCGTCGAGCGGCCTGACCCGGCCATACTCCTATTGCGGCTCAATCGCCCAGGGCAAAGAAATGCACTGAGTGCTGCCCTGCTGGGTCAGCTTGCCGATGCGCTTCGTGCGGCTCGTTCCGATGAGTCTGTGCGATGCGTAGTTCTCACTGGCGATGAGCGCGCCTTCTCTGCTGGTGCTGACATCAAGGAGATGCAGCAGCACGGCTTCAAGGCGCTGAGTGATCCCACGCGGCAGGATGCATGGGATGTCATCGCCAGCTTCCCGAAGCCGCTCATTGTGGCCGTTCGAGGCGTGTGCGTGGGCGGCGGCCTTGAGCTCGCGATGCTTGGTGACATTTTGCTGGTGGCGGAAGACAGCGTGCTCGCGCAGCCGGAAATCACGATCGGGATCATGCCTGGAGACGGCGCTACCCAGCGCTTGACGCGGATCGTTGGCAAGTCCCTGGCCATGCAGATGGTGTTGACAGGTGAGCCAATCAGCGCGGAACGGGCAGTGGCTGCGGGACTCGCATCCGAAATACTGCCCGCACCCGAGTTGATCGGACGCGCGCTCGCAATAGCGCGGGTCATCTCGAATCGTGCGCCGATCGCTGCCCAATTAGCCAAGGAATCAATTCAGGCAGCTTACGAAACCCCACTGTCGGCCGGCTTGGCGATTGAGCGGCGCGCGATCCGGTACGCCTTCACCACCGATGATCAAAAGGAGGGCATGGCTGCCTTCGCCGAAAAGCGGCAACCGGTATTCTCCGGACGTTGACGAGACAGAACTCGGATGGCCCTAGCGGTCGTCCGCAACGGCAACAAACAAAGTTTTGGCCGTACGGAAATGTAAACGTTTTCATTATAAGGGAATGGAGGAAATGAATGACCACTGTTGCTGAACGCATCGCTTCGGACACGCCGCAAACCACCGCGCCAGCCACGCCGCATGAAAAACAAGTTGCCACTAAGAGCATGACCATAGCTTTGGGCGGTGGCGTAGCTCTGGAGTGGTACGACTGGACCGTCTACGGAATGATGGCTTCTTTTCTGTCGCCACTCTTCTTTCCTTCCACTGACCCGACGACGTCCCTGCTCGCCGCACTTGCCGTGTACGGCGCGGGCTTCTTCGCACGACCAATAGGCGCAGCGATACTCGGTCCTATTGCCGATCGCATCAGCCACAAGCGGGTCATGATGATCTCCGTCACCGCGATGGCATTGTGCTCCCTGCTGATTTCCGTCTTGCCGGGTTACAAGGAGCTCGGCGTTGCGGCCGCGGTGATATTGCTGCTCATCCGGCTCATCCAGGGGCTCGCCACCGGCGCTGAAGCGGGTGTCGCCAACGCCATTGCAATCGAACTTGCACCGCCACGCGAGGAGGGGCGATATCTCGGTCTGATCAGTGGCACATTTATCCAACTCGGTGTCTTCGCATCCAGTATGGTTGCCTTTTTCGTGAGTGCGTCGGTGTCCCCCGAGACAATGCACGAATGGGCTTGGCGGCTGCCCTTCGCGGTCGGCGGAGCGCTCGGCCTGCTGATCATCTATTTGCGCAGCAAACTACCAGAGACTTTAATTAAGCACGTCATGCATCGGGACGAACTGTCGCGCACTCAGGAGACCACAGGCGACGTGTGGAAGACGCTCTGGAGTGTACGGCTCTCGCTGCTCGCCGTCATCTTGGTCGTCGGAGCGGTGCAAATTGCGAACTACGCCTGGAACGCTGGTTTGCCCAACCTGGCGAACGGGGTGTTCAAGGAGAACAGCACCTGGGTGTACGGGATTACGACCCTTATGGGCCTGATCTGGATCGTCACGGCGCCCTTCGTGGGCGCCTTCGCAGACAAGGTCCGACCGTCTCGCGCGTTCACGCTACTCCGGCTGCTGCTCGTCGGGTGCTTCTTCCTCACGTTGGTTTATTCCGAGAAGAGCATTTCCACGTTCTTCTTCGTGATGGTGTTCGGAGGTGCGATCGTCGGCTTCAACATGGCTCTCTACAACTTCATCGCAACCACCCTGATGCCGCGCGCGGTGCGTACGACGGGTATCGCTGTCGGGTATGCGCTCGGAGTATCATTGTTTGGCGGGACGTCACCCTATTTGCTGGTGTGGTTGCAGCATGCGCAGATGGCCTGGATGTTTCCCGTGTATGGATCTCTGATCGCGGTGCTGAGCGTGGTCGTTTATCATGTCGCAAAGAAGCGCGGTCACGTCTACATCGGGGACTAAATTCAAGGCTTCTCGCTTCACAATTCGGGCTCCGTCTCGGCCTGACAGCTTTCTTGGGAGAAATCATGTCGAGCAACGACTTCTTCGCCGCGCGCGAGCGCATGCTGATGCGCATCGCGCAAACGCGGGATGCTTCCGGTGCTGGCCTGCCACATTGGGCCCGCGTCGAGGATGGAAACTGGACGTTGACGTCGGATGGCGATTGGACCGGCGGAGCATTCGTCGGCGAACTCTGGCTTGCCCATCTCGCCGATCCGCAGCGCTTCCCAATATCTGACGCGCATGCTGGGCTGGCCCGGATGCTGCCTCGAGCCCAACTCCGGACGGCATTCAAGGGTTTTGGCTTCTACCACGGTGCGGCGCTCGGAAGCATCCTCTTCGGGGATGAAATGGCGCGCGACGCTGCGCTCACGGCAGCTAGGTCGCTGGGGGAGATGTTTGACCCGAGACTGGGCTTGATCCCGCTAGGCCAGGATGCCGAGGAGGCTAACGCTGTCGGTGCAGCCGAAAGCAGCATCGACTCCCTCCAAGCCACCGGCCTGCTTTATTGGGCCGCGGACCGGCTGGGTGACCCGTACCTGGAGGAAGTCGCTAACTCCCACATGCGGAGGGTATTGGAAATCCATGTGCGAGCCGATAACTCGGTGATCCAGTCATCCACACTCGACCCGCAAACAGGTAAGGTGCTGAGAACGCACACGCATAAAGGATACAGCGATGTGAGCACCTGGGGACGTGCGCAGGGTTGGGCGATGCTCTATACCGCTCATGCGGCCATGGTTCGCCCCAAAGAGCCCTTGTGGCGCGACTATGCGGTGCGCGTGCTCGACTGGTGGATCAACCACGTGCCCACGGACTTGGTTGCGTACTGGGACTTTGATGATCCTGCAATTCCGTGTACCAGCAGGGACACCGCGGCCACTGCTATCGCCGCGGCAGCATCCTTGCGACTTGCATCCGCACTCGGCTCCACCGGTGGCGCCAAGTATCGAGACTTCGCGGAACGCACCGCAACCAAGCTGGTCTCGAGCTTCTTGACGCCCACCGACCCAGGCGATCTGCGTCCGATCGGAATGCTTACCGGAGGATGCTTCACCCGAAAAGCAGTGGCGCGGGACATCGACACAGTGCAAGACGCAGAACTGATATTTGGTAGTTATTTCCTGTTTGAGTGTCTTGTGATTCTCACCGGCCTCATGACCGTGGGGCGGATCTGACCCTATATTCGCTCCCTTGAGATAACTGGCGCGCGCCGAATGAGTCGCGCGGGGCCCGAGGCATGGGAAACGCGCCTGATTTCCATCACCTTCGCGCCCACGGCCTACGCCTCTGGCTCCTCGATGTCCGGGGAGACGCCCCATCCTGGAATTGGTGCAGGGGCCGTCGCCAAGATGATCTCGGTCATCATTATCATCGTGACCGCGGCATTCGCCAATTGCTGCTCAAAGCGCGCCGTTGCTGCATTTGGTCTTGCCGGTCGCGGGCTACTATTATTCTGAACGCAATTGTTCAGACCTCTGACCGCCGACCTGCCGTCGCAGCGCTGGCACGAGAAGGGTGCCACCTGCCGATCCGGTGGCCTCGGCAATTCTGCCATGGGCGGCAAATCTCCTGCCGAAGAACGCAACTCTTGGGACGCGATCGGGCGCATCGTCGACACCTACACGTCCGCAGAATCTAAAAACTACTTCGCCGCCGCCGGCTATTTGCAATCTGATCGGTGCACACTCTAGCCAGAAGCCTGGAAGGAAAGGCCTTATTCCCACTCCGGCACTTAACTTCTAAGGCTTCAATCGGAATTCGCAGAAGGCTCGGCCTGCCTCTTCATTTACCTGAAGTTTGCGGGACTCAAAGAAGAGATTTCGTAGGGACGAGAGACGCTCAACATACGGGACGTGGAGGCAGCTTTCGACTGGAATCTCGTTGCAGCCGCCAGGGGGCGGCCCCTTAGTTGTTTCGTACGAGCGCGGAACGCGTGCGACTTCGATCCAAATGCTTAGCATGCTGCGGAAATGCCGTTTGGGGCTTCCAATCTCCTTCACAAATCTTCGCGGGCGTGCGCAACCGTCCTTAATTTTGGGACGGCAATAACTCGATCGTTGACCGATATCATCTCGGACATGCTGCAGTCGCGGCTTCTGCAGGTGCTGCATCACGGATGAAGGCAACAGCCAGCCCGATGCCGATGAGACCAATCATGATCGATGCCGCAGCCAGAGACGCGACGCCGCCAGTCTCGACAAGGATGCCGCCGAGAAAAGCGCCGATGGCGATCCCCGCGAAGGTGGTAGAGCTGTTCATTGCCAGCACCAGCTTCGACCTATCTCCGGCCAGACCGAGAAGCCGGTGCTGGATCGGGACCAGATACATGTAGCTCACGTTACCCCAAAAGAAGGCGATGAGTACGGTGAGGGCACCATGCTGTCCGAACGCAACCAAACCTACGAGCAGGATGAGTTGTGCGCCTACAACCGCGATGAGAACTTTATACGGGCCAAAACGGTCAGTCAAAACGCCGCACGCAGCGTTTCCCGTCACGGCTCCGAAACCGTAGGCAAAGAGTGCGGCTGAGAGCAGCGGCACCCCGGCAACCAGAGAACCGATGATGAAGACGCTCACATAGGAATAAACGATGAACTCAGAAACGACGATGAATAGCGTCACGGAAAGGATACCGTAGATAGTCTTGGAGAGGCCTTTCGAGATCGGGCCGTTTACGCGCTCCGGCGCCTTGGCAGCTATTCCGGACATCATCGGGGCGAAGATTATCAATGCGAGAAGACCGGCAATGACGACGAAACCGAATGAGAAGCGCCAGCCGATAGCATCTGCGATCCAGCTTGTGGCAGGAACGCCCGCAACCTGTGAAACAGTCATGCCGCCAAAGATGAGAGACAACGCGAACCCTTTGCGGGCCGGGGGCAGGAGCTCCGCGGCCAGCGCGGTAGCCGACGGGGTGAACATCGCCGCGCCGTAGGCCGAAATGACGCGCCCTGCAGCAAGGGTTAGGAAGTTCGGAGCGACCGCGCAGATCAGGTTACCGATGATGAAGATCGAAACGGACAGAATCTGAACCCTGTGGCCGCTCATGGCCTTGAACATCCAGGCATTCAGCGGCGCGAAGACGGCGTAGCAGAGCGCGTAAATCGTGATGATCCAACCCGCCGCGCTGGTTGAAATCGCGAGATCACGAGAGATTACATCGAGTGCACCAATGATGACAAACGTGTCCAAGCCGATAGCGAACGCAGCGATGGTCAGAGCAGCAATGATGAGTTTCGTTCGCGCGTCGGGAGTGGATGAGGTCATGACGGTGCTCGTTCATGTTGTTGTGATGTGTTCAAGGCAGCGCGTCATGCAACTCAGGATAGGGGCTGGCGATGATCGTACCTGAGTAGCGGCGACGTGGACCGTATAGCAGCCACGTCGTCACCACCTCGCCGATTTCCTGCACGATCTCGAGCTTGTCGGGATGTTCGAGCGCCGATCTACTGTAAGCAACCCCCGCATCATACACTCCTTCAAGGAGTTTTTTCTCGACAACCGGCTTTGTTGTTTCGAAATTCAGCTTGTTCCATGCTTTTGGGTCGATATACCCCACCGTCGGCTCGGGGAGGCCCAGCGTCCGAGGCTCCTTCACATCCTTGCGTTTAATGACCGCGATGCTCTGGGTGGGTAGTATGAAGGTGTCGACGACCTGGAGACGATCGCGGAACTTCTCGATCACGAGATGGACATTCAGGTGCGCGCTGCACTGAAGGACGTAGCTGTCTCCGCGATCCGCGGCCTCGCCCGCCGCAGCCACGAGATCGTCGACGAGTATGATGTCGCGCTCCTCAATTCCTTGGAACTCAAGATACTTTGAGGTCGCATGATGGTGACAGCTTCTCGCTGGACCGAGCGTGTAGATGCGGACCATCAGGTGACAGCCTTCTGCTCGTCTATGATCATCGCTTCGAGCTCGCAGGCTTCGCCTATGATTAGCGCATAGAGATCTGCGGTGAATTCCTTGCGCAAGCCACGTTCCGCCCCCATCTCGGCGCAACGTGCCTTTACCTCTGCAACGCGATCGGGTTGCATCATGGCGATTCCTCGTTCCTTCTTGTAGCGGGCAACCTCAGCGCAGACGGAGAGTCTTTGGCTAAGGATCTCCACCAGTTGGTCGTCCAGCTTGTTGATGAGGTCCCGAAATGGAAAAAGGCCGGCGTTGGGGCTCGAGGTATCCGTCATTTACCGCTCCTGCCCGTTTCCTTGATTCCAAGTCGCAGGCCCGTGGCTAGATGCTTTGCGCAAGCCGACAACGTGTCCAGGCGGTGGCCGCCCTCCTGTATGATGCAGATCGGCTTGCCAATAGCAGCCAATGCCAGGCCGATTTCTCGGTAGCTTTCCGGCGGAAGCGTCCAACAGCCATGCGGATCTCCGACGACGATATCGAAACCCATGCGGACAATGAGAACATCCAGCTTGGTAGCCCGGTCGGTTGCAGAAGCCCGCGAAGCGCCGACATGTATTCTGCCGGGCTCGGGTCGGTCAGAAATTCAAGATACCTGTGACTGTCGAGTGCTGGTTGAAGTTGCGGGACGGCGTCAGTTCGGGCGTGCAGGCTGGCGAACGCGATATCTGGGTGCGCGCTCAGCGCATCGCTCGTTCCGTTGCCAGGGTGGAACTCGAGGTCGAGGATCGCCACCTTCCGGAAGCCCGATTCGCGCAAGGTCAACGCCGCCACCCCTACGTTGTTCAGGAAACAATACCCACTCGTGAAGCTCCGCCCAGCATGGTGCCCGGGCGGCCGACATAGTGCGTAACTTACCGGGCTTCGCTCTGAGGCGATTGTGGACGCGGCTGCGAGGCCAATAGCGGCGGACAAAAGCGCGCGCTGATAGCTTCCTGTGTCAACGGATGTGTTCTGCGGCACACCGGGCGTGGCATATCTTGTGGCAAGCTCGGTGATTTCTGGCTCTTGTGGATGCGGCCCGAGCCGGAGTGCATCAAGGTAGCCGGGATCATGGAGGGCTCCCAGGATCGATACCACCTTGTCTGCCACGTTTTCAGAGGGCGGGATAAACTGGACGCTGGGTGAGCTCTCCAATCCGGTCCGGATCTCGTGGAGTCGATCCTCCACTTCCCTTGAGGGCTTAATCGTTCCCGCCGCATTGGCGATAAGGCCCCCAGGGCTGGATGACGCCGGAGTCATGTGTACGGTTAGCCAGGTCACGGAAGTCTCCTTCGTCGCCGCTCTCCAGCCGATGTGAAGCCCATGCCTTCATAGAATGCGACGAGCCTCTCGGTGCCGGGACGGTCGCTTAAGGGAAGAGACACCTCGATCATGGACCAGCCCCGCGCCCGCGCCTCACGGTCCACTGCAGCCAGAAGCCGTCTTCCATTTTGGGCCGAGCGATAGCGCGGATCGACCCAGAGCTCCTGCAAGATGCCATAGTGGCCTGAAGCCCTGACCGCGGTGACCTGGGAGACGACCGCAATGCCGATCACTTCGGCGGTCAGCATATCCTCCATGATCAAGGCGAAGCCAAGCCGTGGATCCATCGCCATTTGCCCAGCGACGCTGACCGCCACTTGCGGATCGAATTGCGGCCCCGGTCCTCCGAGCTCCGTGAGAAGCGTATCGACACATTGTGCGATCGTGTTCCGGTGCTGGAATGTCGCCAGGCGCAGACGATGTGCGGAATTGGGTACCGCTTCCTTGCCAGCATCGTCATGCGCTCCATGGATCTCGACACTATGATCCGGGTCGCCTGTCACGGCCTCGACAATCGCACGGATCGGCTGGCGTGCCTTGAGGAGAATCTCTTCGAACTCCGCGCTGGGGGCGGACAACGCGACGATGGCTCCGCCGCAACCGATGCTCAGGTGGCGTCCCCGGCAGATGATCGTCCGAATAACAATATTCAGGTCCAACTCGCCGCACACAGACAGATAACCGATCGCCCCCGAATAGATTCCTCTCGGCGCCTCCTCCAGTTCATCGATGATGTTGAGAGTACGGATCTTGGGCGCGCCCGTCATCGACCCGCCCGGGAAGCAGGCAGAAATGCAGGGGATTATACCGCCGGGCGACGGCAGTTCGCCACGGATGGTGCTGACCAGCTGGTGCACGGTCTTGTAGCTTTCGATGTGCATGAGGCTTGGCACATGAACACTTCCGATGCGGCAGACGCGACCGAGATCGTTCCGCATCAGGTCCACGATCATGAGATTTTCGGCCCGGCTCTTCTCGTCCAAGCGCAATTCTTCAGCGATCCGCTTATCTTCGTCTGGGTCTTGGCATCGAGGCGCGGTGCCTTTGATGGGCTTGGTCTCGACAATGAGGTTGCGATCGATCCTGAGGAATCTTTCGGGGGAAGAGCTGGCAACGCAAATATCTCCAAGCCTGAGGAAAGCTGAGTATGGGGCCGGATTTCTCCGCCTTAGGATCCGATACAGGTCGAGCGGGTCGATCTCTGTTTCAATGGTGATCTCGTTCGTCAGACAGATCTCGTAGGTTTCGCCGGCACGGATTGCGGAAAGGCATTTTTTGATGTTTTCCAAGTATCGCACCCGTCCCTGACGAAGCTTGAACTGAATCGGAGCGCGATTTGCGTGGGGGGAGGATGGGGCGACGCCAGCGGCGGGCTCAATGCGTTGGATCTCCCGCTTGTTCTTGCTGACCCAGAGGGCAGCCTCATCAGCCAATGCCGTCTCGGCCTCGGGATAGAGCGCAACGATGTGAATGCGGCCATTCTCATGATCAAAGGCGAGGAATCTTGTGCAGAAAATGAAGAATGCATCCGGATATTTCGACGGTTGTGAGCTGACGCCGCACGTGAGTGACTTGAGTTCGTAACCGAAATAGCCCACGTGGCCACCTTTGAAAGGGATGTCTCGCACATCAGCCTGGTCTTGCAGCTTGTGGGCGGCACGCCTAGCGGCAAGAAATTCGAAAATCGATTTGGAGATGATCGTCGGTGTTGCCTCGCCGTCTTGAGCGATCCCGATTTCCTGACGACATGCATCATAGGAGGCCAGATAGCTGCCTGGCCCGCCAAGCCCACCCATGAAGGACCACCGCGACACCCCGGGCTCCAGCATGCTGCTGTCTAGCCAGAAAGCAGGCTGCACACCGCCAAAGAGGCGCACGAAAACATCCTCTGCACTTACCGTGCATGGGGTCGTAGAACTTCTCACCCCGTACGTGGCCGTCTCGAAGAGAAATTTTCTGGGGTTCGGGACGTCCTCTTCCATGTTCAGGCCGCCTCTAGGGCTCCGAGCGAGGATGGGGCCGCCGACGGGGCGCACACATCGGAGAGGAAGTTGGCAAAAAGTTCTCGTCCGTATTGGGAGCAGATGGATTCCGGGTGAAACTGCACACCGTAGTGAGGCGCGTGTCGATGGCGTAGGCCCATAATGACGCCATCCTCACTCATAGCGATACATTCAAGGCATTCCGGAAGGTCACCTGTCACTGCCAGAGAATGGTATCTGGTCACATTGAAAGAGCGTGGCAGCCCATCGAACAGGCCTGTTCCGGAGGTTGTGATGCTGCGGATCCGGCCATGGAGCGGTTCTGGTGCGCGGGTAACGGATGCCCCATGAAAATGGGCAATGGATTGATGTCCCAAGCACACGCCCAAGACCGGAACGGCGCTGCCGGCCAAAACATCCATCGTCGAGCCGACATCCTTTGAAGATTGAGGTCTCCCTGGGCCGGGCGAGAGAATGATGCGATCGTGAGGTATCTTGCGAATTTCGCTCCATGGCACTGTGTTATCCAAGACTATGGCTTCCCTGCCATTCACCTCGCCGACCATCTGGGCAATGTTAAATGTAAAGGAGTCGAAGTTGTTGATCAGGATCACCGACCTATCAAAGCCTCTCTCGTTTGCTGCCATCTTCATCTCCTGCTGCGCGCGAACTAATCCCAACCAAAGGAGAACTTAACTGCGCTGAACGGCCTCGGCGGGCATTACCTAGTATTGCCGTAGTTGTGCTTCTCTGGCATCTGCCGCGGGGCCGTCCAAGGCGCGAGGCGTTTGAGCGCTTAGAGACTCGGCAGGCGCGCACTGAACAGCTGACCATGCCGTACCCATGGGATACTCTGCTGTTGAGCGCGCTGTGTTTCTGCCGCTGGCACGTCAGCACACGAAGTCCGTTCTCCTAGAGCGGATTGGTTGCTGTGAAATTCTTTGTGCCTGCGTACCAGAGCGCTAGATCAGCCCAACATTCTGATCAGCCCAACATTCGTTAACCGATTGTCCCCGTATCTTCATCTCGATCAATCACTAGCGTTGGTAGTTGACGGGGGTGCAAAATTGCCGACCTTAAATTCGGCCATCGGTGCTCTCATAGTGAGGGTGAAGTACAATCTCATCAGGCGCGAACTGGACTGTCACTTCACCCTGGCGATGTCCGCTGCAGGTTCTGCCCGTCTAGTCTCTACACCTTCTCCCCGGCGGTAGGGGAATCGCATATGTCGCTGGAGGGGTGTTGCCAAGCGGTGCAGGAACAGCACGCAATCCCGAAGCGCGCAATTTGCCGTCCTTTCATCTGCCTGAAGGCCGGCAGAGGATCCCCGATAGCAGCGCGGCTCGTCCCAGCACGTCTATGTTGGGCGTAAAGATCCGATGCGGCGGCATCCGCTTTGATTTGCTTCCCGATCACATGGACGACAGAAGCGGTTCGCGCGTCGGAAGGATTGAACGCGCCGACCGTGTGCATCAACTCGCTGGATCGCGACAGTCGAATGATTGACTTGTCGCTTCATGATTACGCCGTTCAGGATCTGAGGCGAACGATCTTGCATTTGATCGATATGGACGCAGATATCGAGCAGTCGCCACTGTCCAGCGGTCAGGCCGACGCTGACGAACGGAAGTGCATCGTCGTTGCGCCGTGCCAGCGTGTTTTCCGGATCGAACCGCGCCCAACGTCGCGCCGCGTCAAAGTCGAATTCCGCCACGTTAGAAACCGAGCTTCAATGCTGGGTCGATCTTGAGACTGCTTGAATGCCTCTACCAATTTGTCCTCGAGTGCGACCGTCGCCAACGCAAACTCGATCAAGTCCGTGTTCGCCTCGATGTCCGTCTGGTGCTTGGCCTGCCGGACCAAGGCCGGCCTCACCCGGCGACCGATGCGGCTGCCTTTTTCACTCAAAAGGCCAGATCGTTCCGCCGCCAGCATGACCACTTCAAATCGTGCCTTGCTCGCGACAAGCCCGCTGATCGCCAGCTATCGCTTAAAGGGTTTTATCAGCACCGAGCCACCCTTGGATGCAGCTCTTCTCCGTTTCGCCCGGAGGGCGTGGGCTTGCTCGCCGATCTTTTTGCCATACTTTACCCGCCTGTCGAACAAAAACGAAATTTGTCTAACATCGTCCTTTGCTGCTTCGACTTCAAAGGCGTCTCAGGGATATGCCGCCCTCGGACCAAGTCGACAATCACTGGAAGGAGTTGTTGGCGCAGCTGCGCTGTCGATGCTGCCCGTCTGCTATTGGCGCGTCGCTTCTCTGGTAGTCGAGCCATCATCAGCGGCGTCCGCGAACACAGGCCTAGTCGCTTTGTAGCGAACCCCGATCAACGAACGGCGTGCGGCCGGTGAAACCAGGTCCCAGCACCGATATGAAGCTTCGGCGTCCCCGTTGTCGCGTCTGAAACAACCATGTCTTGAACGAGACAGCCAAAGCCGCAATCACGACGTCCATAGCAGCGCTCACCATCGCAGCGCTCAATAAAGGAAAGATTTTGCCGACATCGTCCAGAATGCTCTTCACAATTTTTGAGCGGCGCGTTGGTGTATGAGAAACTTTCGGGACTACCAGGGTGCTCCGATCTCGCCTGCAACCAGGTGGGGCGGGAAAACTACATCGTTTGTTCCTAAAACCGCTCAAGCGGCATTGGCATGCCGGTTGCTTGAAGAGTTGGCGAAGCGACTTAGGACATGATGGTCATTCAGAGCCCGATACAGGCATTCAGTTGAACTTGCCCGCTTGATCGATGGCAGAGGCCGCCTGATGCGCGCGCGCCTGCGTCGCGAACTCTAGCATCTTTGGACCGCGCTTCGGTTTGCCGGCCAGGATCCGATTGTCTTGTAAAGGGCTCGCGACGAATGGCGGTCGTCAACAAGATGGTGCATACCAGGGTAAAGGCGTTATACCTCAGGACGATTGTTTGCGTCACTTTTGGCCGGTGGCTCAAGCGCGGGCATCTGCGAGACGCCGAGTCTGGCTTCGTGAAGCTAAGCGGCGGTCTTCAATCGGTGCTTTGCACATGGTCAAAGAGCTGATGCAGGACGATTGGGATCCTGAGAAAATACTCAGGCAACAGGACGATCTCAAGGTCAAGCTGCTTCGCGCCCAATCGGTTGTCGCCGAATGTAAGGCAGGATTGGCGGATCTGGAGCGGAGGCTTGAGCGTCGAGCGGTCTCATCGTCGATCGATGAACGCCAGCGCAACTCCCCAGCAAATGATTCAATACGTAACGCACGACCGCGCCAATCCCGAAGCGTCGACGATCTTGTTGATCAGAATGCTGCTGTGGCGTTTTCGAGCCGATCATGGGACCGTTGAGAATTGCCGCCGCGCACGTTAACCGGAGAAGTTTTGTCATGGACCTGGCGAAGATCTCGAGACGCATCGTGTTGCGAACCCGGCGAACGAACTAGACAACGGGGGCGGCCCTGTCGCTAAGCTCGGACGTTTTGGACGCGTTGCGTTGGGAGTACGGGAACGTATCTTCGCGTTTTTGACGAGAGCCTCCTGTTTCGGGGGAGCTGCTCACGCAATTTCGGCGGATGTCAAAGAGCTATCCACCTGGACCCAGGGCTAGTGGTCGTCTTTTCTCGTCTTCAAGTCGTTCAAATTACTGGTAGACGTGTCTGGAGGGTGGGCGTTCAATGGTCACGTTGGTGCGCGGCCGTGGGGCAGGGCATGGGATGTCCCGGACGGTGCTGATCGGGGACGCCGACCATGTCTCGTCCGGCATCGCATGGATGATGACGAGAACTGGCTGACTATGTCGCCGCAAGAATGCGATCCGGAAGAGAGCGGGTAACGGCAGTTACCTAAATTCTTGAGACGCCAGGAAGAGGGGTCCCAGGGCGAATGCGATCCGGTGCCGGCCGTAGCCTCGTCAGCTTCTCGAAAGCTTGCCCGATTACGGACTAACCCACCGATTCTGGACGAGAGGCCGACGTGGACTCGCGCGATTTCGATATATCCAATGCAGCACCTCCGGCATCGGTACAGCATGCTGTTGGTGACGATCAGCAACCCAACCAGGCGGAACAAGACGCCCTTGAGCAGCAATTGGATGCAGCGCGTGTGGCCGACCCTGCTGGGCCTGCCCGACGCCCCGGTCGCAAGCCGCCGCCGAATGTGTCGCGCGCGGATTTTGATTACATTCACGAGATGATGAGCGGTGTCAGTACGCGCCGAAACCTGTCACCGTTGACCGCCGACAAGTATGTTCAAATGCATTACAAGGTGGCGAATTACCTCGGGGAGCGCGGCCAGTCGCTCGAAGCCAGTGATGATAATGCACTAAATCAGCTCTTTGACACCGTGTTCAAGGAGAACAAACACGTAGGCATGGCTTTGCGGGCGCTTCAAGAACAGCGCGGAGGTTCATCGGCAGTCAGGGTCCGGCGCGTGCGTACCGCGGCTTCGGCGGGTGCCGGGCGCACACCTGTTGCCCCTACTGAGGCTGATGCGCCGCTTATCGAAAGCGTCATAGACGAAGGCATCAAGAGCAAGCACTGGGCGCCGGCTACCGTCCAGCATCATGACACGACCCTTCGCAAGCTGTCGAACAGTCTCGGCACGCGGGGCGAGACGCTTGCTGGAACAAGCGACGATGCGCTGTACGACTATGTTAAGGAAGTCTTCCCGAAGAACTGGAAGAGAATGACGGGTTCGCTCTGGGCGCTCCGTGAGCATCGGGGGGGCTTGGAAGGTTCGGAGCACTGGTCTTCCGCATCAGACGGCGTTGACCGGGCCAAAAGCAGCGCCGCCGGCGGCTCGCCAAGGTCGGATGTCGTCCCCGAGGCGTTTTGGGGCTCCTTGATGATGATGGCGCCGGATATCGGCCGCATCTTGGTGACGGTTCGTAGTGCTGGATGTTTCGCCCCTTGCCGATCTGGCAGCGGCTAAGTAGCCGGAGCTTAATCGAAGCGCAGCGGATCGCCTTGGACAAAGTTTAGCGCCAGCGGCGATGAACACTTATGTGCCTAACCCCGCGGGCGCTCGATCTCGATCTCGCCGCCGTGAAAGCCGATCCGGCCGCGCGTTCGTCCAACGACGTCTCGCTACACATCTTGCGGCGCACCTTCCGGGCTGAACGGCAGCTTCGGTGTCGGGTGACCCTGGGCGCGGCTGTCAGTTCTTGTAGTGAAGGTCTTTGATCGAACGTCGATGCGACGGAGCGTACGGATTGACGCGCAGTTGAGATGCCGCAAATCGGGACCGGTTGGGTGCTTAAACGCTGTGAGAACGCTGAGAGGCTGTTTGGACTATTCGCACAACGCTTCGTCTTTTCGCGCGTAGGCAAGGTGCTACGGCGCGATCGCACGGTCGAGGCCAGTGCTGCGTCTTATAAATGTCATCTTGCGCGAGCCAGTGACGCGCGCGGCGGCTCGATCGAGCCAGCGCTCAATACCATACAAGGCACGCGTCAAGCATGCGTGTGACAAAGCACGAGCAGGTCGATGATAAAGCGTTTTCGCAACTGGGCCCTATTGTCCATACTCACCTCCATGGTTGTCTGCCCCGCCGCAAAGGCGCAAGACCGCCGGACTATCGCCGAACCTGTTGCACCTCATACGGTCTGCGATCGCCCAGTGCCTTCCGGCAAGAACGATACAGTTAGCCTACAGGACGCCATCGAACATTGCCCTGCTGGCGCTGCGGTTTATCTCGGGCGCGGCGAGTTTCACTCAGGTCCACTCGAGATGAAATCGGGCGTGACCTTATGGGTCGGACGCGGTGCGACGCTGATTGCCATTCCCGAACCTGCTGCTTACGACAAAGGCCTCGGACAATGTGGTCGCATCGCGGAAAAGGGGGACGGTTGCCGGCCATTCATCAGCTTTTCTAAAACGCGTGGCGGCGGCATCTACGGAGAGGGCATCATCGATGGTCAGGGCGGAGCAATTATTGGCGGCGGCGCGGAAAGCTGGTGGCAGCTAGCCCGCCGTGCCCAAGCCCAGGGCGGCAACCAGAACGCCCCGCGCTTGATCCAGATCGATCATGCGCAGGACATCACGTTCTCTGGTGTCACCTTGCGCAACGCTCCCAATTTTCATGTCGCGATGAGCCGGGTCGAAGGTGCCACGTTTTGGCGCCTCACGATTGATTCACCGGCGGATGCCCGCAACACCGACGGCATCGATCTTGGCGCGAGTCAGGATGTGACCATCACCCACAGCTTGATCCGTACGGGTGACGACAACGTCGCAATCAAGGCCGGCGATAATGGCTCAAGCAGCCATATCTCGATCATTGATAATTATTTCGGCTGGGGGCATGGCATGTCGATCGGCAGTGAGGTGAATTCCGGGGCCAGAGACATATTGGTGCGTAATCTGACCCTGGATGGTACGACGTCTGGCCTGCGCATCAAGAGCGATGTCAGTCGAGGCGGTCTGGTCGAGGGCGTGACTTATGAGTACGTGTGCCTGAGGGGCAACAGGTGGCCGGTGGCTTTCGATACAAAATATGATCCGCGCGCACAAGGCACGAGGATTCCGGTCTATCGGCAAATCGTTCTCCGTCATGTGCATGGCGACACTGGTGTGCTGCTGATGCGCGGCCTAGACGAGGGGCATGCACTTGACGTGACACTCGAAGATGTCCGATTTGCCAATTCCGCGACTTGGCAAGTTGAACATGCGAACGTCACCGCAAAACATTCTGACGTATCACCGCCGCTGCCCGGACGAGCTGCAGAACCGCTGCTGCGCGGATCGGAGGTATGTTCCAGGGCATTCCGCGACGGCAATCAGTAAGCACTCCACCCGGTGCCGAACTCGGGTGCTGAGTTCCGCATCGGGGCAAGATGACCGGTGCTGACGAAGGTCAGCCTCATGCCCCGAGTTGGTTGCAATTGTCCGATGGTTTGCAGGCCGCGAATGCGAAGGTGACGTGCGGGTTCTGATTCGACGCGAGAAATGTGTCGACCATGCGCGGCGGCTATCCCGCGGCGAGATCTTTTATCGGCTGCGTCGAACGTGCCGCCAACTCAACGAAGAGTGAGATCACATGCGAGTTTTCGTGCCGTCTGCGCTTCTGGCCGGATGTTTCTTCAACTCGGCAGCGTACGCTCAGCCAGTATCGGTGTCGCATGCCGGAAATGCAGACTATGACTCCGTGCAGCAAGCCATCGACGCGTTGCCAGCGGAAGGCGGAAATGTCCGGATCGCGCCGGGCGTCTATCGCGAGAAGGTCAAAATCTTCAAATCCGGTGTTCATATGGAAGGCACGGGCAGGAAGCCGGAGGATACGGTCATTGTGTTTGGCGACGGCGCGATCAATGTAGGAGGAACCGCCCGTTCGGCGACGCTGGATGCGGTTGGTGATGACTTCCGGCTCGAGAATCTGACCATCCAGAACGACTACGCCCTCAATCCGGCAAATCCACCCTCACAGGCAGTAGCGCTGTCCATTACCGGAGACAGGGACGTCGTTACGCGCGTCCGCCTGCTCGGTGCCCAGGACACGCTATTTGCCGGCAAGGGTCCAAACGGCAGAACGTCACGACAATACTTCTCGAACTGCTACATCGAAGGGCATGTCGATTTCGTATTTGGCAACGCCAAGGCCTGGTTCCGGCAATGTGAGTTGCACGGCATCGCTAATCAAGCGGTCGTCTTTACGGCACAGAGCAAGGCAGCTCCCGATGAGGACAGCGGCTATGTTTTTGATCATTGCAGCCTAAGTGCCGACCCTGCCGCGCGCGATATCGCGCTTGGCCGCCCTTGGCGGCCCTACGCCACAGTGGTCTTCCTGTCGACAAAGATAGATGCGCAGGTCGTTGCGGAAGGCTGGCGAGAATGGGCTCCCGGCAAAACCAACTCCTTGAGCACGAGCTATTATGCCGAATATAGATCCTTCGGGGCCGGGGCTAACCCCTCAGGCCGCGAACCTCACTCCCATCAACTGACCGATAGCGAAGCCTCGAGATGGTCGCTAAGAGTGTTCTTCGGAGGTGCCACAGATTGGCTGCCAACGGAACGACATCGAGGGAACACAAAGCAACACTGACGGTGAGGAAACGATGGTGCTCCTTGGATAAATGACGGAGGAGAGCGGATAGACGGCGGCGCGTGCCGTCACGCCTCACCGACATCGCACTGGGCGCCGTCGTCGGAGGACAATTTGTGGGAAATCGAAAGCCTTACCAGACGGTTACTCACGAACAGGGGAAACGCCCTCTAGCAGCGTGCGATAGCCGAGTGCTTGATGAACTCGATGCACGTTGAAGGCGATCAAGTTCACGATGCCCACCTTGCCTCGCGGCGATCGGCAGGCCCTTGAGATAGGTGAGTGGCACGGGGCGCTGCTCCCCCTGGCTATGTCAGAACCGGCCGTGAACCCCGCGATTCATCGGGCTCTCGTGATCGATCGTTGATCCGGCACCACCGAGCGAATAGATCTGGACGGGTCGCTGCAGCGCCGTAACCCTTTCCAGACAGCCAACGCGTATCCCCGGAAAGGTTTGTACTTTCGTGTTGCCCCTCGAACAACGGAGGGATCGATCGTGCGCAACTCCTGTTGAAGCTTCGAAGATGCAACCGCCGGTAGTAGCGACTCAGCCGTCAGAACTGGACAGAACCGTTTGGCATTTCCACGAACTCACCGCTCGGCCGATGCAGCCGCCACTTGCGCACGGTCTTGGCACATCCTTTTTCCGGCCCTTCTTCCTGATCGCTGCGCGGAACGAAACGAACCGCTTATCATGTCAATTGTTCGCCATGCTCGGCCGAAAGCGTTAGCCAGGGAAGTCAAACTGCCAGCGTAACCAGAGCGAAGCTCTGGGTGGTTCCGTCCTCCACTTCCGATGCGCCGTTGAGGCCCACTGAGATGTTCGGGCTAGCTCTCGCGCACCACGGTCTTCAGGTACTGGTAGGCCTTGATGATCTCGACTAGGCGATCCTCCGTGGAGCGGTCGCCGCCATTGGCGTCGGGATGGTGCTGCTTGACCAGCGCCTTGTACTTCGCCTTGATATCGCCGAGCGTCGCATTGGAATTCAGGCCCATCACCTGCAACGCTTTGCCCTCGGCATTGAAAATCTTGCGCGCCTCAGGCTTGGCCTCCGCGCGGTGGCGGGCGCCGGCGCGTCCGTTCAGCTCGACGAGCATGCAGAGGGCATGCCAGTCGTCCTCGAAATTGGCAGTGCTGCCGGTCATTTTGCGGGCGCTGATGCTCTCGCCCATCCTCCAGGTCGGACGATGACCGGTCAGCGCGTCCTTCTGGTAGCGCGCGCGCCCGCTTCCGCGTCCAACCGCTTTCGAGCCCTCGCGCCTTTGGCGGTTTGGCGACGACGGGAAATGCACCGTGAATCAGAAATTGGATCTCGATTACGCCGTCGTCGGGTACTGGAATGCATGACCCAAAACAAGCGAGACGAAATGATCGTGTCGATCACTCAGCGAATAGCCCTCGAAATCCGCGGCACAAGCCGGAAGGCCAGCTCCATAGCCAATCCTTCCGATCCAGCCTCGCTTGCGGATTTCGTAGACCAGAGTCTCGTCGACCCAGAAGAAAGAAGGGCATCGTTCATTGAAGGTCGGTCACCACAGTATCTGAGACGCCCAGAGCTGCTCGTCTGGCTCTAGGGCCGCAAAACACCTGGCGGGCTGAGACAACGAACCGGGTTGAGGACGGCCTAGGAGTGGCCGGGGCCGGAATGTGCTCTTTTTGGCTCTTTAAAAAGGACCGATTCGGTATTATATTGGTAAGTCATTGATGTTATGGTGAAATTGTTTCGTAACTCAGCTCTTGTAGAGTGTCAGAAGTTCTCCTATGTTTCTGACATGGAGTATGTGCCATGCCCCCCCTGAGCACCCAAATTCTAGAATTCACCAAAGAACTGCCCGAAGGCGCGCCCATTGCTGCCAAGGCCTTTTTGCATCTTGGAAAGCGGGCTGCCATCGATCAGGCTCTTTCGCGTCTTACCGAGCGAGGAAAGCTCCTGCGCGCGAGGCGAGGGGTCTATTTGCGGCCGGTCGAAAGCCGTTTCGGAGTTAGAGCTCCGTCGGTTGAGAAGGTCGTCGAAGAGACCAAGGTTCGTAGCGGTGAAACCATTGTGTCCAGCGGAGCTGCGGCAGCTAACCGTCTCGGTTTGACAACGCAGGTCCCTGTTCGCCAGGTTTATCTGACGTCCGGTCCTTCTCGTGAGCTTCACCTCGGCAAGCAGATCGTGGAGCTCAAGCATGCGCCCGGTTGGCAGCTGGCTCTCGCAAACCGTCGAGCAGGTGAGGTGGTGCGCGCGCTTGCCTGGATTGGTCCCAAGACGGCACGACAAGCGCTGCGGTCCGTCAGCCAGAAACTCACTCCGGTTGAAGTGAGCGAGCTGAAGTCCGCCGCCTTTTCATTACCAACTTGGCTTGCTGAACCGGTAAGCGAACTGCGTGTCGGATAAGTTCTTAAATCTATCAGACACCGAGCGTCGAGAGGCGCTCGGTGTTGCTGCCTCAAACTCCGGACGGCCAGCCCATCTGCTTGAAAAGGATGTTTTGGTCGTCTGGTGTTTAAACACGCTCTTTTCCTCGCCGTTGGGCGAGCATCTCGTCTTCAAGGGCGGAACGTCCCTCTCAAAGGCATACGGCGCAATCCGCCGTTTCTCGGAAGATGTCGATCTCACTTACGACATCCGGGCGATCGCACCTGATCTCGTGAACACAAACGAGGATTATCCTGTTCCCCAGAATCGTAGCCAGGGCAGGAAGTGGAGCGCCCATGCTCGAGAGCGTCTTCCAATCTGGGTCAGAGACAAAGCGTTACCCGTTCTCAATCAACGATTGCAGGAAGATAAGCTCAACGCAAAGGCTGAAGCCAAGGACGACAAGATCTTTGTTACCTACGATCCCTTGGAAACCGGCAGCGGTTATGTGAGCTCCGCTGTCATGCTCGAATTCGGCGCACGATCAACGGGCGAGCCGAGCGAAGTTCATGACGTCGTTTGCGATGCTGCCCAATATCTTGAGATGCTCGAATTTCCGACGGCCAAGCCGAAGACGATGAAGGCAGAGCGTACCTTCTGGGAGAAGGCTACTGCGATCCATGTTTTTTGCGTTCAGGGCAAATTGAAGGGCGAGCGCTTTGCGCGCCATTGGTACGATCTTGTACGATTGGACGAGGCCGGTATAGCAGAGAAGGGTCTGAAAGACCGGAAGCTGGCTGGGATTGTCGCAGAACACAAGTCGTGGTTTTTCTCAGAGAAGGACGCTACGGGATCGTTCATCGATTATCGCGTGGCCGTCGGCGGTGCATTGAAGCTTGTTCCCGAAGGAGAGTCCCGAACCGTCTTGGAGCAGGATTACCAGCACATGATTGATGACGGGTTGTTGTTAGATGTGCCGGACACGTTTAACCAATTGATGCGCCGCTGCGCGGAGATCGAAACGCGCGCGAATAAGCCGGCTTGAATTTTCTCTTAAATTGCAGGCCTGGCCGATAAACGTCTACTGGTGTGCTCCGCATTGAGAGTGGGTATCGCTGACGATCCAGGTATTGGGCTTAGGAACCTCAGTAGAGAGTTAGCAGCCAGTCTGCTCCAAGCGTCTACCTGACCAGCATCTAGTGGCAGCATAATAAACAGGAGCAACGCCGGCTTCTCCACCAGAGGAACTGCAACAGAATAAGAGATTCTACGGCGAAGGCCGCTTCACAGGGGGGGGCCGTGCTCATTGAGCACCTTGTCTCTAAGAGCCCCCTTGACCTCACGGGCGATCTCTTTGCGAATTGCGGGGCCCAACGTTCGCTTGGCATCTTCAACCAGGTCAGCTTCAGCCCCGGTCAACCCTTGGTCGGCGAGCTGTTGCTCCAGTCTGCTGTCGAACTCCGTCCCCATTGCATCAATGAGCTGGTCCTGCGCCTTGGCGTGGTCTTCAGGTGCGATGCGACGCACCACATCGTCCCAAGGCTGCCAGTCCATTGCCAAGTAGTCGGCAAATTCAACCGCCTCCCTGTCCCTTACGGATGTCTCTGCGCGGTCAACGTCGGCGTCGGTGACGCCGGAGACCTCAAAGAAGCGCATCTCGGGCGCGACGTGTTGCAGGCCCAGCCGCTCGCGCAGCTTGTTCTGATAGGCAAGGAAGATCTCAATATCCTCGATGTCTTCGACATCGTCAGCCGAGCCGAGAGAGTGAGCCTTCTCGCGCGCAATCGCCTCGAGCGCGTCCATGCGGAACATGACACGCCCCAAATCGACGAGATCGGCAAGCCGTGCCTTGTCGTCATAGAAGCCGTTCTCGACTTCTGCGATGAGGCGCGCGGTCTGCATGCCGTTCCACGTTAAAGTTCTACGATCCTCGCAGCTTTGGTTGGCATCCCACGCCAGTTGAAAGTACTGCGCACGCAATTGCGGGACTTTTGTCGCCTGCCGCAGATCATTGGCCACCGACTGCCGGAATCCTTCATTGCTAGAGTTGACGGAATTGAACAGCTTGCCGAGGAAGAGCCCATACTCCCGGGCGCCCGGCTCTTCTGCAAAGTTCCGCCAAGCGGCGAGCACCTCCCGATCGCCCTCCCGTGGATCGCTCTTGAGCCATTCTGCAACCGTTTCAGCGAGGGCTTCCGCCTGCTCATCGTCTGTCCCAGACGTTTCACTTTCGTCGTCGCGCGAAAGGTGGACGGTCGGACCGGCATAACCATCCGCGCTTAGGACTGTATTCAGGTGCGTCAGCACGTGCTCGGATAGCGGATTTTCCGTCAAAACTATGGTGGCGCCAGCGTCCAACCCCGTCAGTAGGTCCCCGGGTAAACTAGTCAACTGGTTTAGGCTTGCGTCGAGAAACTCGAGCGAAGCGGGGAGAGCCTCAGGCAGCTCCGTCAGCTGGTTTTCGCTGACATCGAGAAACCGGAGCGTAGCAGGAAGGAGCTCTGGCAGATTTGTTAGATGATTGTGGCTGGCGTGGAGAAATCGGAGCGAAGAAGGGAGGCCTTCGGGCAGGTTCGGCAACCGATTGTGGTTGGCGCACAGAAACTGAAGCCCGGCAGGCAGCACGGTAGGGAGACTCTCCAACCGGTTGGAGTTTACGTCGAGGCCTCTGAGCCCGCTTGGCAGCGCGGGCAGGCTGCTCAGCTGATTGCCACTGACATTGAGACGCTGGAGCGAAGCAGGAAGTTCGTCAGGCAAATTCGTAAGCCGGTTGAAGGGCACATCGAGCACAACGATTTCGCTTGGAAGTCTGGGCAGACTGGTAAGGGACAGCGATTCGAGATCCAGTATGGCGTCTTCACCCAGGGCATTCATCCGCCTTGCCGCTTCTTCCCGGTCCTCGAGGGGACCCACGTCCTGTTCGGCAAGCCAATTTTCGAGCGCCTCGTCTTCTTCAGCCGCCCCCTGGGGTGAATGCCCAGAGTTCGATGCGAAGCCAGTGACGACTTCATCCCACTGTGCCGCTCCCCCGTCTTCCCCCGCGTCTTGTCCGGAAGATGCAGAAGAAATGCTTTCGCGGCGCCGAATCTGTCCTGCTTCAAAAGGATCCATTCCACTTTCCTTACCACACCGAGCCAATCCGGCCCGTGACAACGCGGTCCAGGACTTAGGACACTTATCTTTCGACAAGCTGACAGACCTATCGTGGCAAGGTTATCGATGGCTTCGAAGCCGACATGACTTCGGTACAACGATTTAGAATAGCGAATCGATCGCGGTCGCGGGCAGTCATCTCCCATCCATACGTTTCGGCATCTAACCGACACAGCGGCGGCTTAACATCGCGCCCCAGCGCGGCAGCGGTGCATTATCTCAATGGCAGCCAAAGGAGCTTCTTTCGGTTGAGTGCGTGAAAAGGAAGAGCAGCAGTCGCTCGAACGCTCAACTCCGGAGCGGTCCTTTCATGTGGTAAGGCAATCGGTGCAACGCTGGTCTTTTCCTTGGGTAACAAATCGTGCAACTTTGTATTTTGCCGCGAGACCCGTCAGCTAATCGACAGGTGGCCGTAATAGGGGCAAAACGCTTTCACGTTGGCGGTCCCCTAGATCTGTCCGGTCAACGGAACGGCAGGAAACGTTGCAGCCGCATCGATTCATTCGCCACCTCAAATCGCGTGAAGCTGTACCGCTTCGGCCAGGAGTGGGTCGACGCGTCGCACGTGCGGCCGCTCGAATGATTATTGCGCCAGCGCGCAAACTCCTGCTTCGCAGCATTGCGCGGCGGCAGGCGTATTCCTTAAGTTTCTGATGATGGAGAGAAATGGTGGACACCGGACAGGCACAGCGGAGCGCAGGTTCCAGCCCGGACACTTTTGAAGAAGGAGAGCGTGAAAGCTACATCGGCGGCTTCAACCGTGCCCTGGCGAATTTGGTCGAAAGCTTGACAGGATATCGGACCCCGGCCTCCGCTCGCGCGCGAATCCTGGACGACTGGGTCGCCGAGCAGGGGCAGGGCGATGTCGAGAACAGGCGACAGGGGCGCTCGCGAATCAGGGCTGCGGATAACATGCGCTCGAACTCGGTCGATTTGTCATCCCTGTCTTTAACCGCGTTGCCCGACGCCCTTGCGCCGAGGCTACTGAACCTCGGCGCCATGCACAATGAGCTAAGTAGCCTGCCCGCAAGCCTTCCACCTGGTCTCCGCGAGCTTCTTATAAGCCACAACCAATTGACCAGTTTGCCGGATGCTCTTCCGGCGAGCCTCTATCGCCTCGAGGTAAGCGATAACAGGTTGACCAGGCTCCCAGACAGCCTCCCAGCGGAGCTGGGGATCCTGAACGCAAACAACAACCGACTGAGTAGCCTGCCCGAGGCTCTTCCAAGCAGCCTCACCTCGCTGTCGGTTAGTGACAATCAGCTGACCGAGCTTCCCGAGTCCCTCCCATGGGGTCTCGTTGAACTCGATGTCAGCAGCAATCAATTGGCCAACCTCCCCGAAACCCTTCCGAATTGGCTTCAATCAATCAATCTCAGCGGTAACCGTCTCACCAGACTGCCTGAACATCTCCTACCGGGAAGTTTGAGCTATCCGCTGGAGAACGTCGAATTCGGCGATAATCCATTCCCGGACGAGGTCCGCGTTCGCCTTGCGGCACCGCATCTTGGGCAGCTGCCTCTGTACGAGGCTGCCGCGCACTGGCTGGGGGACGATCCGGCGGCGCTGGCCGAATGGCTGCACTTTGCGGATGAGCCTGGCGCCCAAGACTACACCCGGTTCCTAGATCGGCTACGCGGGACCGTCAATTATGGAAGTCCCGAGTTTCGGCAGGCCGTGGCTGATGATCTGCGGCAGGCGGCGGCCAATCCGAGATTGCGCGAACAGTTTTTCACACAGGCTTCCGAAGCTAACGCCAGTTGCGAGGATCGTGTTACCCTGCACTGGAATGGTATGCGGACCGCGCGCTTCAATGCTGACGTGGAGAAGGGGGTGTATGATGATAGGCTCGACCAACTGATCCAGCGCGGCCGCGTTGCATTCCGCCTAGACGCGCTGGACGGGATCGCGCGCGACCGAGTGAACTCGCTCCTCGCCCTGCACCCGAACGTAGACGACGTCGAAGTCTACTTGGCCTATCAACATCTTCTGCGCGAGCCGCTGGAGCTGATCCACGTCGCCCCTGACATGCGCTTTCTGACGGTTTCTCACGTGACGTCCGACGATGCGGCGCGCGCTCTGGACTTGGTTCGCGAGCAAGAAGCGAACCAGTTTACCGACTACATGGCAACCCGCTGGCAACCCTGGGAGACGGTGTTGGGACGAATCGCTCCGGATGAATATGAAGCGATGCAAGAACGGCTCGTCGAAGCCATGGGCGAGGAGTTTCAAACCCGCTTGGATCAGCGACTGGCCGAGCACGGTCTTCTAGGCGATCCGGACGCCGAGCGGGTGCTCGGAGCCCAAGTCCGAAACGAGCTCGCCAGCGAGATTAAAGGCGAGGTCATGCACCGCGTGCTGGCCGCGCGGGGCGGCCTCGAGTTATGAAGTCTCAAACCGTCGCAGGTATATTATCATTGCTCTGCGGCGGAAGCCAAAGATCAATGCTGCAGTCTCGCCAATCGCTGACGAGGTGCTTTTGCGCTTCGAAGGCGCGCTGCGTCGATCAGTTCCTCCCGGTCTTGCCGAGCTATGAAAGCTGGGACGCAAGGCTAGTTTTTACTCCGCTCGAAAGCCTCGTCGGGACGAGAGCTCCCAGTTGAAAGTTGTTGATAAGACCAAGATGGCGCGGCGGTGAAAGGAGTGCTTCCATAGGCGCTACCGCAGCGAACCAACTCGCTTTGGCTGACGTTCAAGACAAAGGTCGCCGGAGTGGCCGGAACTTAATTGATCTGTGACTGCGCGATAATCCTTGTCGAGGCTGAGTGATCCCCGCTGTGATGTTTGAATTCCTCTCACGATCGACAGGGCGGTCCATTGATATCTCGTTGATTGGAATAGGTCCGGCGAAGAGGTGCGGAAAAGCGGGAGCGCCCCTGTCCTGTCGCCAAGCGGGCGGCCGGACGAGAGGCCGTCGATCGCGCAGCAATGTCCTGATCTCGTCAGCTTTTCGAAAGGTTGCAGCTACAGCGATCGAGAATCGTGTCTCGCTAGACGATCTGCTAGCGGCCGTGCGGATTGCTGCATTGCCAATAAAAACATGAGGAGAGCAGGATGGATCCGGTTGACCCTTCTTGAATTCAGGAGCCTGGATGCGGGAGTACGCTGCTTTGCAGGGGCGAAATGGGCAGCGAGAGGGTAATCCCTCCGAGAAGGGTGAATTTGAAAGGCGGCTGGAGGGCTTGAACCTCGATCCTTCTGATGAAACCAAATCAACGTCGCCTGATCGGGCTCACCTCAACAATCCGCCCGATTTCCCTGGAGAACTAATGACATCCTTTTCCATAATCCTTTTAGCTGGCCGTCCCCTCATATCCGACCTAACCGGCTCGTCTGGCGCAGATGCGGCCGATCCTTTCAAAGAGATCGCAAAGCTCAGGTCCCATGCGTCACGATAAGGTGGGAGCAGAAGGGCGCTTGCGATGATCAGAAGAAGATCAAAGTAGACACTAACAGATTCAGCGCGTGTTCCGTTTGGGGCGTATGTGTGATGCTGGTCGGGTGATGAACGTATGACAGTCCGACGCTTGCATATATCCCCGGAGCGAGATGCGCCGTGTATGTTCCCGTGATTGCCGTGCTATCCCGGTGCGCAAGCTGGCCTTTAGCCAGGGCAGCATCCACTGCAAGCTTGCTCCAGGCCGTGTTGGTCGCAACGAGAGCAATCAGATCACTGGGCCGGTTATCAAAAAGCCCCTTCGCATAAAGACGCAGCTCGTAATACCGGCTAATCCTGTTGCGCTCAGGTGGAGCTCCCATGACGGAGAAGCCGCCGTAGATGCCGCGAGACGGCGACCCAAGGGTGTCACTCTGCCAGAGCTGTCGGTCGGCGGCGATGTAGTGAAAATTATTCCCACTCTCCCTTTGTTGTTTGGGATCCGCCAGATTCGTGTAGCGGCTGCTGTTCAAACCAACGCCCGCCCGCAGCCACGTGTCGGGTACGCCGGGTGCAGCCTTGCTCTTGTAGCCGGCTTCGTCGACGAGAAGGATGCCCGCATTGGCCGTGCTCCAGTTCAAGCCGGTGGGATTCTCGGCTATGTGGGCATAGGCACCATCTGGACTGATTGAGCGCTGGACCGAGACCTTGTTGTACAAGCGATCGTCAAAATTGTACTTCAAGTTGACCGCCGGCGTCGGCGCCGCATTGGTGCTCATCCCTGCCTGGAACAAGGCAGACATGTTCGATCCTGTAATGCCTCCGAACAATGTGCCGGTGAACTCATTTTGGTTTCTGAGGTAGCCAAGTTTGAGTTCTACTGTCCTGTCGAAGAAAGTCTGGTAGTAGGCGAGCGTATTGATTCCCACTCGATCTGGCCCCGGGCGATCCCACGTCCAGTATTGCTGCTCGGCTCCTACGACAATCTGTCCGTCGGCGATGCCAAACCGGCTGAGATCGTAGGTGACGATCATGAAGTTTGCCGACGCGAAGGTCGGATTCTGGCCCATATAGAGCTGGTTTGCGATAGTGCTTCTGGCCGCATTCGGCAGCTGGTTGTTTGCAAAGCTATTGTGTGTCCAGCCGATGTAGCCGATGCCGACGTCTGCCAGCGCCGATCTAACGCCGTCCTTGTCCTGGTCAATCGTGTCCGCAGGGCCAGGTATGTTGAGCCACAACGCTTTTTCACGCAGGTTGTCGTACCTTGCGAAGGGATCGATCGTCTTTTGCGGTCTCGTCTGAGCAGCCCTGTCCGCATTGCCGCGCTTCTCGAAAGGCACTTCGGGACCTGCCGCTGGCGCCGGGGCAGGAGGGCGGATTGCCTGACGAATCAGGTTGATCGGGAGCTTTGCGGCCCGATCGGAGGTCTTTCCTGTCTTGCCGGCCTGATCCACAGGGAGGTTACCAGGATCAAGTCCGCTCACGGTTTGTGCCAGTACGGAATTGCCGACCAGACAAGCCGCTAGCGAAAATGCGATAACAAGCGCAGATTGCTTTCCCCTTGGTCTGACATTGAAAGAAAGTGCTGCCGTAGCCGAGTATGTCCGAGGCGAGGTCGTCGCAAGAAGGCAATCACGCATGGCGTACTTCGGGTCCATCTCTGCCGGCCATGAATAAATTGAACTGCGGAGTGAGCTCCCGGCGCTTTCGCGTCCGAGGGCGAGGGGACGAGCCACAACTCGATCTATCCGAAGGGAACCACTCAGGCTTCCTGAACCTCTCAGTTCGCGGCGCGATGATGATCCGGTCCGAAACTTTGCTTGTGCATGACGCCGGTGCCCGAGAGCTAGCGGAGAGCGCTGGCTCGGCAAATGCTCACGACTAGCACGCGGGGGGGGGCTGCCCTGGCCACCAAAACATTGCGGATGTCCACCTTGCTCACTGTGAGTCAGGCGAGTCTGGCGGTGCCGCGCGTTTGAATCGAAGGCGGCTTTCTGGACGAAGCGGCAGCTACCAGAAAGCAAGGCTCGCCGTGCAAGAGTCTTCGCTTCACGAATCGCTTCATTAATATCGTTGTCAGCGAAACAGGAGACAATCGCCGGGCTTAAAGGCCGAAGAGCCTTAGAATTTGCGCGCGCGGCAACCACCCCACAACATCCAACGTGATGGCGCAGGAGACCGAAGGAATCAGCCGTCAAGCAGCTTTGGCGGGTATCGGCGAGCAGTTGCTGGCTGCCGTCAGCGCCGCAAAACCTGTCTTGCATCCGAATCCTTGACGTGCGCGGCGGTCGTTGATCACGCTTGCCACGTGCCCGTCATTTCGAACAACCTGCCGGAATTGGCAGTTGATCAGGTGCAATGGTTGCCGCTCCAATTCGCCATCATAGGAGCAGGGCAGCCTATCGGGAGGCTCGGCAAGATTGATTAATTTCAAGGCTGGCAGCTCCTGGAGCGCGTGAGCATCGCAGCCTATCGCGTCGAGATCTTGAGCGAGGGAAAATGGACTTGATTGATCAAGCGGCCGCTTCAGACTTGCGGCCGCTCTTGCACGGGCCGTCAAGACGGATTCTCCCGGTTTTGGTGCTCCCGCTTATTCTCGTCGGCTCGTGTGCTGCTGGCGCCTGGCTTTGGGCTAACCTTGAAGCGTTTGCACCGGAAGCCCGGGACATCGCTTCAACGATGAGCCTGTCACTGGAGGACAGGGCAGCCTTGTTTGAGATAAACTGAGCACAGCAGAAAACTGGCGATGAGATCGCAGTACTCAACAGCCGGATCAATGCCCAGCGGGATGACCTCAAAGGGATCCTGGATCAGATCACCGTGCTGACTTCGCGGATCGATTCGCTGCGGAGTTTAACGCCTGTCCCTTCTGCTGCTTCCGCGCCTCCTTTTTCGCCAGCCCGGGCTGTTTCGAGCGTCGCAAGGAAACGCTTCGGGCGGTCCATACCACAGGCACCTGTTTCCGTTGGAGGCGCGCCAGTGATCGCCGGACCGAAGACAGCCGAGCCTTGAGGTCTGAGACGCTGCAGGCGTGGTCAACTGTGCTCGATGAAGTGGACCGTAGCTTCGCAAAGCTGCCTCCGGCCGTAAAATACCCGAAGCTTGTGCGGGCGCCGTCGTCTCCAGCGGCATGTCACTGAGGCCGTCACTATCATCGAGCGCACTCCAGGACAGGTGGCGCAGAGCACTTTCCGCATGATCGAACCGTGGCCCTGAACGTCGGAATCCGCTGCCCTTTCCTTTAAATCAGCTCTCTTCTATTCAGTCCCCGCCAGTTTTGAGATCATATGTGAAAGGTCGTGTCATCACACCGCCGCTGCATCTTCGAAATCTGGCTGTCGGCCCGAGGCGCTTCTTCGGATCGCTCCCTCGCGAAGAGCTGAGAGGTTTGGGATCTGCTCACATGCGTGGCTTAGTTAATAGGGATGCGGTCGAGATAAGCGTCGAACGCGGCAGCAACAGCGCGAATGACAAACCGGTGCTCCTGCTTGACTCGAATGAATCCCTCTTCAATCTCCACTATCCCATCTTCTGCAAGCATTCCCAGGCGGTCGGCCGAATCGAGAAGAGGAATCGGATCAAATCCGTGAGCAGCACAGATCGCTGGTACGTCGGCCTGCAAATCGCACATCAGACGCTCGATGATTGCGGCGCGGAGGCGATCTTCGGCGGCGAGACAGTGGCCTTTTGAGGTTGCCAGACGGCCAGCCTGAATGTGTTGGTGATAGGAAGCGGTTGCGATCTCATTCTGGACGTAACCGTCACGCAAACGGCTGATGGCTGACGGACCTAAGCCGATCACGGTGCTGCATGTATCAGCCGAATAACCCAGGGAGTTGCGGCGCAGCCGACCAACTTTCTGTGCCAGCGCGAGCTCGTCATTGGGCAGGGCGAAATGGTCGAGCCCGATCTGGCGGTAGCCGGCCGAGACCAGCGTATCTGCAATAGCCGCGGCTTGCTCGGCGCGGGCGACATTATCCGGCAGCGCCGTCTCATCGATCTGGCGCTGACGTTTCATATAGAAGGGGACGTGAGCATAACCGAAAACCGCAAGCCGGTCTGGCCGCATGGCCAGAGCCGTCCGCGCGGAGTCCACGCAGGACCGCACCGTCTGATGTGGCAGTCCGAAGAGAAGGTCGAAATTGATGCGGCTTATGCCATGCCGGCGTAGACTTTCGACGACAGAAGCTGTTAGCACCTCGCTCTGCACGCGGTTGACCGACCTTTGAACCACCGGATCGAAGCTTTGCACGCCGATGCTCGCGCGGCTGATCCCGGCCGCTTGTAACATTTCAACCATCTCGGCCGTGACCCCACGCGGATCGATTTCTATCGCGATGGAAGCTGATTTTCTGAATGCAAAGCAGTGGCGCAGGAGTTCCATTAAGGCGAGAAAATCGCTCGATGAAATGGTGGTCGGCGTCCCGCCGCCGAAATGCACGTCGCTCACCGGCAGAGCACGCGGCACTTGCTCTGCGACCAAGCCTATCTCGTCCCGCACTGCTGCCAAGTAATTGCGGACCGGTCGCTCGCCGCGAGTGAGGCTTGTAGGGAAGCCGCAATACCAACATATAGAGCGACAGAACGGAACATGGATGTAGAGCGATACAGGTTCCTCGGGCGGCAGTCGCCTCAGCCATGTCTCACAAGTCTTGGCACCAACCATCGCGGAGAAATCCGGTACGGTTGGATAGATGGTGTACCAAGGCAGGCGAGCATCGCAATATTTGTTTAGAAGGGAGGTCTGCAAGGCCTAACTTTCCCATGCTCAAACAGCATGAAGCTGACGGATGCCCTCTCTAATGTCTTTGCGTTATGTCAAACCCGCCTAATGGCTTCTGAGATCTGGTCCCGTTTTCGATGTTACTGCCAAAGCGGCTTAGGGGCAGGGCAGGGATGAGACCCGCTCGTCGGCGATTATCTGGACGTTTAGGATATGAAGTTTCTCGTGCGAGCCGGTTGAAGCGGCTAGTCGTGCCCGACGAGCCGGCGCGAACGATCAATCGCTCATCCGAGGGCACGTCGTTTCGCATTGGCTGACGGCCAGTCATTTTTACGACGAAAACATGGACTTGTAGGTCTCACCAGGAGCAGCTGAGCTTGCCGCTGGATCTTCAAACCTGGTTTTCAAGCAAGAGCCGATTTGGTTGCTCACAGAGTTCAACGGATGCCTCCCGTTCAAGGCCGGCGTGCCACGGAAGATAAGTTGGTTGCTAGATGAGAGCGCGAGGAGGGCAATAGCACAACCTGACGCGACGTGCGGTTAAAGTCCTTTGGCGCAACCGACGAACAAGTTTTGATCCCTAGTATCGAACGCATAAGCCTCAATTCCGCCACGCTGGTTGTCTCATTGCCACAAGCATCATCACGGATGTACTGATGATGTTGGGGCGACCCCAGCGCACTTTCAGCCCCCCCGGCCAAGTGCGTCGGGGCGCCTTGGTTCAGCGGCGTCTCGTCGCTGTCTAATGCAGCTCAGCAACTCACAACGACTTTGGACGTCGTGTGGTGGCAAAGCGAATCCCGGCCAGATGCATCGGACGAGACGCTATCTGCAATAGTTTCTATTCCGCTTCACCAACTCGGTTGGTTTCTTTTTAACATCGCCTTTGCAGCTATCGATCCTGCCAGATCGCGCATATCTATTCCGTTAGCCTTCATTGGCGTCGCATCGATGCGATGCACCTGCAGCTTTCAGCTTCACATAGACCGCCTGGTTAGGCCTCGACCATCCCGTCACTATGTTCTCGATGCTGCGAGCCGGAGCCGTCCATGCAGGAGCCGGCTGGGAAAACTTGCGCCTGTTCATTGCTTGAAAATCGCCTTCGCATCCTGGCATTCCAGTCCATCCACGATGGATTGAGGAAGTTTGTGGTTCGGTAGGCTAATCGAACTGAACGTGGAGCTCGTTCTCGTGCGAATGAGAGCTGAGCCTAACCAGGCGTCAAGGAGATTGCTGCCAAACGGCTTGATCGGTCGAAAAGTGGGCACCCCACCCAACCTCTGTTGTACAACGCCGACGGCATCGAGCTCATCGGGGACCGGTAAAAGGATGACTATTTTGGTGCGTCCTGATTTCAAAGGCAGCACGCGCGACATTTTGATGGCTTCGTGGCCGAGGGCTCTCATTGCCGCGCCTTCGCATCCATGCCATCTCGAATTGACTGCGACTTTCTGGCGCTGAGCACATCATCTTCCCTGACATTCTCCATGAGAATGTAACCGACACACGCGCGGGAAACGAGATTGCGCGGCGTTGCAGTTCTACATTGAAGTAGATCTTCCGGGCCCCTACCGCTCTTGAGGAAGTCGAATGCGCCCCTCTGTCGCGATCCGCAGGATAGCGAGAGCTTGCCCGATCGCCTCCCATCAGATGCTCTTCTTCCTGCAGTTACTGCGCGCCAGATAGAGGGCCGCGCAAGCTATAGACGAGATGAAGGTACGCCTCATCCCGCTCGCGCGCCCCGCCAACATTGACCCTCCTGTCAAATGGGAAGCGCGAACGGGATGCGACTAGGTGCGGACCGCTCGGCTCATGACGATCAGCTGGGATGCACGAGGTGACCCGCCCCATTGTCGCTCCACCCTACAGCTTTTCGTAGTCCGCGCTGGCGGCTTTCAGAGTTAGGCTAGGCGCGCGGACCAGACTTAAGCTGCGGCCTCCATCATGTTGCCCCCCGATTTGACCGTGCTGGATCTCCTGCCAATCCCACGAAAGATGGGAGTTGAGACTTTCAAGCGAGAACCAATTGGATGCCGGCAACGAGCAGAACCGCCACGAAGATAAATCTGATGCCTGCCGGGTTCAGCCAGTTCAGGCTGACTACCGTTCCAGCGACCGCACCCGCCAGCGCGGAGATAGCGTAAAGAGCCAAATCCGGAGAGGGAAATTGGCCGCTGAAAAGAGCTCCGACGAAGCCGACTGTGGAATTGGCCAGAATAAAAGGCGGTGATAGCGCGACGGTCTGCTTCGGTGATGCCAAATTCAGTGTGATGAGCGTCGGCGCGAGGAACACTCCGCCGCCCACGCCGGTCAGGCCGGAAACCAGGCCAAGGGCCGCGCCAATGCTCACGCTTAGCGTGAGCGGAGTTTCGCAAATGCGATCGGCAGCTCGTCCCCGCTGCGTGATCATCACTGCGCTCGCCAGAAGAAGAACAAGCCCGGTCAGCGTCTTGTACATGTGGTCTTGGAGTACAATCAAGCCACCGGCAAGCGACGCTGGCATCGACGAAAAGAGAAGCGGGCGCAGGATTGCCCAGTCAACGACCTTGTTGCGGTTGAAGAGCCACGTAGAATAAGTCGCGACGACAATGTTGAGACCGAGCGCCGTCGGGCGCATCTCTGTCGATGACACACCCAAAAATGCCATTAGCGAGACGAATGCAGTGCCACCAGCCTGGCCAACGCTCGCATAGAGCAGTGAGATGATCGCGAAAAGCAGAGTAGCCATGCTTCACCGATCTTGGTGACGATCTTCGCCGCTTTCCACCGAGCCCATCATGATTCGTGCCTCAGGTGCGGTCTAACTGTATTTCTGCTTGGGGCGGATCTAAGCGCTTCGCCGGAATCGCTGGCTCGAAGTGCAGTCAGTCAAGTTCCTTAACGAGTGCCATGTTTGGACCGTCCCATCAATTGCCGAACTTGGTACTTGACTGGGCTGGAATAAGGCTGCGTTTGGGTCCTAAGGGGGCGGCACTCGAGGGGGCCGCCGAGGTGAGCTGCATTTCTTGCTGTAGCTCACCTCGTGCCGCGCCTCGCAATGGTGCTGTCGCCTTTCCTCCGGATGTCATAAATGCTTCGACGCTACTACGTCGCAACCAACCGTGAGCGTTCGAAGCCCTTTCTGCGACGTTTGATTTTGGTGAAATCAACAGTTGGTATGAGGCTTGCTAGTCTGGCGCCGGTCCTCTCCCTGCTGGAGAAGCGCATGCAAAGTGTCCTCCGCATCAAGCAGATCTCGCGGTTACGAGTATCTCTCGTTGCGCCTTTAACGTGGCCCCTTTCTGCACGTTCGGTACGTTTGCGCCAAGCCTGCCGGACGGAATCGATCAGACGCCGCACAATGAGGCGAGGAGTATGGCTTCTGCCTCGACTGTTCCGTGTTGCTCATCGATCGCGTCCCCGGCGCCGTCGTACGGCGGAGAATCGGCGAACGGTTAGCGATGGCAATTCGCAAGATTGCGAAAAGACATGACTCTCCTGTTGTCTTCGTCTCTAAGCAGAGAATGGATGCTGACAGGACGCTCCTCGAGTCCCGCGCCGCCAAACCGCTCGAGCTTAGCTGTATCGCGCAGATCAGAGCCCAGGATCTCGTCGTGCTCCGCCTCGAGAAAAACCAAAGCGTCGTTCGGCTGCGTTTTCTCGCCATGCAAGCTCAACAGAGCCAAGCCTCTAGCCGCTGGAGCTGTTTGGAAGTGCAGTCCAGGACCCGCGGAGCTTCTATCGGTGCCGGCATCATCAAACGGGACACCGTTGGGTATGGATGACGGCCGATGATCTCCGATTTGGCCAGTGCGCTATCGGCGAACTGGACCGATCACTTCCGTTCAGCCTCGGAGGTAGGGATGATGGCGCTATCTCGGGTGTTTGATGCGTTCATACCGGCGCATTCGGCGGCTGGGCAGCGAATTCGGTGAATGGCGCCACAGCGCGAGCGCTCAGACTGCACGAATAACTAACCCTCGAGTTCAGCTCATGGACTGGAATTTGGCTCCGCCTGAAACAAGCGCAATCGAACACGATGACGGGGAGCTCGATCGTCGTACTGAAGCGCCCATCATGGACCTCTTTAGCTTTACCGAATGCGCGAACCAGACGCATTCACTCAGAGCGCTATTCGAGCTTCTTGTAGGCTGTGCCACCAAGGAAGGCTTCAGTGAAGTCGCATACGGCGCTCTCAACTTCGTTGAGCCACTTCGGCTGGCGGAGTACCCACCCCCGACTGTGGCTGTGAAGTGGCCGCCAGACTGGTGCGACCGATACTTCAAGCGCAAGTACCATACTATCGATCCGGTGGTCCGGCGGACGCCGATGCTTTCCCGGCCATTTTTGTGGGATCAACTCGCCGACCACTATCAGCTTCAACCGGACGAAAGACGCGTACTGGATGAGGCGAGAGAGGCGGGGCTGAAACATGGCATGAGCGTGCCGTTGTTTGGCCCGTTGGGTCGGATATCTGTGGTGTCGTTTGCATCTGCGTTCGACGATGCTGATCCTCAGGACCGCATCGGTCATCTCAACGCGCTGGCCTGGCAGTTTCACACCGCCTATGGCGACATCGCTCGTCCCTGCGATAATGGTTGCGAAAGAAAAGTGGCATTATCGAAGCGAGAGATCAGTTGCATGCGGTGGGTGGCAGAGGGGAAATCGTCATGGGAAATTGGGAAGATCCTGGGAATCAGCGACAATACAGTCAACTTTCATGTCAAGAATGCGACGCGCAAGTTAGGTGCGACCAGCCGAATTCAAGCGGTCGCTATGGCTATTCGCCTCAATGTTCTTTGAATTTTGAGAACGGGGCACTAACAGTCAAATCGTGGGCTTCCAGCTTCTGGCATGTTGAGCGTGGCGCCTTCGGCGAGCTGGCAGATACGACGCTCCTTGGAGCAAGCCCGCTATCTCACGCTGCGTGAGGTTGTGGGACTTCATGAGATCGATGAATTGTCGAATCGACTGACCTGTTCCCCCAGTGTGTTGGCGGCATCTCGGCCACACTCCAGCCAGCCTCTGGATCCAGTGCTACAGACGAGCTCGCATCTGGTGCTTCGGAATTGGATTGGGCCGGAAGGGAGAGGAGAGCTGAGGGAAGAACCCCGACCGGGGGTCGGGGTTCCGATTCACGCAACCGCGTGGAGGTCTCTATTTGGCAAAGGGCGAGCCAAACTTGTAATTGAGCCGTGCCGTGATGAGATCGATGTCCTGGTGGGCGCGGTCCGTGCCGAGAAACCCTGGAAAGCTTATGTTGCTGCGCTGCATGAACAAGTGGTTATACTCGACGCCAGCTGACCAGTTCGGCGTGAGGCTGACTTCGGCACCGGCCCCGAGCACGCCACCCCAACGCACATCATTGCTGTTGGCAAGTTCGGTGCGAGAAGCGACCGAATTGAGGTGATAGGTGTTGCTGGTCACCGCAGCACCACCCTTTCCGTAAAGTAGGACGGCATTGAACGCGTAGCCGATATGTCCCGTGAGTAGACCGAATGCGTCTGTCGTGGTGCCAACGGTGGTTGCCGGAAAGGCGGTGCTGACATTGGAGCCGCTGAGGTCGGCCCAGTTGCCCTGACCTTCGATGCCGTAGACCATGTTGAAGATCTGCCAACGATAGCCAATCTGGCCGCCAATGGTCCCGCCAGTCGAATTATGGCAGCCCTCGGAAGTGACGCCATTGAAATCCCAGCAATTGTGGCTCGTTCCCCAACCGCCATTGACTCCGATATAGTAGCCGGACCAGTCGATAATCGGGGCTGCGACCGGCAGCGGTGGCGCCTTGACGTTGACGGGCTGCCCGGCCAAGTCCGTGCCGAATGCCGGAGCGGCCGCAGCGAGTGCGCCGATGCTTGCGGTCAGAATCAGAAAAGTCTTCATTCGAGTTCGTTCCTTTCGATGCCCCCCGGTGCCGTGCGTTTAACAATATGATCGCGAATTGCTGTAACTGCTGCACAACATGTCTTCGAAAGAAATGGGTCGAATCGCACGCCGCGTCAGATTGTGAGCGCGCAACTTGGCACTGCCTCGACCGAAATGCTGGGGCCTGCCACTGGTCGCTTCGCGCAGATGCTTCTTTGAATACGATCCGTTCGTGATGGCCTGTGACGGGACGCAAGGCTGCGAGCTGTTTGGCTCCCGCTGTCGCTGACTAGTGACAAAGCCAGGCGGCGCCAACACGTCACGTGCACGCTCGCTATTCAGAGAGTTCGGCAAATGAAGACCGCTGATCGAGGACGCGTCTCGTGCGCTCCAAGCTCATTCCTCCGGCAGGACGGTCGTGCTGCTTGCAATCGTGAGCGATGCGGCGATGATCAAAGGCCTGGATCGCTTTGGCTTAGGACCTATCGCAAGTGTAGCACGATGTTCCTCAACCTCGACGTCGATCGACGGATGTCAAGGAGCCGATGCGGCTGTGCTTGACGAGGCTCTTGCTTGAACTTGCGCAAGCTCGTGCCTGGCGGCAGCGAATATTTCTCGGCTGTCGCGTCTGGTCGCCGACTTGCTCTGAGTTCCAGGTTACTGGTCTGGGGTCACCAGAAGAGCTGCATAAGTGACAGTCGTCGCGAACGTGCTCGTCTTCCGCGGGGCTGAACATGAGTGGAGGAAGGTCAGCTCCACCACGCCCTGCCCCGGTTGTTTTCCCACCGCATAAAGTCCCCAAGAGCCTTAACAAGCCAAGCTCATGTGGCAGTAGAGGTGCAAGCGCCTTATTGCTCGGTCGACGGCGCCAGTTCAGCCCGCAAGCTGCGTATCGCCTCGTTTGCCAGATTAAAAGTATTCCGTTCGCCCTTCCTCATCGAAGACTCAAGGAAAGTGCGCAACCGGCTGTGGAGGACCGTCTTGAGATTATGCGCCAGCAACGGATCCTTCTCAACAAAGCGCCAGGCCTTATCAAATGCGACGCTCACGATAGCATCTGGCATCTGCACTTGCTCGGATAACAACTGATCCATCTCAACACTCCACGACGTCATGATACAAGGAAGTACCTTGGCAAAAGCAAACCGAGAGTCTGTGGCTTGTCCCAGCAAGTAAGACATCAGAGCCGCAGCACGCTCGGACCTCGAGCTGCTCTCGGTGCTTCAATGAACTTATAGATGTTTGTTGAAATTCCGATGACCCCGAATGTCGTATTGCCAGGCGCAATTCGAATAATTCTGAGGCGGTTGAAACCAGCTCGCGTTGTTCGCGCGGCTTCGTTGCCAAAGTGCTCTTGTTGCTCGGTATCGGTCAATAATTGGAGCTCTTCTTCCTGCAATCGTAAGATCGGCGCCATGCCAATCACGACTAAAGCCGAACATCGATTAAAATGGATCGTTCCGCTCCTTTCGCGGTCTCAAGCTAAGAAGCGTTTCTGGAAGAGCGTGGCGTTTTCCGGACGCTGCTTGTTTGCTTTCTGACATGTGTCCGCGGGCACTCGACCTTTGCTCGACCCTGCGCGGTCTCGTGCTCTGGGTGCGGGCTGCAGCTTTCGAGCATAGTGGCGAACAGTTGTGATGGAAGCCAGCGGAACCGGCGCGCTTACGGGACGGTGAGCCCATAAACGCCAGGTCGTCGATCCTTGGTCCGTACGGCCGTAGCACTCAGCCCAGCGATAGACGTTCAATAAGGGGCGCCATCAACCGCAGAAAAAGCTAAATGAAATCTCAGTCCGCTGCTGCACGTGACAGAATTAGTTTCGCGATCTTCATTTGGTTGGCGGGAGTGCGGAGCACTGCCGGTAATGCCGCCACGGCCTGATCGAGAAGGCGTCCCAAAACCTGAAGGTCTTCCGGGTAGTAAACGCCACAGTCTCGCGACAGTCGCGTCGTTTGCCGGTCGCCGGCGCGGCCCCCGGCTCTCGTATCGCCGAGCTGGCCGAGCTCCAGTTCCGCCGTAATCATTTGGTTTGTCAGGGCGTTTAGCAGTCGGATCGCTTCGAGCTCGTTGCCGTCTTCGCGTATGAGGGCGGCCAGGATGTCGAGTTGCAGGTAGATGCGATCCGCGATGTCCTCTGGGCGTGAATTGGAAGGATCAATTTCCACAGTGTTGCTCCAAAGTAGTTAAATGCAGGGGGCGGACTGAGTAACGGTTGTGTCGTGCTTTCCCGTTCGCAAGACGGCAGACGCGGCGATGAAACGAATGTCTGCTGCACGAGGCAAGGTGCGCACGCACGGTCGCCGAAGGGAGAGGTGGCAGGCATGGTGCCGCGAAACGACCGCGGGTTCGCCTATAGAACGCCGCGAACTGCGTTGTAGATGGCCCGTCATTTGATTCGACCGTCGAGCCGGTCCAGCGCGTCGGACAGTGGCAGTGACTCCAACCAGCGGGGACACCGCTGATGACGGCAGGTCCAGAAGTGCGGCCCGAACGGCTGCGGGATTGCTTGCCGCCTGACATAGCGATCCAGACGTAACCGGAAACCCAGCCGGGCAGAGTGCCATAAAGGGCGCTTGGGGCTGGACGAAGCTGTTGCTGAAGGCGCGCCGTCAACTGGTCCAGACCGGTCTCCTCATCATGCCAGAAAATTATGTCCCAGCCCATGCCAGGCAACCCAGAAACAACATCCGCTACATACGTCTGCGGTTTCTCCCTGCATTCGTTGACAGGCGATGCCTGTCTCGGTGAGGGTGCAGATGGGCTCTTGGAGGGTGGGCGCGCTAAGAGACAAGACCGGCAGATCGCGCACCTCCACCCCTCGTTGGGGTGGTGATGTAAGGATTGCTGACAAGGGATAACCGCGCCGGGATATGGTCGAAGAGCGCCGGCGCATAGAATGAGATAGGGTGGCGTCAGTCTGTCGGAAATGGCTGTGGAAGCTGCCCGCCGACGAAGACTGAGGACCCGAGCAGAGTGAGAATCCACGATCACACCACGTACAGGGGTGGGCAGTAAGATCGCGAGGATATGCGGCATGCACTTAGCGTGGTCAGATAGCTGACCGCACTGCTTTGTTTGAAGGCCGCGACGGCGTCGGATTGTCGGCGGTGCCCGCCTGGTCAGGGCAAAAAGTCCAGCCCGCAGCACCGGTATAGAGGGCAATTCGCCTGCCCCAATTCTATGCAGCGCACGCATTTACCTTGGCCAAGCGGTGTGCGTGAGAGTCGATCTTCGTGTAGGGCCTTAGTATGATTGAAAAGGGGGAGGCGCCAGCGCGATAGATTACGTGCCAGACGTTGCGATTAGCCATCCAACCGCATTTGCGCCGCACGTGCGTCGATTCCAAAGATTGATGGGGCTCGTTGGCGATGCAGCCACGAGAACCTCGAATCGGCCTGCGACTATGCTGAAAGCAAAAAGGGTCCATTGCTCACACGACATTCGTGAAATGTGCTTTCCGGAAACCGGCGACCGACTTATGGGGTATTTGGCTGAAATTGGTAAAATCGAAAGTGTTGATGGGATGCATCCAGTTCGTGGATCGCGCACGCGGGTAATCTCATCTATTACATCGAAAGCGGGTCAGTTAGTTGTTTTCCTGCCGTCTTGATGCAGTGAGCTTATGGGCCTTTTAGGCGAGCCTGCCGATTCGTTGATGACCGGCCATGATTGAGAAGAAAGAACGGTCGCAGGGCGCTCACAACGAAGAATTTCGTTCGAAAGCAGAGTTCATGGGCCCGAGTAAGAAGAAGCGCAGTCAGGAAAGTCAACGGCTTGATCACTGCCATTGAGGCTGACGATCGCCTTTCCGCCCAGGGCAAACGACGACCAAAATCGCAACCAGCTTCGGATAACCTCAGTGCGTCGGTCTACTTGCCAAGCATACGATCCCCCAACTCCAGACATTATCCGCCAAAGCTATCGAGAATTTCAGCTTTGATTGCGGTTGCGGTGTACAGCGAAATCTCCAGCGGAAGGTTTCCGAATGCAAGCTGGCAAAGCAAGTAGTTGGCACCTGCCACTTCCATCTGCTGAAGAAGGAGCTGTCGGACGGAGGCCGGCGTTCCAACGACGCACAATTCGCTCTCGAGTGCTGCATCGAAGGTCAGCGGAAGGGCGGGCGGTGTCGGAATGGCGTTGAGCTCGTAAAGGAACTTAAAGCTCTCCAGCCATCGCCGATACGCGGTTTCGGCCGCCGCATGAGCGTCCTGATCAGACTTCGCAATCACGACCATGCGGGCCAGCCCGAGGAATGGGTCGCGGCCGTGTGCGGCTGTATTGTGGGCTTGATGGGAGCGGTAAGCGTCCGTAACGTTCCGGACAACACATGCGGGGCCTATGCACGCCAGATTGGCGCCATTTGCAGCGGCCCACTGCGCCGACTCAGCCCGATTGCTCGCGATCCAGGTAGGCGGATATGGACGTTGATGAGGCCTCAAGGTTAAGGGTATTTCGCTCAACTCGAAGTGGTGTCCCTGATAAGATAGCGTATGTCCCTTCAGCGCAATATTCAGGATTTCACTGGCTTCTGTATAACGGCTTGGTGCGGCGTCGGCGCTGATGCCGAAATAACCCCATTCAATCGGCTGTGAGCCGCGGCCTATCCCGACCTCGAGTCTGCCGCCGCTCAATTGGTCAAGCATGCAGATCTCCTCGAATGCGCGCAATGGATGATAAAGGTTGAGCAACAGGACGAGCGGACCGAAGCGTAATCGCCGGGTGCGCTGCGCGACGCTTGATAGAAACAGGTTTGGCGAGGGCCCTCTGCCATGAGGTGTGCAGTGGTGTTCGGCCAGGTGATAAGCGTAGAAGCCGAGGGAGTCGCAGACCTCCGTCAGCTTGAGACGATCTTCATATTGTCGTGCGGCATCTCGGCCGTCGTCATCCAAATGGTCGAAAATGCCGCACCTTAGTCTTGAAGGAAGGCCACTCTTCACTCGATCAATCTCCGATTATGGGTCAGATGGCGAGTCCTGGTTGCTTCATGCCGTCGCGCTCAAAGTGGTCTCGTTCGTCATTTGACCGCTTAGGCCGTTTCTCTTGGGAGCCTGGATCTGGGCTTGCACCATATGAGTGGGTCACGAGAATCCGGAAATGGGGTCCGGCCGTTACCTTGATAACGTTTGCGAAGCGCCTCCACACCGAGGATGTGCTCGACCAGAAGCATTGTTAGCCGCTAGAGGCCCTGTGCCTGCGCACCAGATCAGCTCAGCACGGCTACTATTTGTCTATCATCGGACGTAGCGTCTCCTTCAGGTCGACATCGGGTAGCTCTGCGAGCGCTGCAACGAACGCAAAAAACGCTCCGAAAGCTGCAAGTATAAGAGAGCTTGCGAGTATCGTTGCTCCAACGACCTGAGTGTGTCTCATCATCCGTGTCACTTTGGGTTTGGGGAGACGGCGTTGATGCCAATCAGTTCTGCTCGACAGTTTCAACACGGCCGTCTCGCCAGCGGTAAACCAGAAAACCAGGAGCCGCATTGTCTCCCTTTGCATCGAACCGGACTGGGCCAATCACGGTATGGATCGGCCCTGAACGAAGTGCGCTGGCGACGCGCGCAGCATGGAAAGAGCCGGTCCGGTTCACCGCCTCAGCCCATGCTTGCACGGCTGCATAGGCGTAAAGCGTGTAGCCTTCAGGGGACAGGTTGGAAGCCTTGAGTTCGGCCACCACGCCGGCCGCATTGGCATTCCTGGCGGGGTCCGGCATGAAGGTAAACAACGTGCCATTTCCAGCACTGCCTGTAATGGCCCAGAATTCGGAGGTCATCAGCGGATCGTTCGCCATGACGATGAGTCCCGCTCTTGCTTCTGACGCCTGACGTACAAACAATCCGATTTCGGTATGATAGCCGCCGATATAGACGACGCGCACCCGATCCTTCTTCATTCTTGAGACCAGCGCCCTGTGATCCTTTTCACCGGCTACATAGCTTTGCCGAATGACTTGTTCACCGAAACTCTGAAGCTGTGCTTCAACCACGTCGGAGATACCCTTGCCTGCGGTGCTCTTGTCGTCGAGCACTGCAATCTTGTCGTTAGGGTAGTTCCGGTGAATGTACTCTGCGGCAACGATGCCCTGTTGGTCGTCGCGGCCGCAGATCCGAAAGACACTCTCAAGGCCGCGTTCTGTTAGCTGAGGATTTGACGAGCCTGGTGACACCTGAATGATGCCTGCTTCGGCGTAAATCTCGGAGGCCGGGATCGACGAAGAAGAACAAAAATGGCCAACGACCAACCGGACCCGCTCTGTTGTGAGCTTGTTCGCGACTGCGACAGCTTGCTTCGGGTCGCAAGCGTCATCGGCGACACTCAATATCACCTTGGTATCGAGAAGCAGGCCAGAAGCGTTCAACGCCTTGACCGCCGCAGCCGCACCATCGCGCATTTGCGCGCCGAACGCAGCGCTGCTTCCGCTCATTGGGCCAACGACGGCAATATCGACCTCGGAGCCGCGTGCAACCGAGACGAGGGCGCAGAAGAGAAGCGCTGCCCTGGCGGCAGAAGCGTAGCGCCCATTTAACATTGTAGAGCTCCCAATGCTCACCTGAAGTGAGCCTTTAGCAGTTGTATCAGACGTGCCTGCACGTCGAGGCTGTCCGCCAAGTGAAGCTTGCGTTAGGTCGGCCAGATTGCGACCACGCTAGAGCCTACAATTTGACGTTACGTGCGGTTCAAGCCCCCTTGAAGGGAGCCTCGATCAGTGCGTCAGGGAGCGCCGATCGGCGAGGTCATGTCGACTGTCCGGTTGAGTCAATAAAACTGTCGGCCCGCATCAGAGCCGCCGATCAACCAAGCGTCAGCGCGTTTTCAGGTTGCCAGGGCCGATCTGCAATGCCGTGCGGAGCGGGCCATGAGGACGTCAGTACGGCTGATCCTCCAACCCGCCAAGGGCGAGATCGAGATATTGCATGAGGCAGGGATCCCAACCAGCCAGACTACGGGGGGCGCTTAATCGTGCAAGTACCTTCAGGATCATCGAAACGCGTGAATCGGCGCCGGCGATTTCGCTGATCAGCAAGCGTGCTGCAACTGCGACAGCCCTTGCCCGCTCGCCGCAAGGATGCTCGCCCCGATCCATACAATCACGCAGGTCGTTGCGGATCCGCCGCCACCGCTCCTCGCGATCTGCAGCTAACTTGCAGGTGCATCGGGACGTCTGATTATGCGTCTCGACCCGCGACATGGCATTGAGGGCGGCAGGCAGCTCATCCACACTTACCTGGCTAGCACTGTCGATGGTCATGTTGCGCAAGCGATCTCGCAGCAGCGTTGTTCGAGCGACTTGAAGTTCTATCCGCTCTAAATGTTTGCGCAGAAGATCGGTAAGTGAGGTCGTGCCCTCCATAGCTTTACGGATCTCGACAAGGGAGAAGCCAAGCTCACGTAGCGCCCGGATCTGGTGAACCCGTTGCACGCTTTCGCGCTCGTACATCCGGTGGCCGCCGTCAGTACGCTCTGAAGCTGCTAGTAGCCCGGTGTGTTCATAATGATGCAGCGTGCGTACCGTTACTCCGGTCGCCTCTGCGAGTTCGCCAATGCGCCATCGACGCCTTCGTGGTGTAGCTTTGCTCATGTTGTTCAATTTCAAAGCCTACAACCTGACGTCACGTGTGATTCAAGCTATTTCAAAGCTCTAGCTGGATCGTCTTCCATTCCAGCGCGAGAGTGGTGACTATCCTCAGAATGGCGGGGGATCAACCCGGTGGGGAAATGGTGATCAACAAGTTCGTCAGGCATGCCAGTTGAGCCTCGCCAGCCGCTGTACGCTCCAGGATGAGTTTGGCGATTGCTGTGCGATTTTCCGGACTTCGCATCGATGGGGGTAGCGCGGTGACCGCACTATCATAAAGGCGTCCCAAGACGGAAAGCTCTTCCGGATCGAACACGCCGCTGCACTGCTCCAACGTTCAGCTCCTTGTGTGTCATTGCGTCATGGCAGCGCACGTCGTCAAGACGTTTGGCTGCGATAGGGCCAAAAGAAGTCAGACCCGCGGCGCGACGCGACGAAGACGCGATGTACTCCCAGGTGATGCGACAGGGCAACACGCGTACGCGATGCTTGCTTCGACAGCGCAAGAGATCGCCGTCATGTGCATGATCGGTGACCACCACGCTCACGGTGCGTGATGGTACGACTCCGAAGAAGCCGGAGCGTTTCCGCTCATCGGGAGCCACTACTAATTCGGAGAGTTGACAAGGACAGCCCAGCGACGATTCTGCTGTGTCGAGGCAGGTGCGCCCTGCGGCCGGGTGCAACGTACGTCCCGGTCTCTAAAACCAGGCCAACAGTCTGAGCCGCCGCTCGCACGTCGAGCCTATTGCCAACGTGCGCAATACCTGCACAACGTCGTCATGATAGCCGTCCGCTGCGACGATCTTTATAGAGCGACCATGAATTCGAGCGAGGCGAGCCTAAATTGTCTGCGCTGAGGTATACGTTGGGATATGAGGATCGCAGATCTCGCGAACGTCCTTACGAAAACGGCGAGACAGATCATGCGAAATCTCCAGCAGTATTCGCTCGTTCCGAAGCGCAGATGATGGAGGGCTCTTCTCCAGTCGCCATGCGGGTGGCCTCCTGCAACAATATCTCTCGCATCCACACGCTTTCCGGGTCGCTATTGTCAAGCACGGGCCATTGGACCGCCTCAGTGAAGGCGGGGAATGGCTGCGGGAGCTCCGCAATGCGAAGGGGCATCGTTCTTTGGAAATGCTTTACGAGCCCTAATGGCATCGTCGCTATGCGGTTCGTGCCTACCAGCAGGGGCGGGATCATGCTGAAGCTCTGCACGAGAATGTCGATGCGCCGGTTGAGACCGAAATCGAGTAAAAAGTATTCCTCGACCGGCGACTTGCGCGCACCTCCGAGCTTAACCGCCACGTGGCCCATCGATACGTACCGATCAAATGTAAGACGCCGCAGTAGTTGGCTGTTCGTGCGGCAACCTACGCAGACGAGCCTCTCCTCGAATAGGGCCGCCCTGGGGTGCGCGCTAGACATGAATAATTCGGGCAAGATAACAAAATCGACTTCGCCGCGGCGGAGAAGCTCATCGTGCTCATCGGTGAGCGCCACCAGTTCGAAGCTGACGGCGGGGGCTTCTCGCGCGACGCGCTCCACGACATTTCGAAAGAATACGACTGTTATAAAATCAGAAAGGCCGATCCTAAATCGCCGGTTCGATCGAGCTGGATCGAACACGTGCCGCGCGATGATTGAGAGCTCAATGTGCGTTAGAGCCTCGCGCACAGGACCTGCGAGTCCTTCCGCGCGTGAGGTCGGGACAAGTTCCCGCCCCCTCATCCCAAACAGCTCATCACGGAAGTAGGAACGCAGCCGGGCAACGGCTGCGCTCATGGCAGGCTGGCTAAGGCTAATCTTGCGTGCCGCTGCGCTGAGGTTGCGCTCAGTCATTAGAGCATCTAGCGCGACGAGAAGATTTAGATCCAGACCTTTGAAACGCATGTCTACTTATCCGGCATGAACGTAATTGCGGCGCATACAACGAGCGGTGACCGCTGCGTCTGGAGGGTCCTATTGGCTTGCTGACATCGTTTCCGTCCTGCGATCGCGAAAAGACGCTCGTGAAATGACCGCAACCATGGATAGCAAGGCGGTAGGCCAACCAGCAGTGGCCGGAAACCGTCAGGAATCCCGTTGATCGGTCTCGCCGCTTCCGGCGAGCCACGCAACAGGACCCGGTCAGTTGGTTAATGGCAGATGGACACCGTGTCCGGCCAGCGCCGTGAGTTCGCCAAAGCGCGCAGCCGACCGCCAAGTACCGCAGCGTTAGTCACGGCGGCCAACCTACAACCTGACGCAGTGTGTGGTTCAAGCGATTTTATCGGGCATGCCAACCAATAGTGTGCTGGAGGAGGCGTGTTCTGCCGCGATAGTGCCGGGCGTCGCCTGTTTGTAGTGCAAGCGCATCAAACCTCACCTGCGAGGTCACCATGCGCACCACTCGGCAAGTCTTTGCAACCGATCGCCGTCTCTGGCAGCTTCGCCCACTCACGTTGAAGTGGCGAAAGCGGCCGAGCACTTCGAGGATTGCTAGTCGTATTTGGAACGTGCCGGGGGCGGCTTATGGTGAGCCTAGCAGCGCCTGCGAGTTGGAGGCTCCTGATGCCCAGATGCCATGTTGGATGCTTCCTCCAGCAATATCCGCCGCATCCAAATGCTCGCCGGGTCGGTATTGTGGAACGCAGGCCATTGCACAGCCTCGGTGAATGTGGGCAGGGGGAGCGGTGGTTCGACGATCCGCAGTGGCATCCGCTTTTCGAATTGTTTGGCGAGTCGTAAGGGCATCGTGCCGATACGGCCTGTGTCTAACAATATGGGCGGAATCAGGCTAAAGCCCTGCACAACGATCTCAATGCGTCTCTTGATGCCGTGCTCAAGCAAGAACCATTCTTCGAGGTTTGGTCTGAGCGCCCGTCCGAACTTCGCCGTAACGTGCCCCATCGAAATGTATTTCTCGAACGTCAGCTGCCGCGATAGCTGCTTGTTCTCGCGGCATCCCACGCATACGAGGGTCTCGTCGAACAGCGTCGCCTTAGGATGCGCGCTCGACATGAACAGTTCCGGCAGAATGAGAAAATCCACCTCGCCCCGGCGGAGCAGCTCATCGGGTTCATCGGAAAATGGCAGCAATTCAAAGCGCACCGCGGGAGCTTCCTGTGCGATACGGTCCACAATTTTGCGAAGAAAGACGATGGTCATGAAATCGGAGAGAATGAACCTGAAGCGTCTGCTCGACTGAGTAGGGTCAAACGCGTCTCGCGATATGATCGAGAGTTGGATGTGCAGCAGGGCCTCGCGGACCGGACCTGCAAGCGCCTCCGCGCCAGGTGTCGGGACAAGCTCGCGACCTCTCATGGTAAATAGCTCATCGCGGAAATAGGTGCGCAGCCGCGCGATCGCAGCGCTCATAGCGGGCTGGCTCAGGTGAATTTTGCGCGCCGCCGCTGTGAGGTTGCGCTCCACCATCAGAGCATCGAGCGCAACGAGAAGGTTTAGATCAAGTCCCTTGAACCGCATTTTGTGAGTCTATCCATCGTGTGGATGTGTTCCATCGGAACAATCGATTTTACCAAATTGCGGGATGTTGGATAGCAAACATCAGTTTGCAAAAGTAATCAGGCATACCATGATGGCTGCTGCTCGTTCACGCTGGCTCAGAGAAAAACTCCTGGACGTGCGAGCAGCCGGCGCATCCGCTTCGAGGGCGGCTATGGGCGCGCCGTGCGAGCGGCGTCGCTTCTTCTCGGTGCAAAGCTCGCTCGATCGAGACGCCAGGCAGATCTCCATAAACCTTGGTATGCGTGCTTCATCCGTTTCCATATTGGAGGTTTACCCGCGTACACTTGAGAGCGCGTTCAGCCGCATTCTAGTGTCGCGAAATAGCGGCAGGCGCAGATTGCGGATGCCAAGTAATTCAGGCGACTCTCCAAATGGCTCGCCTGTCCACCGCATTCAGGGCGTGTCGAAGATGTATAAGGACTAGTGTGATCTGATGTCACTCGGATGCGCCATCGATGAGGCCCCGCGCATAGAAGGCCTGCCCGCAGACGTCAGAACGTCGACAGCGATGCTAGACGAGGCGGAAAAGCCCCGTGGTGCAGAGAGGTACTGGCTAGTCCAATCGCCTCGTCGTCATCTTCCGGGATATCTCGCGCAGGGCATTGGCCGGATGACGGGTGCGAACCATGAGATCGCTTCGTCGCGAGCGAAGGCGCACGGCGCGGTGCAGGCGAGGAGTGCCGCGCTCCGACGGGTCATGGCAGCTCATTTCAGTATTGATCAGCGGTTCGACGACTAGCGAGCTCACGTGACCATCTCCGCTCATAATTCCACCTGCGCAGGGAAGCTAGCCATGAACGTTGCCGTATCCCGGACTGCGGAACCTCCTTCTGCACGCGCCCAAGTGCAGTGGAGTCGTCGCTGGGAAAGCGAATTGCAGCTCACCGATCATGCCGAACTCGCCGAGTTCTTCCGCAAGTGTTACGGGCCGACCGGTGCGTTCAATGCGCAGGCATTTGAGGGCAACCGAAGTTGGGCCGGTGCAAGACCTGAGGTCCGCGTAATCGGTTACGACGCGCGCGGGATAGCTGCTCACGTCGGGCTACTACGCCGCTTCATCAATGTTGGTGGGGTCGATCTTCTCGTAGGCGAACTGGGGTTATACGCGGTGCGTCCGGATCTTGAAGGGCTGGGAATCAGCCATGCAATGCGCGTGATGTATCCCATGCTGCATGAGCTTGGGATTCCATTCGGCTTTGGCACGGTTCGGCCTGCGCTTGAGAAACATATGACCCGACTGGTCGAAAGGCAGGGGCTCGCAACCCTCATGTCTGGCATTCGCGTCCGCTCCACGCATCCGGATGTCTATCCCAATTTGCCGCCGATCCGGATCGAAGACGTGATCGTAGTGGTTTTCCCGGTTGGACGCTCGATAAGCGAGTGGCCGGGTGGGACGATCATCGATCGGAACGGGCCTGAGTTGTGAAAGAGCTTTTCCCCATATCTGCTGTCCGTTGCGACTACGCTGACGTGAGCGGAAGTCGCCCCGTCTATTTGACCTTTGACGATGGGCCAAATCCATTTTGCACGCCAGAGGTGCTCGATGTGCTGGCGCAACATCGGAGTCCGGCGACGTTCTTCGTGATCGGCACGTACGCGGCCGAACAACCTGAACTCATTCGACGAATGATCGCGGAAGGGCACGAGGTTGCGAACCACACGATGACGCATCCGGATCTATCCAGATGCGGACCAACGGAGGTCCGCGATGAAGTTCTGGCGGCGAGCGAGGCGATCCGTTCGGCGTGCCCGCAGGCCTCACCCAGGCACATGCGAGCACCTTACGGCATGTGGACACAAGAGGTGCTTGCTGTGTCATCGAGCGCTGGTCTCACACCTGTGCACTGGTCGGTCGATCCGAGAGATTGGTCCCGCCCCGGGACTGATAGAATTGTGAATTCAGTACTGGCGACCGTTCGCCCGGGTGCAATTCTGCTCCTGCACGACGGATATCCTCCTGATGAGGAGCGACCGTGCACTGATGCCACGCTGCGTGATCAGACCACGAGCGCGCTGTCGCATCTGATCCCGGCACTACAACGGCGCGGGTTTTCAATCAGTCCACTCCCTCAACTTCACTGAAAAAACACCATATGGACCTGTTCGCTACAACCAGTGCTGTCGCTGTTTCGTCTTATGCGCTGCTCTCGACGATCTACAAGAGCGCACAAGCGCTTTATGCCCAACCGGCGATGGACTCATCGCTGCAGGACAATCTGGGACGATCGGAGGCGGTCCTTCCCAGTGTAGACGTCATCGTACCATGCTTCAACGAGGATCCAATCACGCTCGCCCAATGTCTGGAGTCGCTTGCGAATCAAGACTACACCGGAAAGCTGCAGGTCTATGTGGTCGATGACGGATCTGCAAACCGCGACCTTGTCGCGCCTGTACACAAAATCTATGCGAACGATCCGAGGTTCAGCATCATCTTGCTGGCAAACAACGTTGGAAAGCGCAAGGCGCAGATCGCCGCAATACGCAGCTCATACGGTGACCTGGTCCTCAACGTCGACTCGGATACGATACTTGCCGCTGACGTTGTCACGAAGCTTGTACTGAAGATGCACGACCCGCAAGTCGGTGCGGCCATGGGTCAGTTGATAGCGAGCAACCGCAGCCAAACCTGGCTGACCAGGCTGATCGATATGGAATACTGGTTGGCATGCAACGAGGAGCGCGCGGCGCAGGCGCGTTTCGGTGCGGTCATGTGCTGCTGCGGCCCATGTGCCATGTATCGTCGCTCCGCGCTCGCCTTGCTTCTTGATCAATACGAAGCGCAATTCTTCCGTGGGAAGCCGAGCGATTTCGGCGAGGATCGCCATCTGACGATCCTCATGCTCAAGGCGGGATTTCGAACCGAATACGTCTCGGACGCGATCGCAGCAACAGTCGTCCCGGACCGCCTTGGGCCATATCTACGTCAGCAACTCCGCTGGGCGCGTAGTACCTTCCGGGACACGTTCCTTGCATTACGCCTGCTGCCAGAGCTCGATGGCTATCTGACGCTAGACGTTGTCGGGCAAAATCTCGGCCCGTTGCTTCTCGCCCTTTCAACATTGGCTGCGCTCGCACAGCTCCTAATCGTCGGCTCTGTGCCCTGGTGGACGGGATTGACGATTGCAGCAATGACAATGGTCCGGTGCAGTGTGGCAGCCCTTCGTGCTCGCGAACTGCGGTTTCTCGGCTTCTCGCTCCACACACCGATCAATATCTTTCTCTTACTTCCCTTGAAGGCCTACGCGCTTTGTACATTGAGCAACAGCGATTGGCTATCGCGCAAGGTCGCCGGTGGGCCGGCCGAAGGGGAAAAGCAGACTGTCATCCTGCATCCGAAGGCTGGACGAAGTGCTGCAAGTAAATGGGGAATGTGTGGAACAATTCGTAAGGCGGGGCTTCCGTACCGTGAATCGAGCCTGACGGCAACGAAGAGTGTTTGCGGTCGCGATCGTTCGACTGGCTGCAAGTAGGTGATAGGCTCATGATCCCGGACGAAAACCATCAGCTATTAGAGCGAGAGTTAGCTGTCGACGACCCATGGCGCCTCGACAGTAGTTCTTTCGAGCAGGAGCGATACGCGCAAATGCTCCGGATGTCGCTTTGCAATGGAGATGTTGCGTATGCCCTCGAAGTGGGATGTGCAGCCGGTTCATTCACCGGCATGCTGGCGCCGCTATGCAAAAGACTCACCGTGGTCGATCTCATGCCCCAGGCGATCGAGCGAGCGCGACGACGGACCAGGACGTGGTCACATATCACCTGGGTGACCTGCGACATTCAGCGGTTCTCGACCACTGAGCAGTTCGATTTGATCGTCGTGGCCGAAGTTCTTTACTACCTCAAGGACATTGTCGAGATGCATGCGGCTATCCGCAATCTGGTGAGAATGCTTGCGCCAAATGGAGCTCTGATTTTCGGGTCCGCACGTGATGCCACATGTCAACGATGGGGTCATGCTGCTGGGGCCGAAACGGTGATCGCTCTCTTCAACGAGAGCCTATCGGAGGTCGAGCGTCTGCACTGCCACACCGAGTCGGTCAACGAAGACTGCTTGATCGTCCGGTTCCGGAAGCCGGGTCACTCGTCAGAACAATCAAACGTCGGTCACTAGACCAGGGGATCTTATGCGCATCTGCGGCATCAAGTTGACACATGACGGGGCAATTGCTGTCGTCGAGGACGGGCGGCTTGTCTTTTGCACCGAGCAAGAGAAGCGCGGCAACGGTCCACGCTATCAATCCATCGAAAATCTCGATGCAGTCGTGCTCGCTTTGGCAGAGCATGGCCTGGATCCGCGGGATATCGATCAGTTCGTCATCGACGGCTGGGATGGGGAGATTGAGTCGGAGTTCCAGGTCCTAAGTGGCGCTGTGCCGATCGCGCTGAAAGGGGCGCCATATGTCGAGCGCCATGCTGAGGGCCTTCTTGATTCCGTCGACGGCTTTGGCCTGATCCTCGGAGGCAAGGTGTTTCCATATAAGAGCTACCCGCACGTCACGGGCCACGTCGCGTCAGCATATTGCACCAGTCCCTTTGCCAGCGCGGGAAAACCCGCGTTCTGCCTGGTATGGGACGGCTGCATCTTTCCACGTCTTTACTATGTGGAACCTCGGGGGGCACGGCTCATTGCATCCTTGTTTCCGATGATTGGCCATGCCTATGCTGCCGCGGGCCTTCACTTCGGCCCTTATAGGCAGCCGATCCGCTCCAGTTGGGATTTGGGCATCGCCGGCAAGCTGATGGCCTACATCGCGCTTGGCTCTGTCGACGAAAGCATCGTGGCGGTGTTCCAGGAGCTCTATGAAAAGCGCTTCGCCGCTGACACGGAGCAGGCTCGTCGCTACCGCGCTGACATCAACAATGCGGAATCGTCGCTTGCAGCTATGCACGACTTCTTCGAGGCAAGCGCATTGCGCCTGACGGCCAAGCGAGCGGAGGACGTCCTTGCGTCGTTTCATGTGTTCGTGGAACGTCTTCTTGTCAAGGAAATGGCGATGGTTCTGCTGCGACACTCGTCGCTTCCAGGAGCACGAAATCTATGTATCGCCGGAGGGTGCGGTCTCAATATCAAGTGGAACAGCGCGCTTCGTGCGGCGGGATTGTTTGATGACGTTTGGGTGCCGCCGTTTCCGAATGACAGCGGCTCGGCAATCGGCGCTGCTTGCGGCGCGATGGCGGCGCAAAATGGCTTCGGGCCATTGGAATGGTCAGTCTACAGTGGTCCGGTCCTGCAGGACAGCGAGCTTCCGCCGGATTGGGAGGCGGCGCCATGCAGTCTGCGTGAACTTGCGGCGGTTCTCGCCGACAACAAGCCGGTCATCTTCCTTTCCGGGCGCGCCGAGCTTGGGCCGCGGGCGTTGGGCGGCAGAAGCATTCTTGCAGCGCCGACCTCCCCAGCAATGAAGGATCATCTCAACGACATCAAGCGTCGCGAGCACTTCCGGCCAGTGGCGCCGATCTGTCTGGAGGATCGGGCGCCAGAAATGTTCAGCCCAGGTACCCCAGATCCTTACATGCTGTTCGATCACCAGACCCGGGCGGAATGGCGCGACAAGGTCCCCGCTGTGGTCCATCTTGACGGCTCGGCGCGGCTGCAGACAATCTCCCGCAACTCTCCGCACAAGGTCGCCGCGCTTCTCGTCGAATTTGAACAACTCACGGGGATACCGCTGCTCTGCAACACGAGCGCCAACCTCCACGGACGGGGATTCTTCCCGGATGCTGCCGCGGCCTGCCAATGGGGGCGCGTCGAGCATGTGTGGTGCGACGGCCAACTCTGGACCAAAACGGTCGTCAAGAAGCCATCGTCTGCTGAACGACTTCTTTCAGTCTAAGATGAACATGTCCACGGTAGCGATTGACCTTGCCGACGTGAAAAAGTCATTTGGCGACAAGGTCATCGTCAATGAACTATCGTTCTCGGTTGCGCGCGGAGAATGCTTCGGCCTGCTTGGCCCAAATGGAGCTGGCAAGAGCACGATTGCGCGTATGCTCCTCGGCATGATTTCGCCGGACGCAGGCAAGATTACGGTCCTCAATGAGCCTGTGCCTTCCCGCGCTCGTGTGGCGCGTATGCGCATCGGCGTGGTGCCGCAGTTCGATAACCTTGAACTCGAGTTCACCGTTCGAGAGAACCTGCTCGTGTTTGGTCGCTATTTCGGAATGAGCGCTCGTAAGATCGAGGCGGTCGCACCATCGCTGCTCGAGTTTGCGCGCCTCGAAAGCAAGGCGGACGTGCGCGTCTCCGAGTTGTCCGGTGGCATGAAGAGGCGGCTGACGCTGGCTCGCGCCCTGATTAATGATCCACATCTACTCGTGATGGACGAGCCTACAACTGGTCTTGATCCGCATGCACGCCACCTGATTTGGGAACGCCTGCGAGTTCTGCTTGCGCGTGGCAAGACGATCCTCTTGACCACTCACTTCATGGAAGAGGCCGAACGCCTGTGCGATCGGCTGTGTGTCCTCGAGGGTGGATGCAAGATCGCCGAAGGCAAGCCAGACGGCCTGATCGATGAGCATATCGGCTGTAACGTGGTCGAAATCTATGGCGGTGATCCACATCAGCTCTGCGAGCTGATCAGGCCGCACGCACGGCACATCGAAGTGAGTGGAGAGACGCTCTTTTGTTATGCGCCATATCCGGAGCAGGTACGCGTGAAACTGCGCGGGCGAGCGGGCCTTCGTATTCTGCAGCGCCCCCCGAATCTCGAAGACGTGTTTTTGCGGCTGACCGGGCGCGAGATGGAGAAGTGAGCGATGGGTGAAAGTTATGCGGCGGTGATGCCCGCTAACGCGTACAACTGGATTGCGGTATGGCGTCGGAACTTCCTCGCATGGAAGAAAGTCGCACTTGCATCGATTCTCGGCAACCTCGCAGATCCTATAACCAATCTGTTTGGCCTCGGCTTTGGCCTTGGACTGATCGTGGGGCGCGTTGAGGGGACGTCGTACATCGCGTTCCTGGCGGCAGGCATGGTCGCGACCAGCGCCATGACGTCCGCGACCTTTGAAACCATGTATGCCGCCTTTGCACGCATGGACGCCAAGCGCACCTGGGAAGCAATCCTCTCCACTCAGCTCACGCTTGGCGACATCGTTCTGGGTGAACTGGTGTGGGCGGCCAGTAAGTCCGTTTTGGCCGGAACAGCGATCGGGATCGTCGCTGCCACGCTGGGTTATGCGTCATGGCCATCCATTCTGTATGCGATGCCCACAATCGCCCTTACTGGCCTTGTCTTCGCCAGCCTGGCGATGGTCGTCATATCTCTTGCGCCAAGTTACGATTACTTCGTGTTTTACCAGACACTTGTCCTCACTCCTATGGTGTTTTTGTGTGGCGTGGTATTTCCGACGAGCCAACTGCCCGGCTCATTTCAGCATTTCGCCGGCTTGTTGCCTCTCGCACATTCGGTCGACCTTATTCGCCCAGCGATGCTTGAGCGCGGCGCCGACAGCGCGGCCCTGCACGTAGGTGCGCTCTGCGTTTACGCGGTCTTGCCCTTTTTCGCGTCGACAGCACTATTTCGGCGCCGCCTGCTGCGTTGACGTGAGTTCAGCGCAAATGGAGAAAGTCACAGCGATGCACTGTCACGATGCGTTTCTGCGGTAGCTCTGGATGACCTGGTCTGTCACGGCAGCTGTTGCAATGGCCTTAAGAGTGCGATCGAGCAAGGTCAACGGCCGTCTGTTTGGTCGATCGGTGCGGACGCCAGCACCGTTACTTCTGAGCGCCTGTCGCTAGGCGATAGTTGCGCTGTCTGGCCCGCGCACCCGACGGAGCGTGACTGTACAGATTAGATAGGTGGGACGCAGTTGGCGTTTCCGGCATGATCAAATGGAGAACGGGATGTTGTGCCTGGGAGTGAGTGGCGGTCTTGACAAAATCTATGAACGCTCGCCGGAGCTGCCGAATACATTTCTTCATGATGGCGCTGCGGTTCTTGTGCAGGATGGCCGCGTGATTGCTGCTGTCGAAGAGGAGCGCCTCAACCGCGTCAAGCACTCCAACAAGTTCCCAGGCAATTCGATCCGATACTGCCTTTCTTCCGCAGGAGTTGAGCTCGGCGAGATCGACCGTATCGCGTTCTACGCGACTGAAGCCTACTGCAATACCATGCTCGAGCGCCTTTCTGTTTCTCAGCCCGTTCCGTTGGACGCCAAACTGTTGCTACGCCAGCTGCTGGCACGGGAGTTCGGCGCCGAGATCGATCCGTCGCGGCTTTCCTTCGTGAATCACCACGAAGCGCATGCCGTGAGCGCATTTGCCATGTCCGGGTTCGATCAAAGTCTCGTTTTTGCGATCGACGGCGGTGGCGATTTTCTCTCCGGCTTATTGGCGGTGGGGTCTGGCACCGAAATTGCGCAACTTGCAAGCTTCCCAGAGCATAACTCCCTGGGGCTGTTCTATCTCGAGACGATCCGATATCTCGGCTACGGGTTGTTCGACGAGTACAAAGTGATGGGGCTTGCCCCGTATGGCGATCCCGCTCCTTATCGCAAGCTCTTCGCGCAGTTCTACGAGTTGTTGGAAAACGGTGGCTATCGCGTTCACCTGGATCGGATCGGTCCAGACCTGGTTCGCAACATCGAGGTTCGGCGAAAAGGAATGCCATTCACCCAACAGCATCGAGATGTCAGCGCTTCGCTGCAGGAGGCGCTGGAGCAGATCGTGTTTCACATCCTGCGGCACCATCGTGAAGCGACGGGCATGACACGCTTGTGCCTGGCTGGGGGAGTAGCCCATAATTGCACGCTGAACGGTAAGCTGCTTTATTCCGGACTATTTGACGATATCTTTGTTCAACCCGCGGCGCACGACGCCGGTTGCGCACTCGGCGCTGCGTTGATGCTGTCAAACGAGCTGGGCAGGCCGGCGCCGCGCGAGCGACTTCCGGACGTTTATTGGGGGCCCGATCTCGGCAACGAGCAAGCCGTAGAGTATGAGCTCAACGCATGGTCAGGCCACCTCGACATTCAACGAAGCGATGACATAGCAGCCAGTGCGGCAGACTGGATGGCAAATGGCGCTGTAATCGGCTGGGTTCAGGGCCGCTCTGAGTTCGGCCCACGTGCGCTTGGTAACCGCAGCATTCTTGCGGACCCGCGGCCTGCGGAAAACAAGGACCGCATCAACGCGATGGTCAAGAAGCGCGAGGGCTATCGTCCCTTTGCGCCATCTGTACTGGAGGAGGATGCGAGCGAGTTCTTTGAGCTCCCGGAGGGCACGCAGCAGCTCCCCTTCATGAACTTCGTGGTTCGTGTGCGTGAAGCCAAGCGCAACGTGCTCGGTGCGATCACACACGTTGATGGGACCGCTCGGCTGCAGACAGTATCGCGCAAGACAAACCCCACCTATTGGGATGTAATTTATGCGTTCAAGAGGCGAACAGGCATCCCAGTTCTTCTGAATACCTCATTTAACAACAATGCCGAGCCCATCGTGGAGTCCGTGTCAGATGCGATCACAACGTTCTTGACGACTGACCTGGACGGACTTGTTGTTGGGCCTTTCCTCGTCAGGAAGCGGCCAGCATCGCTGCAGGATTGGAGTACACTGGGCGTTTCATTGCCGCCGTATGCATCCCTTCATCGTGTTCGCTCCCACACAGCGCCAGATCGTCAGGAAACGGTCTGCGAGATCCGCACGGGACATTCCGCCCACGATAGTATGCGTATCTCACATGAGCTTTTCGAGATCTTGATGCGGATCGAGGGCGAGGCGTCGCTCGACCGGCTTCTTGACGCAACCATGCTGGACCAAGCCGAGCGTGAAGATCTCGTGAAGGAACTGCGGCTCGTGTGGGAGCTGCGGGGCGTTCGGCTGCATCCGCCGCGCGCGGCTGCAATAAAGTGCAAAGCGAAACATAGCCGGAGCTCATGAGCATGGCCATGCCTATGCCTGCTGTGAGGAGGCCAGGCTATCCGACGCACGGGGGGGCATCGGGCATCCGACTGAACCGCTCAAGAAAAGACGGAGTGTTGCGAGAACGCGGCCCATCACGGATAGCGCTGCTATGAAGTTCTACCGACGCAGCTCGCCGGCACCGCGATTTCAGACCATGACGTCGGACAAGATGATACGTGAGATGTCTGTAATGACGTCTCTTGTCCAACCAGGAGCCCGGGAACAGGCAATGCAGAGCGGTTCGAAGAATGATAGGTTCGTAGTTTCCCGGCGACGCACGGGGTTCGGCGACTGCCTGTGGTCACTGGCGGCAGCCTGGCGTTTTGCAAAGCAGACAGGACGGACGCTAGCCATCGATTGGCGGGGATCTTGTTACCTCGATGAGCCATCCACCAACGCCTTTCCAGTCTTCTTCGAACCGGTTCAAGACATTGCTGGCGTGCGGGTGATTTGCGACGACAAGATCAATCAGTGTTCATTTCCGGGACCATTCTTCCCGACATGGTGGAACAAGCCATCCATCGATTGCGTCTATCGCCCGGACGAGCAGATTTTCCGGGAGCGCGACGAACTCGATAAACTGTTCCAAAGTCGCAAAGATAGTGACGCGAACACGGTTGTGTGTGATGCGTGCCTGATGTGGCGCTGCGATCAGGAGGCCGAACGAGAAATCTTTCGGAGCATCAAGCCACGACCTGAAATTCAGGCTCGGATTGATGCTATCTACCGCGAGCACTTTGAATCGTACAGCGTAATCGGCATCCATGTCCGGCATGGCAACGGCGAGGACATTATGGGGCATGCTCCCTACTGGGCTGACCCGGAGCGCGCCTTGCGACAGGTCTGTAATGCCATTGATAAGGCCAGGGTGTTACCCCACGCAAAACCCGTGAGGGCTTTCCTGTGCACGGACAGCGCGCTCGTTCTTGAGAAGGTTTCGACTATATTTCCTGATGTTTTCACGATCCCAAAACGATTCCAGGCACCTCAGGCCGGCCCATTGCACAACGCCGCGCTCGGAGCCGAGGGCGGCTTTTCCGCCCTCACCGATATGTATCTCCTTGCGCGCTGCGATACCGTGATCCGTTTCCCCCCGACGAGCGCCTTCACGCGCTATGCGCGTCTCTTTGCCCCACGCGTGATAGAATTCGATTTGAACGATCCGAGCCGATTGATCCTGATTGAAGAATCCTCGCAAGAGCTCGTGGCTTCATGAAATTCGTAGCTCGCCTGATCGATCTGATTGCCGCTATTTGCATCCAGCAGTATTGGCAGATCGTTTCAGAGCGGCAATTGTCTGCCCAATGTGATGCTTTGTTGCGAACTTCCACCGGAGAACAGAGCGACGCGGGGTCCGAATGTCTTCCGCTGAAGCTCGACGTCGACAACAATGACCTTACGCGCTGCCGCCGCGGTAAACAGGTGTAACACGTCTCGTCTTCGCCTCGGGGGGCCGCGAGTCGAAGCTAATCGGTGGTCAATCGCGGATGAACATATCGAAAGGGTCTCCGTTCAGCCGGCGAGTTCCGTCTTGGCGGTCGGTACTCGCTGGTACGAACGGGCGCTCTCAGGATCCACTATTTTGAAGAAAACATTCAGTACGCCAGGTCGTGGCCCGGAATCAATCCGCCCGGCGATGTGCCAGTGCTGGACACAGCAGATCGGGGCGCGATGAAGTCGGCATCAGCTGCCGGCGAATCTAACGTACGAAGCTGGTAACGTCAGCTTTCGAGTTGAAGCGGCTACTGGCGGCGGCCGCTATCCTTATCGATCGTTGCCCCGACGAGAGCGCTGGCCATTTTTTGGCTCTTCCGGTTGTGCGATCGGGAAAGAGAGCACGGCTCGTAGCCTTGTCTTTATAGTGTGCTCGCGACATTACGTAGCTGATGCACCATCGCTGTCACAAAGCACACCCACCGTGTCTTGAACCAGCCAAGCATTTCGCGTGCGCGACATTAGGACGCAAAACCGAAGCGGATTTGCATGCATCGCAGTGGCCCAAATCCTGCTACGCGTGCGGCGCGCAACAGGAGAGGAGGCGGGCGTGGGTCTGGATCTGCCAAATGACGATCTAATCAGAGACCCGCTGCCCGAAACACATTTGGCTTGCCCCTTTCAGGCCGATAAAGCCCGTGTTCATGGCGGAGAACAGAAGGCGATGTTCCTCACCGGAGCATCGCGCGGAATTGGTCATGCCACTGCCAAGCTGTTCTCGGAGGCGGGCTGGCGCATCATTTCTTGCGCGCGTCAACCGTTCGACGGCGAGCAATGCCCCTGGCCGGCAGGCAGCGAGGATCATGTCCAAATCGACCTCAGCAATCATCGAATGCTGCCGCGCGCGATCACTGAGGTCAAGAAACGCTTGGCCGGTGCACCTTTGCACGCGCTAGTGAACAATGCCGGTGTCTCGCCGAAAACGCCCGCTGGCGATCGGATGACGTCGTTGACGACGTCAATCGAGACTTGGATGAGGGTGTTCCATCTCAATCTGGTGGCCCCGATCCTGCTGGCGCAGGGTTTGTTTGACGAGCTAAGAGCCGCGTCAGGGTCGATCGTGAATGTGACTTCGATTGCGGGCTCGCGGGTGCACCCGTTTGCGGGCAGTGCCTATGCCACGTCGAAAGCTGCGCTTGCGAGCCTCACACGCGAAATGGCCCACGATTATGCGCCGCATGGCATTCGCGTGAATGCGATCGCGCCCGGCGAAATCAGGACGGACATGTTATCGCCCGACACAGAAGCGCGTCTCGTGCCAAGTATCCCGCTGCGCAGAGTGGGAACCCCGGATGAAGTGGCCAAGGTCATCTTTTTCCTGTGCTCGGATGCGGCGAGCTATGTCACAGGGGCCGAGGTGCCAATCAATGGTGGGCAACATCTGTGAATCGGCCGGCCGTGGCGACACAGTTGACTTGAGCTGCAGCAGCGGTACGCTTTTTCTTCGCTGACGACGCGCACGCAATCCGTATAAATGAAATGAAGGCACACCGTAAGTTTACCATCGTGCCATGAAAAGGTGTCACGGTTCTATGTCATCTCGTCAACACTTGGCGTTAGATCGAGCGTGACATGCAAAACGAAGCTCGCCAACCAGGACAAGGTGCCAGGGAGGATGATCAAGACAACGGAGGCCGCCTCATGCTGGATATCCCTTCCTCACGCGAAAGACCGGCCTCGCAACCTGAGCCGGAGGGTAAGCTCTCGGGGGAGCCGTTGCGTGAGAGCGCGCTGACCGGCATCTTCGAAATATCGAAAATACTCACCGCTCCTTGTCGGCTCGAAGTCACGTTGGCCAACGTTGTTGGTCTTCTGCAATCGTTTGTGCAGATGCGACACGGCATCGTCTCGCTGTTCGACGACGACGGCATGCCAGACATGACAGTGGGCGCGGGCTGGAGCGAAGGCAGCGACGAACATTACCGGATGCGACTACCGCGGAAGGCAATCGACCAGATCATCGCGGCGGACAGGCCTCTTGTCGCCGAGAACGTGGCCGCCGAGCCGGTATTCAGCGCTGCAGACCGGGAAGTGCTCGGCGCCTCCGACAATATGCCAGTGTCGTTCATCGGGGTTCCGATTCGCATTGATCCGAAGGTCGTGGGTACCCTGACGGTTGATCGTATCCGGGACGATAGGTCGAGTCTCCGGCTCGAGTACGATGCGCGACTGCTCGCCATGATCGCCAACCTGGTGGGACAAACAGTGAAGTTGCATCGCTTGTTCGGCTGCGATCGCGAACGACTGATGGCGGAGAAAGACCGGCTACAAAAGCAAGTACTGGAGCTCAGGCAACCCGCTCGGGAGCGCAAGAAGCTACACGTCCACGGGATCATTGGCGACAGTCCGGCGCTGCGCGGGTTGCTCGAGAAGATTGCGGTTGTAGCCAGATCGAACAGCACGGTTTTGCTGCGTGGCGAATCCGGTACCGGAAAGGAACTCGTAGCCAAGGCCATTCACGAATCATCGTCCCGCGCCAGGCGCCCGTTCGTTAAGCTGAATTGCGCGGCGCTTCCTGAGACCGTCCTGGAATCCGAATTATTCGGACATGAGAAAGGCGCCTTTACCGGTGCTTTCAGCTCGCGCAAGGGTCGCTTCGAACTTGCCGACAAAGGAACGCTGTTTCTTGACGAGATCGGCGAGATCTCAGCTCCGTTCCAGGCGAAGTTGCTGCGCGTTCTGCAAGAGCAGGAGTTCGAGCGCGTCGGCAGCAACCAGACTATTAAGGTCGATGTTCGAGTGATAGCTGCGACCAACAAGAACCTGGAAGAGGCTGTCGCAAGGAGCGAGTTCCGAGCGGACCTCTACTATCGCATCAGTGTAGTTCCATTACTGTTGCCACCACTGCGCGAAAGACGCAGTGATATTCCGCTGCTTGCCAGGGAGTTCCTCAGAAATTTCAATAACGAGAACGGCCGTACGCTGACCTTGGAGGCGAGTGCGATCGATGTACTGATGAACTGCGGCTTTCCGGGAAATGTCCGCGAACTTGAGAACTGCATCGAGCGGACGGCGACGCTGTGCTCCGGATCATCGATCGTGAGAAGTGACTTTGCGTGCTCCCACGGCCAGTGCCTTTCTGCGATGCTGTGGAAGGGCACGTCGGACGAGAGACCAGCCCAGCCCGCACCCATGCCATCGGTGCCCGCAAAGTCCACCATTCCGCTAGTTGAAGCGACCCAGCCGGCCCAGTCTGTCGGCGGCGAACTGGCCTCACTAGGGCCTCCCGGCGCAGTTCTCGTTAGTGGCGCGAAGATGGCCGATCGCGAACGGGTCATTGCGGCCATGGAAAAATCTGGCTGGGTGCAGGCAAAAGCAGCGCGCCTGCTCGGACTAACGCCGCGCCAGATTGGCTACGCGCTGAGGAAATTTGGAATCGAGATAAAGCGGTTCTGAACGACGACGTCGGTCGGAACTGCCACTGCCAAATATAGCTATATGAGCACGATCTCCGGTAGGCAATCTCATCGCTCTGAAGGGAATGGGTCCGCCCTCGGGGACGACTTGGCCCCGAGCAAAACCACCGCGCCCGCTTGCGGGACTGCTGTCGAAACGCGGGCTCACCTGATTCGGTGAGAGAGGAAATTGGGCGCCATGACATACTTAGCGTCACCCGCGGGCCATGCAATCGCGAACAGTCGGTTGGCTGAACATCTAACAAGCGTCATGCCTATCCGTCGATCAAGCTCGGACTAGTGAGCGGCAATGCTCATTGAACGTCAACCGGTCGGCCGACGCTGGTGATTGGGTAATCAGTCGCAAGCTGGCCTCACTCAGCTGGCGTGCCCTGCGGAAAAGCGCTGTCGCAATCCTGACTATGTTAGCATTCGTTGGTGGGGAAGCGGCTAGAGGGCCGCAGCACCCGGTCTAAGCCTCTGTGATGGCAAGCCGATTCCAAATGGACGGGCGATGGTACAACACTTGCTGTGCTCTCCGCAGCTGTCGCAGCTTTTGGAGCAACACCGTGCACAATGTCGTCTGCATCAAACAGGTTCCGGACTCGGCGCAGATCCGCGTGCACCCCGTGACCAATACAATCATGCGTCAGGGAGTGCCGACCATCATCAACCCATATGACCTCTTCGCGCTCGAGGCCGCGCTGGAGCTGCGCGATCGGTTCGGCGGCGAAATAACCGTGCTTACAATGGGGCCGCCATCAGCGGAAGATTCTTTGCGAAAGGCGCTGACTTATGGCGCTGATCGCGCCGTCCTACTCACCGATCGCTGCTTTGCGGGCTCCGACACCCTGGCCACAACGTATGCACTTGCAACAGCCATCCGAAAAATTGGTAGCGAATATGGCCCGACAAACGTCATCTTCACGGGAAAGCAGACCATCGACGGCGACACGGCGCAGGTTGGCCCCGGCATCGCAAAGCGGCTAGGCGTACTGCAGCTAACCTACGTTGCGAAAGTCAGATCCTTAGATCTCGCCGCCCATACAATTGAAGCGGAACGACGCTCCGAAGGTGGTGTCCAGGTGCTGCACACGAGGCTGCCCTGTCTCATCACCATGCTGGAGGCAACGAATCAGATTCGGCGCGGCGCGATGGCGAATGCTTTGCGTGCCGCGCGTGCCCAAATCGTGAAATGGAGCGCAAGCGATGCCGGTATCGAGGACGTCTCCAAATGCGGCCTCAAGGGATCGCCGACCGTCGTCAAGCGAGTGTTCGCTCCCTCTGCGCGGGCTGAGAAGGCGAAGCTCGTTGAGGCCGCCGAGCAACCGGCGCAGGCGTTGATAGACGCGATTTTCAAGCATCAGCCGAAGCTCGAAGCCGATCTTGCTGCACTTGTCCGTGACGCTTGATCTGGATAGTCGTGATCGAAACGGTCCAGGATGTACCAACACCATGAGGCACCCGCGTCCAGTGAGCGCGCAAGATGTATGCTAGACTAGGCATCCCGGCCCGCGACCTGCGCGTTCTGGCCCATAGCGTTCTTCGATTGCTCGCGATCACCCGGGACCGCATGTTCCGCAGACCCCCTCGATCGATGCCCGGAGTTGACCGCGATTGTCAGGCGCATCGACAAAGGGCTGCGCATGCGTCCAGATCCCACAATAGGGTCGTGTTCCGAGGGCGTTGAGGCGACTGCTTCGCACGTAGTTGTCACGAGCGAAGACGGATTACGTCAGCGATCGGGATCACCATGCTAGCGCACGAACGCCCAAAGCGCTGTCGCGCCGTTCAGGGCGCGAAGCCCACCTATGTGGTACCTTTGAACCAATCTCCGCGATTCAAAAGCCCTATACCCGTTGTGAGTGGCGGCTGGCTCTTCGCCGTCTGGTGTCCGACGGCCGTGCAAGCGCTGTCAGGTTCAGTACACTGCAATGAGGAGTCGGTCGCGAGCGTTTTGCCAATGTATTCAGACTGTGGGGTGAATGCATGAGTTGGCACGGTGATTGCTGTAAACGCGCAAGAAGGCAGCGTGATGGCGCTCGCAAACGCGAAACATAGCGGCGGTCTCTTTGAGAAGCTCGTGCCGGCGCCAGCAGCCGGCATTTCGCGCAGCTTGCGCCCGAAGGCCCGAAAACCAGGTAGATGCGGATAGTCCTTGCAATGCTGCACGAATCTCATAGCGGTTCGATCGACTGGCAAGAGCAGCAACCGCGACGGCCTGCGCGGCGCAATATCTCACCATGACTCTGCAAGCGAATGCTGGCCGGGCCGGAAATTCGCGGCATCGGACTTTTCGTGGACCGGAATCCGTCTGGATCGCCGCCGCTCAGTTGATCTACGCGCTCCCTTCGATTCGGGTGAGCGGCACTGAGCACGCCGCTGTCTGCTACCGCGAAGGTGGCGGCCAAGAATGTCGCCTGGATGGTGAACGCGATCACAAGCCCATCGAAACCAACGAACTCGCGGTGGCCAATAGTTGGCGCGGATACGAAGTTGCTCCGTCAAAGACCGTTCTCTTCTCATCGCCAGGGGTCAAATGACATCTCAAGCGTCTCGATTTACACCCGATCAGCCTCCGCAGATATGCTGCGAGTATTTGATTGAGCAAGCGCGAGTCCTGTTCGGCCCGCACCCGTTCGCTGCGGAGATGTCCCAGGACCAGGTCGCAAGCCTGATGCCTGAATATCTGGCGATGTCACAAGCGTTCCCGTACCTGCTGGCGGGGGCGCAAAGGGATCTCATATTCGATGCAATGAATCACAATCGAGATCTTACGAGGGACATTGAACTGACCAGCGTGGTCGCAAATTTCATTTGTTGGGATGAGACAGGTGGTTATAGCCAAAGTCTCCAGGGCGGCAAGGCGGCGCTACCCGATATTCTGGTGACTGAGAACTTCCACTCCAACCTGTTTAGAAAGGATGCGTCGAAACTACTCGGCAGAGCAATACGGCCCAACTGCAGCGCCACGACAAGGCGGTACCTGCATTCTCTCTATGCCGGATTGTCATCCAAGGATGCCTTAGTGCGTTGCGCCAACATGGTTGCTTTTGAGCTACATGCTGCGGACATGATCCAATCGCTATGGACCACTCTGGTCAAAACCTTTAAGGCGCGACCTGACGATCTTGAGTACTTCCGCAGCCATGTCGGCGGAGAAGATCCCGCGGAGAAGTATCACGGAGAAATGACAAGCCGGCTGATTGGCGAACTTGTCCCGGCTGACCGTAATGCTCGCTTTTTGGATGAATTCGATCGAGCCTATCGGCTCAGCGTACAGTGGTGCCACGATATGCTCCGAATTGTCCCATTGACGGGAGATGATCACTCGGAGATCGAACACCGTGGCCGTTGTCATTGTGGTTCTGTCAAGTTCTACGTCAAAGCACCGCGAGAGCTCTCTGCGGTTCGATGCAATTGCTCAATCTGCCAAATGTCTGGATTTCTGCACTTGTTCGTACCTGGCAATAAGCTTGCAATTGAGTGCGGCGAAGAATTCCTCACGACGTATCAGTTCAACAAGAACATCGCTCGGCACACGTTTTGCCGGGTTTGTGGCGTAAAGCCATTCTATAGGCCGCGGTCGAACCCCTCGGGCTTCAGCGTAAACATTCGATGCCTGGATAACAGGACCATCGAACGCACAACAATAAGCGAGTTCGATGGCGAGCATTGGGACCAAGCATTCCGCTCGATGCACCAGGACCTGGAGTCCTGCGTCGAAGATAAAACCCTGGAGTGAACTCGAATGGCGCGCGCAATGAATCATAAATCCCGCCTGCTTTCAGAAGAAGCTTTGACAAAGTACCGCATTGAGCTGTTGGTGAAGGGGACGGTCGTGATCGGCCCCCAGATATTGTTCACCCAAGATGACTTGGCCAAGATCGATCAGCTTCAGGCTGAGATTCCCGAAGAAGAAGTGAGGGAGGGAGATGCCGGCGACTCGCACAATGTTTTCGTCAAACGCGTGAGGGTAGACCCGCCCGGCCGCGCTCCTAGCGACGCGAGTGGTGCAGCTCCAGGGCAGATCATGGAACTACTTGAAAGGAAAGACCGAAGCTTCGCGCTAAGTAAGATTTTGGGAGCCACGTCAGATTACTTGATTCGCCGATGCCAAATGCATCGGATGCCTCCTGGTTCCTTTGTTGGCATTCATCTGGATGCTGCGAGCGACCCGGATTTCGAGTACTCGGTGATTGTGCAGCTGGCGAGGGACTTCGAGGGGGGGCAGTTCGTGGTATATCCAAGCCGGTACGAACACCAGGTATTCCGACCACCATTCGGCGCCGTGCTTGTCACCACATGTAAGCTCCGCCACGAGGTGAAGCCTGTGCTGTCCGGCGAGCGCCGATCGCTGGTCTACTTCTGTTCAAAACGCAGCGGCGCGAACCGCCGGATCATTGAAAGCTCTACCGCTGACGTATGAGGTGGGGTGGCTGAAATTGGGTAAAGGGTGAGCTCTCAGGAGAGGGTGGTAGCTTGGCTATCTTGTGTTGCTCAGACTGTCCCCTCGCAAAGACTGCCACAATGCCGGTCGGAGGCCACGGCTAGCCTTGATGCCTGTAAAGGCCACCACGCGTAATCCGAGCACAGGTTGCTCAGAGTAGTTGTGGCAAGTCATCGTCGCTGCGTCGAATCGGCGCGCGTGTTGGCGCGCGATGATGTACGCGCGCTGCGCGCATGAAGCCTGTGTTGTCGTCAGGTTCTCAACAGCTACCAGACCTAGCAAACAGCCGAATGCTCGGGGCGATTTGGGACGTTATGTGCGCGCTGGGGCTTTGCAGGATCCATCAGAAGAGAAGACTCTTCTGAAGCCACGATCGGCCTTTTGCTCGATCGTCCTGCAAACCGAGTCTTAAGTATTTATTTCGAAAGTGAGAACGGATGGACTTTACCTCAACTCGCGGGGGCTCCAGCAGTCGGGCAGCGCGGGTCCGGAAGTGAACTTGTCGGTTTTCCCCCTCCGGCAGATGCAGCGGCTTTCGAGCAGTCAGTTGCGGGAGATCGCCAATGCAGGTGACGGCGTGCCGATGCAAGTCTCCATTCACCGGGTCGGTGCACCCTTACCTGAGGGACAGCCGCTTACGGAGGCGGGCGAACACGAATACTCGCAAATACCGCATGGCGGAAGGGGTGAGACGATGCCTTCCGTCTCGGCGCGGCAGCCGCGCTGGGCAACCTGGGCTTTCGTAGGCCGCAGGGGTGAGCCTCTCCATTCTGAAGATGCGCGGCTTGTCGAGGCGCTGAGGGCGGCACTCATCAACGGCGGCTTCAAGGAGCGCACTGCCAAGAGTCATGTAGACTCTCTTCTTAGATTGGGACGAAGGCTCGTCAAGAACAACAAGCAGGGCATAGCCGAACACCTTTACGAGGGCACGCTGGACAGCGATGCAAAAAACCTTCACGCCCCAAACAGGGGCAGTACCTCCCCTTCATCCACCTCTATACGCGGCTGCACCGCAGTCCCCCGGCGGAAACGGACATGCAGGAATATTTCCGCGTCAGCCCGCCTTCGGTTCACCAAATGGTGCTGACATTGGAAAGGGCCGGTCTCATCAGAAGGCTGCCAAGGACACCCCGCAGCATCGAGGTCCGTGTTGATGCCAAAAGCCTGCCGCAGCTAATCTGACCGCCGTCCGACGCAGCCCGTCATAATCACTATGCAGAGCGACTACGACGCGCCGGCTGGAGGCTGGGAAGAGCGAACCGGGAGCCGGCTCTCCGATGATCTAGGGGCTTCTGACCGGATTTTCGGCTACAGTCTACTTATGCGGGCTGACCCGCTGGACGAAGGGCGCGAGGTGAAGCTCCTAGAATGAGCTGAGACAGATAGGGAATGTCGCGCACGATTCGGCGCACCATCAGCGTGACGAGAACAATCGCTCCCCCTAGAATACCCGCCACGGCCAACCTGGTTGTGAGATCCGAAGGCTCTGCGTACTGTATCGAATCCATGAGGCGAAATACCGTACCCTGAATCAAGTACAGCACGAGCGTGCTCTGTCCTATTTCCACGGCGATAAAGCAGACCACTCGATTTGAGCGGCCAAATCTCCAGCATTGCAAGAAGAGCTCAATCATGATCGCTGAGGCTGCCGCAGAGCCAAAAAGCATCAGAAGCACGTTCTTCGCCGACAGCATATCTTGAACCAGGGCGAGATTGTTGTAGACGTAAGTGTCCTTCTGCCAGGCTAGAAAACACACCAGTGCCGCTATGCAGAGAGACGCGATCAAGAGCAGCTTGTGAGAGCGTGTTATGCGCGTCCAGCGGTCTCTCGACTGGGCAAATGAGAAGCCCAGGCAGAAAAACGGGTAAGTATACTTTATAAGAGGAAATATGGAGAATGTCACGGGCGCAAGCGCGACCAGTACGACTGATACGAACAAGATCCAGGGCGAGCAATGATCGAAGATCGAAAGAAGTTTAACGAGAAGAAAACAAACGAACGCTGCCCAGATGAACCAGTACGCGCCGGTAACATCGTATAGAAATGGCAAAATGTCGCCCGATGCGTCAGGCGCGCGGGGAAGCACAGCCCACTTTGCTGTCTCCAGGAGAGCGTACCAAAACAGCATGGGCAGCAAGAGCTGCATCGCCCGATCGCCGACGGCCTGCGCCAACGACTTTCGCAACAGCGCACGGCAAGCAAGATATCCGCTTATCGCCATAAAGAGAGGCATGTGGAACATGTAGATCCATTTGAAGCATGGCGAATCCCAGAAGCCTTCATTTCGGTAGAGGATATACTGGATGAGGTGACCGACGATCACCAAAATGATCAGCACTCCTTTGGCGAAATCCAAAGCTAGATCGCGATCGTTCGCCTCTGGCGCACCAGGCGCAGTCGATCCGGTTAAATTTCGCAATGTTCAATCATTCGTTGCTGCAGCTTTGCTCCATGGGGATCGATCCGACTGACATTGTGGAGGCAATTGCCATCGAGAGGCTACGCTCCGATAGCTGGCTGGGCACCAATGTTCAATTATATGAAGGCGGTTGATCGGTATAAATAAGAGGGAACGAGTAATACGAAGGTTTGCCGTTTCAGGTCATGAAATGCGTCGCCTTGTTGGCGCCGGCGGGATCGAGCGGGCCGTTGGGGAATGTTGGAGGACCGTCCACAGTTGTCGATGTCAATCAACCCTGAGCAGGCGCAGGAGATAGAGCAAGCTGCAAGACGGGAAACTGCTAGGTCCATCTCAAGCTGGTCGCTGCCCACCCCGTCTAACTTTGATTCGAGCATGTTGCCGGGAACGCCATCCTCTGTCGGCCTCGGTCGTCTGATGTCGAACGCCGTGGGGAGCTCTGGTTGATTGGCTATCGCGCTGCACCTCGAGCACCTCATCGACGATCGGCCAGCACTTCAGGAGCGACTTAAGGCTGGTCGGAATTGGGGCTGACAGAGCTCGAGCGAGATGAGGCAGACATTCACGTCGCGTGGTCAGGTACCGCGCGCGATCGAAAGCAGGGACAAGTTCCGATGAATTGAGCGGTTGAAGATATGGTCGCTGGGATCAATCAAACCATTCGCAGTAGCTGGTGCTGCAGATCGCGGGCCGCGGGCCTATCGCGCGCAATCACAAGGCACTCCGCCGTGCCAGCCGCTTGGTCGGCGGCAAGCGGGATCACGCCCTCCTTGCGTGTGCGGTCGAACAGAAATCCTCCCTTGACCAAACGATCATGCGCTGTTCGGAGGGATCCTGATCGAACATCTCTTACGGATAGAATAACGTTGCAACCGGAATAGTCGAAGCCCAGCAGCCGGACGGCAATGCTGTGTAACACCGAGCCGCCACCCCAACGGCCGTTCGCTTCATTAAACAGCAACCGTCCGTCATCAGCGAAAATGGCGTCAATGTTGATCATTCCGCGATATCCCAGGTTTCGCGCAAGCGCTACAAATCGGTAGGCATGCGCCTGGGCAGTCAACCATTGCTCGTTCCCCAGGTCGCTTGGAAGCTCAAGTCCTGTCCAGATCAGAGCTCTTTCAGATTGATCCGTGCTTTTACGCAGACGTATGTTTCCACTGTTCATGAAAACGATTGAGCCATCATCCTCGATTTCATACTCGAGATAGAACAAAGACTTGGCCAGATGGTATGACTCCACGACCAGCGTCTTACACGATGCCGTTGTCATCTCAGACCAAAGCGCGTCAGGATCAAACGACGGCCATGGAATCCGCCGGGTATCTCTTGCCCCAGGTAGTGGATCGCTTTCATTGCCGGTCAGGATGATATTTCCGACTCCGCCCGCTCCATTGTCCAGCTTTACAATGACGCTGCCGGTCTCGGTTCTGAGGGAAGTGACCGCTCTGAATAGTTCGTTTGAGTCCGTCGTGACAGATCCATTGGGCAGCGGAAGTGCGACGCTTGTCGCCAATTGACGGAAGTGGCTCTTGCGGTTCAACAGATCAGGCCCTCGCTGCAGAGCGAAGTCGTCGCCGGTCTGCGGTATGCCGAGGATGGCAGCCAGGCGTGCGACGCCTTCAGTAGAGTAGCAGGGATACAATCGCCAGGTTGATTTCTGACGAATATGTCTGTTGATTTGCTCAACAACAGTCTTGGACAGGAGTGTGCAATCATCAAGCACCGGCGATTGGCCGCCGCCTTGAGGTACAAGCAGACAGAGACTCGATGCGTCGAAATCGAGCGTCGCGCCAATGAAGGATAGCAGATCCGCCGGGATGACTACCGGGGAGACTATCAGGTCACCCTCCTGAGCAAACCACGCTGAACGGTATGCCGAGTTGGCGGCCAGCGAAAGTTGAGCTGGTGTCAGATCGGCGCCCGACATTTGAGCCGTACCGGCATTCATGATCAGGATCCGCGGCATCCGGGACCTCCGGGCATTTGGACGCGATCGGACAGGGATCGTGATGCAACAACGCTGAACTTGCTGCGTCGTGGTGAGGCACTGATCGAAGCTTGATTTCGCGCCGTCCTGCTCCGAGAGAGGATAGGTCGGTGCTTTCGCATCGACCATTGGATCCCCAGATAATTCGGCCTGCTGAAGCTGAGGATCGCGATCTGGTCTCCCCTCCGGACGCCGAGCTGGCTCTGAAGGCGAGCGATCCGCGCAGTCTGTCGGTTGAGGCTGACGTAACTGAGAGTCTGCCCTTCGAAATGGATCGCAGCTTTGTCGGGAGCATACGCAGCGTTTCGCTCGATCAGGCTGCAGAGATCCAACTCGTTATTCATGGACGTCAGACCCGCACAGTACGTTCGCCGCGAGTTGCTTCCGCCGCAACCCGGAACTGCTTGGCGAGGCCCCGATCACATGCTTCGGTTGGCCCTTGTACAGGCTATGATCACACGGCCTTGGTAGGACCCGGTTTTTGATGATTCTCATGGATTGCGAACAATGGATACTGCTTGAGGGATCTCGACTGATTGATCACTCTCTCTGTGCTGCTGGGCGGCGGTCGTGTGCATCTGTCCGTAGTGATAGACACACCACGAAGACAGTTTCTTGCCGCGTCTTTGATATACAGGCTCGCCGCACATATAGGCCTCTCTGGCATCTCCATCTTTGAAGCCGATGATGCAACGGCATTGGCCTTCAATATGGTCGATCAACAGGACCTTCTTGAGGCCGTCGGGCTCTTTCAACTTGCTGCTCCATAATGCCAAGCAATATCTTCCGATGCCGCGCTGGTCACGCGGAGCGACAATTGCAGCTCAGGCTCTTTGAAAACCTGAGTAGGCCCGCCGTCTGTCGCACCTTTGCGCGATGGAAATGCCTTGCCACCACGGGAAAGCAGTTTGAACCGAGCGGAAGGCCGGTTCGGCGAACTGATTTTGGCGCGATGTCGCGCCAGAGGAGGGGCTTGGTTCAGAGCCGGGAAGCAGCGTTCCCCACTTAGGGGTTTCGGATGGAGGTTTACGTCGGTCAATTCTGACCTGGTCGGCTCTGGTGCCCCGGCCCAGAACAGCCACATAGTCTCGCTTCCGGAATGGCGAGCCATTTAAAGCTACGTTCGAGCCATAGCGTCGCAGTCGGGACTCGCTGCAGAGCCCCTCCGACCGACCGGCCACGGGGATGAAGTTCATGACCGACCATGGGGACGGGGATCTGACCAGCTGAGACATCGCAATCCTTCACAATCCCGGCCACAGACCGAGATAGGCGCCCACCTCCAGACCGTACAACTTAACGTTACGTCCGATTCAAGCCCTTTTATGCAGCCGTGTGACGTGGCCAAGCTCTCAAATTGGGCCGCCGGCCGGTCTGGTGCCGCACGCATTCATCTCTGCGATTTGCGTCAAGAAAGTTCGTCTCCCGTTGAGATCAGGGTCGCTGCCGACAAGCCTATTGTCGGAAACGCTCGTTTTGCGACCAAGTGCTCGCTACCTTTGCAGCCGATTGCCCGCGGCTGCCGTCATTGGATAGCTCAGTCACTTCTATCCGACGCTGGTGAGGTCGGCCTGATGGGGGCGCAGTCTGTAGCCCTTGGGGGAGGGCGAGGAACGATCCTGCGAATGTGCCGGCAGCCGTCATCAAACGCACGTCGCGGTCACTGACTTCGCCTGGCGCCGGGATTATCGCAGCGTCTGATACAGGCGGTACAGCAACCGCGCGCGAGGTTCAATCGACGAGATGTAGAGTTGCTCATAATGCGTATGCGCGCCCTTGCCCTCCACGCCAAGGCCGTCAAGGGTCGCGGTATGCGGCGCGGTGAAATTGCTGTCGGAGCCGCCGCCGCTGAACGCGTCGAGCAGCTCGAAGCCAAGCTCGGCGGCGAGCTTTTTGGCGTGTGCGTAAAGTGCGGCACCGGCGCTGGTCTTCTCATATGGCGGACGGTTCAATTCGCCTGATACCTTCACGCTGACGCCCTCGGTGCGCGAGCTGATGCCGCGAATCTTCGGCACCAGCTCCTCGGCATGGGCCATGGTCGGGACGCGCATGTCGACTTGCGCATAGGCCAGTTCCGCGACCACGTTGGGCCTGGTGCCGCCGCGGACGACGCCCACATTGACGGTGATACCGCGCGTGAGATCGTTCATCGCCTCCAGCGTCTGGATCACATGGCCGAGTTCCCGAATCGCGCTGCGGCCGTCCTCGGGGCGCGTACCTGCATGCGCGGGCGCGCCCTTGATGAATACGTCAAAGCGCGCAACGCCCTTGCGCCCCGTGATGACCTTGCCCCCGTCGCGGGCCGGCTCGGTCACCAGTACGTATTTGGCCTTGCGGCCCTCGGCCTCGATCAGCGCGCGCGAGGTTGGGCTGCCGATCTCTTCGTCCGAGACGTAGAGCTGGGTGATGCCGAGCGGCGGGCGTGCATCATCGGCGCAGAGTTGCCGGAATGCGTGATAGGCGAGGTAGGCACCGCCTTTCATATCGTAGATGCCGGGGCCGAACGCACGGTCGCCCTCGATCTTGAATGGTAGCCGTTCGATTGATCCCATCGGATGAACTGTGTCGAGATGGCTCAACACCAGAATGCCTGGTACGCCTTGCCCCCAAGAAGAGCGGGTGACCAAATGATCGCCGCAGCCGTCACGCCCCGCAACGCGCTCGACGCTGGCCGGCAGGTCGCGATAACCTGCTGCGACAACATCAGCCAGTTTGTTGATCTGATCCGGCCGCTCCGTTGGAGATTCGATCAGGACCCAGCGGCGAATGCCCTCGAGAATCCGGGCGATTTCGAACGCGTTGCTGGACATAGTTGTCTGACGCCTTATTCGAATTGTCATCGCTTCCGCAAGATCATAACATCACCGTGTCCCTCACATCAGAATCGAGCCCGAAGTTCTAGAGAAGCGCCAACCGTTGTGACCCGGGGCGTGCCTCTGAACCCGATCCTGCTGCGGCAACGATGCTACTCGCCTGTCGATCACAACTGATCTACCAAAGCTGGTAGTTTTCGACGGGATTATGCAGCCGAGGCCGTACTGGAGTTGGACGTTCTGGTGAGCTGAGATTGGTTCTGATCAGGACCTTATTGCGATATCGGCAAAACGCATTGTCCAGACCAGGTAACCCGCACGCGTCTCGACGCGGGAGGTCGCAGACCGGCGCCAGCATAGCACGACAGGCGAAGCGCCGAAATCGCCGGAGCTGATGAGACCTTTCAATGCGAGCTCTAATCTGTGAAACCAGTCGCAGCCCGAGCAATTGTTCGATGACTGTCGTGGAAGCGACCAGGGATTGAGGCCATCGACCGTTCTGCTCTCCCGACGGGATCTGCGCAAAAACCGCACTCAGTCAAGCAGCAAAGTACGAAGCGCGCCCCGGATATTGATCAATGGATTTCCATCGCTTTGTTGGGTCGCGATAATTCGTCCGATAAAGACGGTGTGTGTGCCAAGCACCTTATGGTCATACAAAACGCATTCGAGCGCGCAAAATGCGTTGGGCAATAGCGGTACATCGAGGACGCCCTGATCCCAGGGCGCGGTATCGAAGCGGTGAACGCCTTTCGCCCCCTCACCACCGCCAAAACGCAGGGCAAGTTCCTCCTGGTCACTGCGGAGAACACTGACTCCAAAGCTGCCGTTGGCAAGGATCTCATCATGTGCCTCGGAGCGGGCATTGATGCCAACGACCAGGCACGGCGGCTCCATGCAGATGGACGTCACAGAACTCACCGTCAGTCCACGTCGTCCGGCTGCCGTCCCGGTCGTCACGATGGCGACACCGCTCGCCAGGCTTTGCATGGCATGACGGAACTCTGCCGGTTGGATAGACGGCACATCCCGAATCGCAGGAGAGACTGGTGGCTCATGATCAGCCTCTGCGTTGAACCCCACTTCTAGTGTCTCCAAACCCAGAGACGACTTAGATCTCTATTGGGCCTGTAATGCGGTACCCGGTGTCGAAATTGCGTGACGAGTCGGCTCAGATTGAGACGAGGTGTGACTTCGATGTCCTCTGGATCAGCTACAGTCATGACCGGACGGACTGCAATATCTCGGCGCGTTACGCCGGATGGCGATCGCAGCGGCAGAACTGAGAATCGCCGCCGCCACTGTTTCAACAGGGCTCCCATCAAACAGCAAACCGCGAAGAGCAGCCCGGCGACGCGCCAGTGCACATGGAGCGGTGGTCGCGATCCGATCCGCTGGGCTGGAACTTCGCTGGGCCCCGTGCAGACGGGATGATGCCGATTGCGGTACCGGAGCGCGCCTGCCAAAGTTTCTAAGCATGTAGACCGCATCGGCGCACCTAATGTACTTTTAGGAGAACACGTGTTTTTGCCTTGAGAAGATGCTCATCAAGCGTCGCGTGCAGCGCAGCCCGCAGCTCCGGCGGGATCGAGCTATCTGTATCGATCAATTCCCGAAACTTCCGAATGATGTGTTCTATCACTGCAATAGATCCGAGTGTTTCAATCCTCTGCCAGGACATCATCGATTGTCTCCTTTGGTGCGCAGCGCGCGCTTCATCGCGGGTCCTCACCTCGGCAACCCGGGCTGCAACAGGCTCTCGTCGACAAAAAAGTTGGCCCTCGCGCCTCGTGCTCAGCGCGAATTGCTTTCGTCAGGGCGAGCGCAGGCGGCGCAGGCTCCTCGAAATCCCGCAGAAGTGACGTGCATTCATGGCTGCAATATTTTCGCGCTCGTGAGCAGCAGACTTGGTCGCAATACTGGAACATCGGCCAGCTCGGCTGTCAGGCGTTCGAAATCGCGATCAGGCGTTTCAGTCGAGCGGCCGCGGCGCCGCGATCAAGTGATTCTTGTCCAAGTGCTACGCCCTCCTGCAGTGTGGAGGCCCGCCCGGCCACGACCAGCGCCGCCGCCGCGTTCAAAAGCGCGGCGTCGCGAAATGGACCCGGTACGCCATCAAGCACATGTTTCAGCGCAGCGGCATTAGCGTCCGCATCGCTCCTCTCCAGCGCGTCGTTGCGGCAGCGGCGGAGCCCGGCTTGTTCCGGCGTCACTTCGAAGGTGCGGATTATACCCGCCTCAAGCGCAGCAACAAACGTTGGGCCGGCGAGGGTTATTTCGTCGAGCCCGTCCGAGCCATGAACAACCCATACCGACTCGGCACCAAGGTTCTTCAAGACGTGCGCCAGAGGCTGCACCCATTCGGGAGACAATACCCCAACGATCCGCCGCTTGACCCGGGCCGGGTTGCACAGAGCCTCGATCAGATTAAAGATCGTATGGGTTCCAACTGCGTTCCGGATCTGCCCAATGCGCTGCATCGCCGGATAATGGGCTGACGCAAACATGAAGCCGATGTCGGCTTCCTGCACGCAACGTGCGATGGCCTCAGGCTTGAGATCGACCTTCACACCGAGGCGCGCCAACACGTCTGCGGCGCTTGAACCCGAAGACCCAGCGCGGTTGACATGCTTGGCGACAGGAATACCGGCCCCGGCGACGATGAAGGAAGCGCACGTCGACACGTTGACCGAATTCGTCAGGGTGTCGCTCGTGCTAGCGAGACCGACGGGTTCGCATGCCGCCTCGACCGGCGGCATTCTATTCCGCATCGCCGAGGCGGCACCCGTGACTTCTTCGACCGTCTCGCCCCGGACCCGCATCCCCATCAACAAGGCACCGATTTGCGAGGGAGTTGCGTAACCCGACATCATGCTGTCGAAGGCTGACGCAGTTTCCTCACGCGTCAGAGTGGCGCCCGTGGCAACTTTGCCGATGATCGATCTAAGCACTTCCATCGAACTTTACACGTTCCCTGTTCAAACCTCGGGCTCTTCCGTTCAGCGAGACATCGTTGAAGAGACCCGGAACCGATTGCCTTGATGCAGCGGCCCGCCCCACGCGGCATGGCCTCATTGACGCTTGAGGCGGCAGTCGGTTGAGTGTGGGCACACTTGGCGAGGCTACAACCTGACGCTACGTGAGGGTCAAGCTCTCCATTTCGGTGGTGCCGTCGAGAGGAGATCGTCGGCCAGTTAGAACACTGCAGTTGCTTGTCGCAGGACCGATGACACTGTCTCGCGCCCGCTTGCCGCGTCCGCAGCGGACTCTTTACCGCGGTGTTTCGGCCGGATCACCGCATCCTTCAAAGCCTTTTAGCCTCCCGGCGCCGCCGTGATGAAGCGTTAAAGCGGCTTCCTCTACCTGCTTCAAGGCCATCGGTACTGGGTAGATCGAGCCCGATCTCAGCTGGCTCTACAAAATAACCCCACCTGATTGTAAATGAGGGTGGACGCGTCCGTTGATCCGCCCGCGTGAGGCGGTGAGCCGGTCCGCGCGTCACGTTGGAGTGATCTCGTGGAGTTCGGACGCACCAAAAGCGGGCGGCTCGAGGGCCACTCGGTCGATCGAGGTCTTCGCTGGTTGGTGGAAGCCATCAACGACACCGCGGGCAATCGCAGTTGCGTGGATATGGGAGCTTGCGAAGTAATCACTGGTGCTGCCCGACACGCTGGTGTGCATGAGGGCGCCGCGCCAACTGTCGAGTGCTGCGTGAAGCTCGGGCACGGCGCCGGCCGCTTCGCGGACCGGTCTCGTCAGGAAATCCGCGGATACCAGGAACTTGCCGATGGCGGTCTCGCAAATCCGGGTCCGCAATTCTGGTGATGCGATGGCGAGGGCTTTCCTGGATGATCTTCTGGGAACGGCACTGCACCGAATATTCGCGCTCGAAGAGGGGCACCGCGTCAACCTCATGTCAGGAAATTGCAGAACGAATTCGAAGCTAGCGCAACGCTTTTATGATACGTGCGGCTAACTCACTCCTATTTGGCAATCAGAACCGCGTCGAAGGGTAATTTGTGCATTCGCCTATCTGGACAAAGCGCGATTACCACAGCGTTGGTCAATTGTAGGCGAGCCATGCTCGCCACCTAACCTTGGGTGACCGTCCTGCAGGTCACGCTGGGACCACTTCTGCGGATACGGCAAACGAACAGGTCGCCACATCGTCACTTCGAGTCGCTGCTTTTCTTGCCAGTGTCTCGCACGGAGATCACGTAGCGACATTGCTGACTGAGGCTCGCTTGCTTGGATCTGAGGCAGGCAGTGATAGCGGCGCGATCTGGTATGTGGCTGCTACAAAGGCGGAATACGTCCTCCATGCAAGCCTCTTTCTCTTCTGCGGTCGGCGCTTGATCACGCGCGTTGACAGGCCCGGGGATTACAGCTGTCATTGCGACGACAAGAGCGCTGACGCAGTGGTAGATTGTGAGGCGCGAAGTCAAACGAGTTCGTTGATTTTGAGTCATGATATCCCTTCAAGTCCGTGTGGCTGCGTTATTGTTCTTCCTGCGCGAAGCGCAGCATGACCTGTCAACCAGGAAACAGGCCGGAACTGCTTAAGTACGGTGCCGGCATACTCGTTCTTCCGCTTTTGCGGTCCGTACGGTGCTGGCCATCTGTCCGGCACGACAGAAAGGACACCTGCTGTAGTGGCGGAGCACCACGAAGAGTGGAAGCACTTGCGGCTGAGCTGGCCCAGCAAGTGATCATTCTGGAGCTTCCGGTGATTCGGTGCATGCCTGGATGTCGCGACGCATTGCTTGGGCCTGACTTGTGCTTAGGTACTCCGGCTCAGCCTACCGCCAACCGACTAATGACGCCGTGGCCGGCGTCACGCCGGGTTGAAGGGGCGGGCCAGCTATCGCCAGGCAGAGAGAGCAGGCAAAAGCGCAGGTCCGCTCAAGCCACTGTTGATGATGCATTCGATCGTTCAGAGCGAACCATGATGGCGCACGCCGAGACTATGTTTGGTGTAATCGCGCCTGTGTTCCGCGTTATGAAGACGTTGGGTGGGGTATCTGGGATGGAGCCTCCGTCTTGCGTCCGTTCCGGTGAGGCTACGGTGATGGGAGCGCCTGCCGTACAGAGCTCGAAACGCGCGATTTCGTCCAGCCGCGACAGGAACAGCTCCGACGAAGCGCGGACAAAGATGCACCCGGAGGATCTTATCGTCCTGATCGAGCCGCGCCCGGTGAGTTTAGATGTTTGAAACATTCGCAATTCTCATGACGTGTCCGGAACGGTCTGGATTGTCGGACGTGGTTCCCGCTTGTCGAGGATCGTACAATCTAACGCTACGTACGATTCAAGCCCCTTCGTGCGTCCGACCGTCTGAGAATGTCGGGGCTGTGCATTCTTCGTACGAGCCTCGGCTGCAACGCGCACTGTGGTGTTTCAGAATAGCGGCTGTGCATGGCGACTGTCCGCTTCGGCCCCCGAGCGTCGCTGTTACGTGATTATACGGAGCGCCGGTGTCGCATTTCTTTGATCTGCGAATTGCATGCTCTCGGCATGAATCTGAAAAGCAAACTCTACCAACCCGAGCACTGGCGAGGCCGTGCGGAAGCAACGCGAAAGAAAGCGGAAGCGCTCGCTGACGGAAAAGCCAAAGACAGGCTGCTCAAAATTGCCGTGGAATACGACAAGCTGGCCCGGCGCGCCCACGTGTGGCAGATGCACAAAGACGAGGACGATACGTGGCACGAGGAAGAGCTGTAAAGCGTCGCTGCGGATCATCAAAAGGCCCCAGCCTGTTGATCGCTACCCGACCCAATGGCCACGCAAATGTCGCTTAGCAAGCAAGTCAGTGCCTGGAAGGGACGTTGAGGGCACCGTAGGGCGGGGCATCCTGACGTCCTGTGCCGCGCTCCAGATCGCGACATATATACGTGGAGGCGGAGCAGTCCGCCTGCCCAACGCGCCTTCAGGCCTACTTGTTTAGTCAGCTTCTCGAAAGCTTTTTCTCATATCACGAAAATGCGCAACCCTAGACCTCAATTTGCAGTCGATGCGTCGCAGTTGACGCGGAAGCCCGGATGCCATCCGCGCGGGGACGTTGAGCTGTTACAGGTCAGTGTTTGGATTCAGTTTCGCCAATTCGAGATATCTCATGGCTCAATATTTCCTTTGCGTTCGTCCGAGGGGCGGATTTCCAGGTAGTCGCGCGAAGTGTGCGCTGGAATCAAGTCTGTGAAAGAGGTCTCTACGTCCGATTGATGGTGCGCATACGGTGCGGCCGCGGCATGCGAGAGGCGTCGGAAAGCCCCTCGCGCCTTTGCCGTCCGCGAGATTATTTCAGAAGAACGGTGCGATGATCCAGTAGAGTCCGGCCCAAAGCAGCGCATTTATGAGGAGTGCGGCCAGCGGCCAAAGGTTCCACCTCCTTTGCGACTGCCGGGAGCGACAATCGGCGCCGTAATGCTTGATCGGTGGGTGCTTTGGTTCGCGCCAATGCGTCATTTCATCAGACGTCGCGCTGGTCCACCGAAAAATGCTGGGCTTTGCATGCCTCGTACCACTCATAAGCTCGCAGTCCTCTTTCATAAGGAGAGTATTAGAAGCGTTGTCCGTTGCGCGGCGAGCATCCGGCCGATGGTATCTCGTGTATCGTCGGTGCAGTTAAGGTCGCTTTCCGTCACCGCAGCAATCTACATGCCACGACGCAGAAGTGTCGGCACCGCCTTGATGCAAACAAAAGCCCGTCTGTCGGGCTTTTGGGGACGCAGAGTCGCTGCCAGAGGTCAGATTCGCGACGTCCATGTCTGAAAGACAACACCCGCATTGGCAGCAAAAGGCTCAGTGCTACGCGAGCGCCATACCATGAACAATGAGCTAGGACTTGCATCGTAGTGACGCGGGAAGATCTGCCGACGGTCGCCCTGATTGAGATCGACTAATCATTGTTTCTGACCGTTAGCTTACGAAGAGACACCGAGATGCAGGCGACCCGCTGGATGTTATCAGCTCGAGGACAGTTCATGCCAGGCGTCCGCGGCTCCGGTGCGACTCGCCGCCGTAAAATTCAATCGTGTTCACATAGATGGCGCCTTGGCACTATTCAGACTGGACGAGAAAGCCGTGAATGATCAGGTACGATCTCACCAAGCAGTAATATCGCCGCAAAGCATCAATTGGTGACATCGTTGGCTTTGCGAGCCATCATGGAATGTGAATGTCAAGGCCCACTATACGGAGCATGCCATGATAACGACCAATTCATTGAAGAGGAGGTGCCGCCAGTTTCTTGTGCTCAAGCCGGTCGCCATGACATGAATGGGCACTAACGCTTGCTTGAAGCGCGCGAGAGCGATGGCGGACATTAGTATTGCTGATGCGCGCTTTACTCGGCGATGGTGCGACCAATACTGGCCGGCAGCGATGAGTAAGACGCTTCGCGTGAGAGGGGCTTGATGACAGAGCTGCATTATGAGCGGGAAGGTGCAATCGGCGAACTAATTCGCCATCGCCCGGATCGTACTACCGCTTATACTCAGGCAATCAGTGGCCCGCTGAGAGCGTTCGGCCCACAATGCGAGCGTTAGAAGACTGTAACAGGAGAACGAGTGATGATGGACATCTGCGGCTTTCTCAGATGGTGCACTGAAGAGCGGTATAGAAGCGCTCGGCCGAGGATCGAGCCGGTTGACGAGTTGCGAGACAACGTCATCTGCGTCGAGTTCAAGGCCATCCGAAAGGCAAAGGAGCGGGCGTGCGAGCGCAAATGATAGAGAAGCTGGAGGCCGGCCGCGTGCAACACGGCCGATTCGCTACGGTTCCGGGATCAGGCCCTTGCGGCGTGTTCTTTGTGCAGGGGCCTTGCGGGTGTGAACTAAAGATAAGTGGATTCGTCCGTCCTGGCTGGGAGCATGTCGCTGTCTCGACGCCGCGGCGCTGTCCGAACTGGGAAGAGATGTGCTTTGTCAAAGACCTGTTCTGGGATGAAGAGGAGTGCGTCATGCAACTGCATCCGCCACATTCGCAGTATGTGAATAACAGCCGATATTGCCTTCACCTGTGGAGACCCACTCATCGGGACATCCCGATGCCGCCGCCGAGCTTTGTAGGCATCGTTGGATTAGGGCCCTCAGACGCAGCAATGTTGTTCGCGCGGATGAGCGCGACAGCATGATGAACTGAAGTGATATCCGAGCGGAAGGAGAGCCGAGCGGCTGCAGAAGCACCGATTCGGCGCCGCCGAATTGAGGCGTCATAAGCGGATATATGTCAGGATCGATCGCCCGTTACCGTGCGCGGGGAGGCTGAGCCTGAATTAGCTGCTATCAACTAGGAGCAGCGAACAGTGCACTGATCCGGGTAAAGCTGGCGGAGCCATGCTGAACGCGGTTCGGCAGCAACAACAAACTCTCGCCGGGCCCAAGGCCGGCTACAAGGCAATCACTGGGCGATCACGACGCGAATTGCGCACTCTTTGGAGCGAGAAGTGTGCGCCGACCGCCGGCATAACGCGATGATGGTGAGATCGAGGCCAACGAGACGGTCGAATTCAATTTGACGAAGACGCTGTCGCCCCACCACCCTGACTGCATCCGAAATTGCACAAGGTCGGCCTGCCGTCGCTGTGCGACGGTCATGAGCTCGTCGGCACTACCCCGCACCTGGAGCGGGGCTCGCAGAGACGGTCGAGACACTAATTAGGCGCGGGGGGCGGTAGCTTCGCCAACTTATCTGGTTGTCAGCTCGTCATCAGCTTGCCGCGAATAACATTCGCAAGCAGAGCGTAAGCAGCCCGCGCTCGCTCTGAGGAAACGTACGCTGAAGAAGCAGGCGAACCGGCATGTATAATCCAGTTAGTGGCCGATCCACACGCCCTAAACAAGCTGACGAACCGAGTCGGTCGGCGGACAGCTACGAATCTGCTCAAACATTGACGGATCTCGCTCGACGGGAGAGCCCGCCATCTGGGGAATTGTCCGACAAAATGGGGCTCTGCTGCAGCAAGCCACATACCTCAGATGCAATCATTTACAGTCCAAGCACCTCGGACCCAGCACATACCCTCTGTCCTCCAGCTCAAATCCATCCTCTCCAGCGATGCCTATCCGTCCTCTGTTCGAACACAGGACTGCTGAATTGCCCGAGGCCAATGTCAACGGAATCTGCGTTGAATTGGCAGCGGAGTGGCTCCTCAATATCCCGAGCAGCCCTTCATCCCGGATGAGCGCAGCGCCCGGGGACTCAAAATCCCAGCTCAGCGGCAATGCGGCAGCAGCGGTATGAAGACCTCAAGAGTCTGTTGCGCAGCGATAGGGCGGAAGGGTCTCACAACCTTCAGGCAAAAAGTACGATGTTACGCGAAGCCGGCCTAGAGCCGTTCGCTGAACAGACGCGATATAGGTTTGGTACATCTTCGCGCATTGACCAGATCGTGAATGAGGTCACTGACGATGGGTCGATCTATTTGGTCCGCTTGCGTTTCGCCGCAGGTGGCGCCCACACAATCGCAACGTCGACATCGAATGGAATGACGACCCTCTTTGATCCTAATTATGGGGAATTTACTGTTCGGTCAGATCAGATGGGTGAGTTGTTCAAAAGTCTCGCCGACCGCTACAGGAACCCGAACCGACATGATATCTCGACTCTCGTCACACCAAGGATGACGTGAGTGTTTCGGAGGTTGCAACCAGACCTGGCCGAGGCCCGCGAGTGGATCCTTTCGCGATCGATGCCGGACAGCCGCATCGCCTCCGACAGTGCAACCACGGCAGGGAACATGGATTGTGGTGCCCTGAACGTGCGCCCGACGTGGTAGCGGAGCTCACCGCGGCCCTTCGGACGGTGGAGTGGCACGCTCGACGGAAGCTCTCTGGAGTAGTGCAGCGAGGGGAGAATGTTCGGAGAGAGGCTGGCCGGTGAGCTCGTGCCCTCGCGCGTCGAAGCCTGAATGGGCTGCGCTTGCACTCAAGCAGGACCGTTGGCCCGTTAGAGCTTGCCTGAAAGCTGGCTAAGCTCCTCGTGGGTTTCGACGCCTTTAGCCCTTACGCTCATGGCTAAGGGCGGGCATCACGCATCCAACACGGCCGGCGCAAGCTGTATATCGTCTGCTTCGGAATCGTCGCCGGCCACTTCTTTACGGACCTATCCAGCCAAACAGCTGCTGTCGACGACAATGCGTGCCGTCGCACCAGCGCACGACCGAGTCGACGCTCGCCACGAGCTCCGCAACAATCCGCGCCTTGTCCTCGTCGCTGCGCTTCCGCTGACGTCCGGATCTGATGAAGATCTCAAAACCGGAAGCGACAGTGATAACACTATGCATTGTGTTCGTTCCAAGCCTAACGATCAAACTTTGCACCGAGCCGCCTACAAGGTCATTTAACAATTTTCTGATTTCCGGCCCGGAGCCCCCTTTCCGCGGAGCGGCCGCAAGGTGGCTATTAGCTTGATCTGGAAGACGTCGTCCGGTGGTTACATATGGTCCCAGTCTCACACCGGAAGCAGCGCGGGCGCGACTCGGCGCTGGTCAGCTGGTGGATCAGATGCTGTCCCTGCCACGCCGCACTGGTTGAAGTTAGCAGAAACGTGACTCGGCGCCCAAAAGCCCCACGCATACACAGGGCAAACGCTGTCCCTACCACGCGCCGCTAACTTCGACGTCACTGTACACGGACTAGCTTTCCGAAAGCTGACGAACCCGACGCCATTCACAAAACGAAAGCGGCCGGTGTGGGTCGATGCCCTCCTGTCTGAAACCCACCCATTTGTCCAGCGGACGTCCGACTTAAGGGTATCGTCATGCACAGACATAAGCCGATCCCTTCAAAGAGGTCGTGAAACTCGCATATGCCATGCCGCGAGAAGGTGTCAGCAGAATCCCATCGATATTTGCAAGGCGCGCCTCTGCGACATCATTCACGAAAGACGATCCATTATCTCTGCGACTTCGACGACAGCCGAGCCCATCCGATCAAGCTCGAAGGTGATCCGACAACAGGCCAACGAACGGCCGTTCACTGTTACTCGATGCCGCCGGTCGCGTCCTCGGGAAGATGTCGGCGGTGTGTCGGACGATGTCGAATACCTCGATGTCACAGGTGACCCGTCTCTTCTCGAGCACGAACATATGCGCCCGTGCGGCCCAGAGAGATTCGATCGCCTTCATCGGCGGACAGCGAGCCCGGTGTCTTCGCATTGTTCGTAAAATGGAAGGGCGTCAGCGCATCATGCGGGCCAAAATAACCGTAAACCGCCAGTCAAAACGGGATCCGATCTAGGCTTACTGTTCACGGACTCCTCGTTTCTCGATATTGTGGCCGGTGTCACGCAGATGATGCGATGAGATCGTGTCCCATGTCATGGTGCAACTGGCGGCGGGTCACCGCGTTCAGCGGCGGGTGCCGGGGAGGTCAGCTGGCGATCGCCGGTAGGGTGACGGAGGGATCATCACTCAGCGGTGCGATGACTTCCAGCGTCATGTAACGGGCGCGCTGGACGGTCCATTTGTCATTTTGCTCGAGCAGGATTGCACCGATGAGGCGATCGATGGCGTCCTCATTGGGAAGATGCCGGCCACCTTTGTCGCCGATTGATCTCGCCGTTGAGGCCCTAGATCGGGCTGGTAGAGTGCTTTTTGTTCGGTGCTGGGGCGGGAACGTCATGTAAGCGATCACATCGGTCTCAGTCTCGGTCAATGGAGCCCGCGAGCTTGGGCAGCTTGGGGCGGAGTTGGTCGGCGACGTCCGCCACTGCGTTCCTGCAGCCTCGGCATCAACCTTGCTAAAGACGGTTGCCATGAAAGCGGAGACGACGGGTAGGAAGCTTTTACCGACATTCGCCAGCGCGTTGCGCATGAGCTGGATGCGGCACCCCAGAACGTCTCGGCTTCGGAGGGGCCGATGTCCATGCCGAACACCTCGCGCCGGCCATGGCAATCGACGCCGACGGCGATGATCACCGCGATCGACACGATGCGACTATTCTGGCGCACCTCAACGTCAGTGGCGTCGATCCGCAGATGCGGCCAGTCGCCCTCAATCGGCGTATCGCTCAGCGTGAGGACCGCCTTGCGCGGTATGATGAAGGATGAAGACATAGGCGTATGACGGACCATACGCCTATTTCGAAAGTCTCCCGATTGGAAGTGGTCTCGACAGGCGCTCGGCGCCGTTGGACATTGGAAGAGGTATGGCCACGATTTGGTGTCGGTGACGGCGCGGCGCAACGGGTTGTCTACGAGCCAATGTTCACGTCTTCCAGAGCGTAGCGCTCGGCCTGTCGGTTGAGCGGCTGATGCTGAGCGAGAGTTTCGAACATGATCATGGCCAGGAGGCTCGGGCCAGCCCATCCCCGAGCGATGGCATGGAACGGCGCCGGCGGGACCATCATCTATCGCGCCCCGTGACCACGTTTTCTCAACAACACGGCAGTGGTGGCGGCGGATTCCAGCTTGAAGGCGTGCTGTCCTACTTCAACACCGACAATATCAGCCTCGGCTTGGTGGCCGCTATTCGGCCATGTGGAAGACCAAAAAGGACGCCTACTCCATGCACTGCGAAAGCGGTGCATCAATCACTTGCTAACATTCGGGAGTACAGCATGGAGCGTTGGGGTACGTTCTTCCAGGCCTCCTACAAGTTCGATTGACAGATTGCGCCCTGGCCAGCTCAAGGCTGCCTCTCGAGCCATCCAGGCCTACCTGGCGCCGGCGCCGTTGCTATGACGAGATTGTCACGTGCCATGGAAAACTGCCCACTCATATTGCCTCAGATGACAATGTTACCGAAGCGCACCGTAGTCTCTCCTGAATCAGCTGCCGCGAAAGCGTGCCCTCCAGAGCGCCGTAGCGAGCGAGCGGCTTGCGGTGATTCGACGAAAGAACCTGTCGAGATTAGATCCTAAGACACGAAGCTTGGACCGCTAGCTTGATCGCTGCGCTGCTGATGAGCTGTCGAGCGGCCTTTGATCGCCAATTCTTCAGCAATCGCTGCACCCTACGCAGCTGATGGCCGCTGAACCGACCGGTCGCATACGCTTCCAGCCGGGAGAAGATCGACCGCGGACAAGTGCGGAGCCGCCGGTATGCCGTTTTGCTACCAGAGCAATGACGAGTCGTCGGCTCCGATGCCGCCGGAAGGCTTCATCGGCGGCAAGGATGGCGGGTCCTGAAACCCATGAAGCCCCGCGACGATTGAGAGCGGGGCAGTTTCGTTTTGCAGATGTGGAGATGCATTGCTTCACGCGCGACGGCCTCGTCAGCTTCTGGAAAGCCTATCCATAATAGGATCAGCTCAATTGATTTCTTGGACGTGAGGCTAGCGTGGACCCGTACAATTTCGATCCATCCAATGTAACAGCTTGGTCCCAGGCGCAGCACGCCGTCTTGGAACAGCACCAGGGGGGCGATGCCGGGCAAGAGGGCTTTGAGCAGCACTTGGCCGAGGCGCGCCCACCCGATCGGGGTCCTGTCTCCGGTGGCGGCCGCAACCACAATCCCCATCCCCATCTCTCTGCAGAAGATCGGGGCATTATCGATAAGGCGATTGCCAAATATGCGGCTCAGAAAAAGCCAAACCAGAAGACGGTTAAGCGCTATACTCAGGCGCTTCGCCGACTTGGAAATCATCTTGGCGCTCATCGCCAAACGATTGTTCTGGGGGACCACGAGTCCCTGGTCCGTCACGTCAAGACTTACTTCCCGAAGGACGAAGACATGAAGAAAGGGTTGAGTGTCCTTCGTGCGTATCGTGATCCGAGCTATGTAGCTTCTGCTTCTGGCGGGCGGCCGCGCACGATCCCCTCAGCGGACGACGCGCCCCTCTCAGAGCGGCTTAATGCCAGTGGCATGACGGCAGGCAGCGCTGCTCGTCATGATCGTAGTCTTCGCAGATTTTCTAACGCGCTTAATCTTGCGGGCTACTCGATATCCGGGCTGGACCACGCTGCCCGGATTGAATTCGCTCAGAAGTTGTTCCCGAAGGACGAGCTTCTATTGTTCGCGTTAAACAAGGTTGGCGATGCCGAGCACGTTTCCGGAGCCGGTGCGTCTCGGGAGCCCAGCGGCCATGCTGTTCCGTCGCCCACATTGCATCTTTATCCCGATGACGCCCGCATCATTGATGGCCTGGAAGAGGCAGAGCTGAGCATGCTCAAACCCGAGGAGACTAGCCGGAGGAAAGTTGTTCAAGATCGGGCCGGCAACCAACGAAGATTCGGTGCTTGGCTCCAAAGGAAGGGGCGAGGGAGCATAGTGAGCCGACTCACCGGCACCGGTGAGCAGCAAAAGTCGTTGAACGACGATCACACGGACTTTAAAAAAGCCAGTCGAAACGCTGACATGGGCTTCGATCGTCTTCGGAGCTACCTATGGCTCGTCGAGGCGAACGCTGCGCTGGGCGTCTCCCCTGACCAGGCGGGTGGAGAGCCGCGGCGTGGCGAGTCGAACTCAACGTGGTCGCCGCACCTGCCGTACGATTTTCAGTGGCCGACGCCGGAAGCGGTGCCAGATGGGTCGTCGGCGATCTACCGAGGTCTCGACTCTTTCGTTGACCTGCCGTACACCTCGCAGGAAGTGAGAGACGATGCTCAGTCAGCGCCGGTAGGTAGGGCTGCCGCCAGACCGCCGCTCTTCACCGGACCATCGGACGCGCCAGCTCAGTCGCCAGACATCTTCCGCGGTCTTCAGTCTTTCGTTGATCTGCCGTACACACCGCAGCAGATGCGAGACGATGCTCAATCAGCGCCGGTGGCTGGGGCTGCCGGCAGACCGCCCCTCTTCACCGAGCCATCAGACGCGACAGCTCGGTCGTCAGACATCTACCGCGGTCTTCAGTCTTTCGTTGATCTGCCGTCCACACCGCAGCAGATGCGAGACGATGCTCAGTCAGCGCCGCTGCTCAGCCCTCCCGGTAAACCCGCGTTCTTCGGCGGGCGGTCGGGCGTAGTTCAGGAGCTTGAGGACATCCGATACCGAGTCGACGAGGATTGGCAGGATGGCTCCCAGCCGGTGCCGGATTTCTTACTCGATGTCCTGGATAACATCGGGGTCCAGCCGACCCAGTTCAGCGGCCCAACCCAGGTCTCCATCAACGGTGAGACCTACTCGATCACATTGGGGCCGCGAGAACGCCGCGGTGCGCAATTCCATCATCCTCGCCCGTCTCCTGTCCCGGGTGTCGGCCCCTCAGCTACCGTTGCCTCTTCCGGCCACCGCAGCGGACCCGTGCTGGACCCCACGCAGTGGCTGGGTGACGAGCATATTCAGCGGGACTATGAGCTCTTGGCGCAGGAGTTGCAGCAGAACAATCCGGATCTCGCCGCCCGGACGCGGTTCGTGGATCCCCTGATAGCCCAAATGTTGCGATCCCCCTCCAAGGAGGTCGCCGAACGAGCATTAGGCTGGGTTCGCCATGATACAGCCGACTTCCTGTTCCTGCCGGTAAGCGATGCCAGCGATACGGATAGACATCGGCGCGGCAGTCACTGGTCGCTGCTGCTGGTTGATCGCCGCGATCGGGGCCGGCCGGTCGCCTATCACTATGACTCCACTCAGGGATACAATGACAGGCCCGCAGCGGAACTCGCAGGACGGCTCGACGCTAACCTGCAACAGGCGCCGATAAGACAGCAGCAGAACGGTTATGACTGCGGCGTCTTTGTCGTGGACGGTACCCGGGAACTGGTTAGGCGATTGGCAGCACGACCGCCGGACCTGAACCTCAACAATCTTGTCATCAGTCGGCAGGCACTGCGGGACCGTTTAGGCGCTAATGTCGGCTTCAACTGAACAGGGCGCGACCGAGTGAAATGCGCTTCTCGCCGATCGAAGGTCCGCAAACGGTGTGTTCGCAGAGCATCATAGTGTCTCACGTGAGGAGCTGAGTACGCATACGACGAAGCTTACGATTACCCACATTTTTTGAGGTGCACTGAGCCGAAAAACTTGAGTCGCCAGAATCACTTGTGATTCTTTGATGGGCACCTGATTCGAGAAGAGGTGCTCTATGGGACTGACTTCACGCGCCCAGGATGAGGCGCATTGTTTGGCGTCTGACGCAGTGACCTGGTTTGATCGTGAAGCCGCGCGGTGCGAATTCCAGGACGCTCGACTTGGCGAGAGATTTCGCATGCTGCTGGAGCAGATTGGTGGAGACATCGGACAGAGCATTCCGATGGTTTGCCAAGACTGGGCGAATACCAAGGCGGCCTATCGCTTCTTCTCCAATGAACGAGTAAGCGAGGCCGACATCCTATCTGGTCATTTTAAATCGACGCGGAAACGTATCGCGGCTGCGAAAGGACCTGTTCTTGTCCTGCATGATACGACCGAATTCACCTATCAAAGGGAGCGCCCGGATCTAGTCGGGATGATTAAGCGCATCCCCAAAGGCAACTCTCGAAGATTGGACGGAAAACCCCAAACGTACACGACATGCGGAATCTTGATGCATTCGAGCCTTGCCGTGACCCTCGATGGGCTTCCACTGGGGCTCAGTGCTGTGAAGTTCTGGACCAGAAAGAAATTCAGAGGGGTCGCTGCGCTCAGGCGCGAGGTCAACCTGACACGGATCCCCATTGAAACCAAGGAGAGCATTCGGTGGCTGGAGAACCTCAAGCAATCCACGGAGCTTTTTGAGAAGCCATCGAAGTGCATCCATATCGGTGATCGTGAGGCCGATATTTA